>NZ_NFLO01000009.1:0-106891 GCF_002160935.1 Drancourtella sp. An12 | reverse complement strand
CTTTGAGATCATTATTGACGATATCAGCAGCCAGAAGAGAAGTAAAACGGAGCCAGTTTGTTTTTGCCGAATTTAGGAACCGATAAAAAGTGTTCTTTGAAAAATCTTCCTTAAAAGAGCCAGTTCGTTGCTGCATATACATGCTTCTTCCGACAAAAATGTTGCTGAGCTTGTAGCGGAGCAGAGAAACAGGTGAAACACCTTTTTCTTTCATCCCATTGCATTTGGCGAGAAGCTTGCCGACATGATGCCTGGAAAAAAATCTCTGAACACAATCAATTAACTCGTTCTCATCGCAATAGTTTTGTGGTATACTGGACATGGCATAAATCTCCTTTGTATAGATGGTTTTTCGTCAATTCCATTATACCAAACGGGACAGGTTTATGCCTTTTTTATTGGCTGAAATATTGAATTTTCAAGGTTCAACACACCGTATTGGTGTGGGAAGTTTTAGTTATTTATATTTAGCAGGAGCACAATATGAGCGGGCACTTGAATTGGAAAAACCAGAAAAAATGTTAAAAATGTCTTTGAATACACTTAGACAACTCTCACCAGATGATTGTAGCGATATGGGATATACTATTGAATGTAATATTTTGTATTACTTGAAAGAATATCAAGAAGTTCTGAAAATTTATAAAAAAGCAAAAGACAAATATGGTGAAGCAATAGTTGCTGGACAATGTGGGCGAGCTGCACTTTTTGCTGCTTTAGAAATAATGAGAGAAAGTAGTGGAAATATAGAAAAATTAGAAGAAGTATTGAATGAGGCGGTAGACTGCTATTTAAAGGTACCAACAAGTATGTTAGATAGTGCTAAACGTTATATCCCTATATTTGATTTTTACTTAAAATACAAAGAAAAGCAATATATACAAATAGCATTAATTGAGCTGTTTTTTGATTTGGTAGAGGTTTCTTCTGAGTTGATGGAAAAACTTTGTTTTGACGATGAATCTGTGGATTTGGGTTACTATACAAGTTTATCATCACTATACTATCTTTTAAATGATGATATGGAGGAGGTAAAATATAGAATTGCGTTGTTTGATGCGAGACATATGAATGATCCTAATGAGGGGAAAGTGCTGGACGAATATTTAGGAAAGGCAAATGGGGAAAAATATAATAAGCGGAGAGGCCAACTCAAAAGATGGAAGTATGATAATACAATTATTTTTTTAAAGTCATTCACTACAAAGGTAGACAGTTTACCTATGTGGGTACAATATGCGGATGAAGGAAAAGGCTGTTTTATTCGTATAAGTCAAGAAATGTTTAAAAAAGGACAAAAACTTGTAGAAAGTAGAGAAGATATGGAAATCAATAATCTTCGAAATGAAGAGTCGTATTGTTTATATAATGTTGCTTACTTTGATGGGCAAAAATTTTGTACCAGTAATGGAAAAGATGTTACGACATACATAAACGCAATGCAAAAAATTTATCTACAAATTTTAAAAGTGATAGATAATTGTACAGAGGAGATAAAAGACGACGTAGAGGAAGTTGTGAATTGTATTTTAAATCGTGTGCAATATCTGATCAAAAAAGATGATTATAAAAACGAGGAAGAGGTACGAGTATTTTTTATCAGGAATGGAAATGAGAAAGATATAAAGGAATCAAAATGTATTGAAGGAGGAGTACCGAGAATATATCTCCAATTGAAAGTATCAACAATTATTAAAGAAATTATTTTGGGGCCTAAAATTGGTAATGGTTATGATAAAGTCCCATACATATATTGGAAATTGCAGAAAATAAGTGAGCAACAACCTGTTAGCGTATCTCAGTCAGCCATCGAATATGTGTGATGTATATTTCATTGAAGTATTACTGAATCATTTATAAAGAGCAGTATATTTGTGATCAAGAAAATGTTTTAGACAAATGATTTGAAACAGACAAAAATGTTGGGCAATACTGAATCTGCGGAAAGATTTAGAAGGAACAGTAGCTCAGATTTTGTGAACAGAATCGGATGAAATGGACAGGATAATGCTAGGCCGATAAAATGATTTTGCGGCTTTGGGCAGGAAAATTCGTAATGATAGTCTTTTGAAAAGGTTTAAAAGGTTGTTATTAGGTGGCATTTACACTATAAAGTGTCTGAGTGGAGAATAGACATCTGTTTTAAAATATAGAAATATGAGAAAGGGGGTAAAATAATGAAAGATTTTTCCTTTTGGGAGGAATATGAAGGCGCATCTGAAGGAAGTGGTAGAAGTGAAAAAATTTGGCTTCAAAATCCTGCTACAGGTCAAACGGGCTTGTTTAAATTTAAAAAAGATATTGGTACAACAGATCACGTTTCTGAATGCATTGCTTATGAAATAGCAAAGTTGCTGGAAATTCCCTGTGCTAAGTTTGAATTGGGAATATATCATGGAAGAGAAGGTTCGATGAGTTATAATATTATAAAAAATTCTAATCAAAGTCTTGTTGAGGGAATCTATTTTATTACAGTAATATATCCGGAATATAATCCTGAACAGTTTATTGATAGTGTAACGAAGCATAGATATTCTATTGAAATGGTAAAAAAAGCAATAGAACCATTTGTACCAATAGAAGGTTTCTTGAAAATGCTAATGTTTGACTATTTAATAGGAAATTCAGACAGACATCAAAATAACTGGGCAATTATTATAGAAGATGATAAAATGGAATGGTCTCCATTGTATGATAATAGTTCTTCGTTATGTGCATATATTGCGGAAGAACAGATAGCAGGTTATTTTGGAAAAGATAAAACTAGGTGGAACTCACTAGTTGATACAAAATCAAGGTCATTGCTTCGATGTAAAGAGCTTGATGAAAAGCGTCCAACTCACTTAAATGTGCTGAAATATTTAAAAGAAAACTATTTTGACGAGACATGTGATTTTGCAAAAAAAATTTTTGCTATTATGACGGAAGAACAAATTTATGATATACTAAAAGTGTATTCGAAAGAGGAATTATCAGATAGTAAGAAAAAGTTAATTTCAAAATATTTATTGGAAAAAAGGCAGATGTTGAGAACGGTCTATTTTGGAGAGGAGGAGTAACGTGGCAATTAAAGATGGCAAGGACTATTTATATTTGATTTGGAAATGTGCTTCAAATAGACGACAATACATTGTTGGTCAGCTAACAAAAAATGGACAGTATGAGTTTCAATATTGTGAAGAAATAACAGAGGCTCTTAAAGTTGGATTTACACCTTTAGTATCATTTGAAAAATTAGAAGTTGTATATAAATCTGAAAAATTGTTTCCTGTTTTTGCCAGCAGGCTTCCAGATAGAAAAAGAAAAGATATCAACAAAATTTTAAAAAAATATGATTTGGAAGAGTACGATTCGTATCAGCTGCTAAAGAAGAGTGGGGCTAAATTGCCGATTGATAATTTACAATTTATTGATCCGATTTTAAATTATGAAAGTAGTTTTGAAAAATTATTTTATGTGGCTGGAGCAAGGCATTATTTGGGCTGTGATGGTAATCAGTGTAAGGAGGCAATTCAAGTTACAAGAGGAGATGAAGTTTTTCTGAAACATGAAGTTGATAATCCGCATGATGCAAATGCGATTCGTGTAGTCAATGAGCAACAAAAAACATTGGGATATGTCCCTAGGTATTACTCTCGAGCTTTTGTTAAGTTTATTGAGGAAGCTAGAGTTGAAGAATGCCATGTCGAGAATGTTTCAAAAGAGAATTGCTGCGATGAATGTATAAGGGTAGTAATAAAAATTACGGAATTAAAGAAATAATCAATTTTTAATTGTAATATGAATAATTGATTCAGTTAAAGTACAGAACGAATTCGAATGTTTGTTCTGTACTTTCTTTTTATACTTTGCTATAATAGCGGAAGAGAATGAAAATACTAGATTCATAAAGGAGATAATCATGGATCATTTTGAATTAGTATCAGAATACAAGCCGACCGGCGACCAGCCTCAGGCGATCGAACAGCTGGTTCAAGGTTTCAAAGAGGGAAATCAGTGTGAGACGCTTCTTGGTGTCACCGGTTCCGGAAAAACATTTACGATGGCAAACGTCATCCAGCAGTTAAATAAACCGACGATTATTATCGCCCACAATAAGACACTTGCCGCGCAGCTCTACGGTGAATTCAAGGAATTCTTTCCTCATAACGCCGTAGAGTACTTTGTCTCTTACTACGATTACTACCAGCCGGAGGCATACGTTCCGTCCTCAGACACCTACATTGCCAAGGATTCAGCGATCAATGATGAAATCGACAAGCTGCGGCATTCGGCCACTGCGGCGCTGTCTGAGAGAAAGGACGTTATTATTGTAGCGAGTGTTTCCTGTATCTATGGACTTGGTAGCCCGATCGATTATCAGAACATGGTGATTTCCCTGCGGCCGGGTATGATCAAGGACCGGGATGAAGTGATCGGGAAACTGATTGATATTCAGTATGACAGAAATGATATTGATTTTAAGCGGGGAACATTCCGGGTGCACGGTGACGTGCTGGAAGTATTTCCGGCGGGATCGGGAGAAAATATCATTCGGATAGAGTTTTTTGGCGATGAGATCGACCGGATCACAGAGGTGGATTCTCTGACAGGAGAGATTAAAAATGAGCTGAATCACATCGCGATTTTCCCGGCGTCCCACTACGTGGTATCAAAGGAAAACATGGACCGGGCGCTTGGACAGATTGAGGAGGAACTGGAACAGCAGATCCGTTTTTTCAAAAGTGAAGACAAGCTTTTAGAGGCGCAGCGGATTTCGGAACGGACGAACTTTGATATTGAGATGCTGAGGGAAACAGGATTCTGCTCCGGGATTGAGAACTATTCTAGACATCTGACGGGTCTGAAAGAGGGCGAACCGCCGCATACGCTTCTGGACTATTTCCCGGATGATTTCCTGATGATTATCGACGAGTCTCACAAGACGATTCCGCAGATTGGCGGAATGTATCATGGAGACCAGTCCAGAAAGACGACGCTTGTGGATTATGGATTCCGTCTGCCGTCAGCAAAGGACAACCGTCCGCTTAACTTTGAAGAATTTGAAAGCAAGATCAGCCAGGTGATGTTTGTGTCAGCGACGCCGGGCACCTACGAGGAAGAGCATGAGCTTCTGCGGGCAGAGCAGGTGATCCGCCCGACGGGACTTCTGGATCCGGAAGTGGAAGTGCGTCCTGTGGAGGGCCAGATTGACGACCTTATCGGTGAAGTCAACAAAGAAGTGGCCAAGAAAAACAAGATTCTGATCACAACACTGACCAAGCGGATGGCAGAAGATCTGACGGATTATATGCGGGAATTGGGAATCCGGGTGCGGTATCTTCATTCTGATATTGATACGCTGGAACGGACAGAGATTATCCGTGACATGCGTCTGGATGTATTTGACGTGCTTGTGGGAATCAACCTGTTGAGGGAAGGTCTTGATATACCGGAGATTACACTGGTGGCGATTCTGGATGCGGACAAGGAAGGATTTCTGCGTTCGGAGACTTCGCTGATTCAGACGATCGGACGTGCCGCACGAAATGCGGAAGGCCATGTCATCATGTATGCGGATACTGTGACGGATTCCATGAAAGCTGCCATTGACGAGACGAGACGGCGCCGGGAGATTCAGATGCAGTATAATGAGGAACACGGCATCACGCCGAAGACGATTCAAAAGGCAGTCCGCGATCTGATCAGCATTTCCAAGAAGGTGGCAAAACAGGAAAAGATGCTGGAGAAAGATCCGGAATCCATGAGCAGGGAAGAACTGGAAAAACTTGTAAAAGACTTGAACAAGCAGATGAAAAAGGCAGCCGCCGATCTGGATTTCGAGACTGCGGCAGAGCTGCGTGACAAGATGATTGAAATCAAAAAGCATCTGCAGGAGATAGATGGATAATAAGAAGGGAAAAAAGATGGGCAACAAACAGTATATCCGTATACGCGGAGCAAATGAACACAATCTGAAAAATATTGATCTGGACATACCGAGAAATGAACTTGTCGTACTGACGGGATTGAGTGGTTCCGGAAAGTCATCTCTTGCCTTTGATACGATTTATGCAGAGGGGCAGAGACGATATATGGAGTCATTGTCTTCCTATGCGAGACAGTTTCTGGGGCAGATGGAAAAGCCGAATGTAGAGAGCATCGAGGGACTTTCCCCTGCGATTTCCATTGACCAGAAGTCGACCAACCGGAATCCAAGATCAACGGTAGGAACCGTTACAGAGATCTATGATTATTTCCGTCTTCTCTACGCGAGAATCGGAATTCCGCACTGTCCGAACTGTGGAAAGGAAATCAAAAAGCAGACGGTGGATCAGATGACGGATCAGATTATGAGCCTGCCGGAGCGTACCAAAATCCAGCTTCTTGCACCGGTGGTAAGAGGCAGAAAGGGAACTCACGCCAAGCTTTTGGATAAAGCGAAAAAGAGCGGGTATGTCAGGGTCCGTATCGATGGAAATATGTACGAGCTGACAGAAGAGATCAGTCTGGAAAAAAATATTAAACACTATATCGAGATCGTAGTCGACCGGCTTGTGGTAAAGCCGGGAATCGAAAAGCGTCTGACCGATTCCATTGAGACCGTACTGAATCTGGCGGAAGGACTGATGACAGTCGACGTGATCGGAGGCGAGCCGATCAACTTCAGCCAGAGCTTTTCCTGTCCGGACTGCGGCATCAGCATTGATGAAATTGAACCAAGAAGTTTTTCGTTCAACAATCCGTTCGGCGCCTGCCCGGAATGTTTTGGACTTGGATATAAGATGGAGTTTGATGCAGACCTGATGATTCCGGATAAAGGACTGAGTATCAATCAGGGCGCGATTGCAGTGCTTGGATGGCAGTCCTGCATGGATCCGTCCAGTTTTACCAATGCCATCCTGCGTGCTCTCGGAGAAGCCTATGATTTTGATCTGGATACCCCGTTTGAAGAGTATCCGAAAAAAATTCAGGACATTCTGCTTTACGGAACCAACGGAAAGTCGGTAAAAGTCCGTTACAGAGGACAGCGGGGAGAAGGTGTCTATGACGTGGCTTTTGACGGACTCATAAAGAGTGTGGAAAGAAAATACCGGGAGACCGGATCGGAGGCGATGAAGGCCGAATACGAAACTTTTATGAGAATTACCCCGTGCCATGCATGTAAGGGACAGAGACTGAAGAAAGAGGCGCTGGCAGTGACGGTAGGCGACAAAAATATTTATGAAGTTACCGCAATGTCGATTGAAAATCTCCAGAAATTTCTCGAGAATCTGGAACTTACACCGGTTCAGGAAATGATCGGAGGCCAGATTTTAAAAGAGATCAAGTCCAGAACAGGATTTTTGATGGATGTAGGACTGGATTATCTGACGCTTGCCAGAGCAACCGGAACGCTGTCCGGAGGAGAGGCACAGAGAATCCGGCTTGCAACACAGATTGGATCCGGACTTGTCGGAGTCGCCTACATTCTGGATGAGCCAAGTATCGGACTCCATCAGAGAGATAATGACAAGCTGCTCAGTACGCTCAAACATCTTCGTGATCTTGGAAATACGTTGATTGTGGTAGAGCACGATGAAGATACCATGCTTGCTGCAGATTACATCGTGGATATCGGGCCGGGAGCCGGGGAGCACGGAGGCGAGGTAGTTGCTGCAGGTACAGCGGAAGAGATTATGAATACGCCGGGTTCTGTCACCGGAGATTACCTGAGCGGAAGAATCCGTATCCCTGTTCCGGAGAAACGGGCGGTTCCGTCCGGATATCTGAAAATTGTCGGGGCAAAAGAAAACAACCTGAAAAATGTCAATGTAGAGATTCCACTTGGCGTTATGACCTGTGTAACAGGAGTTTCCGGTTCGGGAAAAAGTTCTCTGATCAATGAAATCCTGTACAAAAAGCTTGCAAAAGTGCTCAATCATGCAAGAACGATCCCTGGAAAGCATAAAGAGATTCTGGGGCTGGAGAAGCTTGACAAAGTCATTAATATCGACCAGTCTCCGATCGGGCGTACGCCGCGGTCCAATCCGGCCACGTATACAGGAGTGTTTGACCTGATCCGTGACCTGTTTGCGGCAACGCCGGATGCAAAGGCGAGAGGCTACAAGAAGGGCCGGTTCAGTTTCAATGTAAAAGGAGGACGCTGTGAGGCGTGCAGCGGGGATGGAATCCTGAAGATTGAGATGCATTTCCTGCCGGATGTCTATGTACCGTGTGAAGTCTGTCACGGAAAGCGTTATAACCGGGAAACATTGGAAGTGAAATATAAAGGAAAGAGCATTTACGACGTGCTGGATATGACAGTGGAAGAAGCGCTGACCTTCTTTGAAAATGTGCCGAGTATCCGCAGAAAGATGGAGACGCTCTACGACGTGGGACTTTCCTATATCCGTCTGGGCCAGCCGTCTACCACCCTTTCCGGAGGGGAAGCACAGCGGATCAAGCTTGCTGCCGAGCTGAGTAAACGAAGTACCGGAAAGACTGTTTATATTCTGGACGAGCCTACAACAGGACTTCATTTTGCAGATGTCCATAAGCTGACCGAGATTCTCAGAAGACTTGCGGCTGATGGAAATACAGTCATTGTCATTGAACACAATCTGGATGTGATCAAAACAGCAGATTATATTATTGATATGGGTCCGGAAGGAGGAGACAAGGGCGGAACTGTGATTGCAAAAGGAACTCCAGAAGAGATCGTCGAATGTCCGGAATCCTACACAGGACGCTATCTCGCCCCATTCCTTAAGAAATAATGAAAGTTACAGATTCTGGGAAAAAACTCTTTCCATTTTCAGGAAGATTGATTATAATAACAAATGTATGCGTAGAACCAGAGGTTTATGAGTTCTGACATGCGAAAGAGGAAGTATAATAGACCAAAGAGGAGCGAATATAGAGGATTTGCGAAAGGGGTTTAGTTCATGGCGGTAGTAGATATTGGAATTGACCTGGGGACAGCGAGTGTCCTTGTATATGTGAAAGGAAAAGGCGTTGTGCTCAAGGAGCCGTCCGTAGTTGCGTTTGACAGAGATACAAATGAGATCCGCGCAATCGGGGAAGAGGCAAGACTGATGCTTGGAAGAACACCGGGCAATATTGTAGCGGTACGTCCTCTCAGACAGGGCGTGATTTCAGATTATACGGTTACGGAGAAGATGATCAAATATTTTGTGCAGAAGTCGCTTGGAAAGCGTACATTCAAACGCCCTCGTATCAGCGTCTGTGTACCGAGCGGTGTAACAGAGGTTGAGAAAAAGGCTGTGGAAGAGGCGACATTCGCGGCAGGCGCAAGAGAAGTGCATCTGATCGAAGAGCCGGTTGCAGCGGCAATCGGGGCAGGTATCGACATTTCCAAAGCATGTGGAAATATGATTGTAGATATCGGAGGAGGCACATCGGATATTGCGGTGATCTCTCTTGGCGGTACTGTTGTCAATACATCACTGAAAATTGCGGGAGATGACTTTGATGAGGCGATTGTGCGTTACATGAGGAAAAAGCACAATCTTCTGATTGGAGAACGTACCGCAGAAGATATCAAGATCCGGATAGGCACGACTTATCCGCTGGTGGAGGACGAGACGATCGAGGTGCGGGGACGTAACCTTGTTACGGGTCTTCCAAAGACGGTAACGGTTTCTTCTTCGGAGACAGAAGAAGCTTTAAGAGAGCCGACAAGTCAGATCGTGGAGGCTGTAATTGGTGTGCTGGAGAGAACACCTCCGGAGCTTTCAGCAGATATTCTCGACAGAGGAATTGTTCTGACAGGAGGCGGTTCCCTGCTCAGAGGCTTGGAAGAGCTGATTGAAGAGCGGACAGGCATCAATACAATGACAGCGGAGGATCCGATGCAGGTTGTTGCGATCGGAACCGGTCAGTTCGTAGAATTTATGAGTGAGAACAAAAAGTTTCATGTATAGAAGTCAAAACAGAAGGACTGCTGCGGGAAGAGGATTACTTTCGCAGCAGTCCTGTTGCTTTCCGCCGGTTGCATGACAAGAGGCTGGCGGTATTGAAGGTGAATACAAATGGAGGAAACAGGTGGAAAAGATAACGGGATACATTGACCATATTATTTTCAGAAACGAGGAGAATGGTTATACGGTATTTCAATTTCATAATGAGAACGGGGAAGTAACCTGTGTCGGAAAATTTCCGTACATTGGGGATGGGGAATTTCTGGAACTGGAAGGAGAGTATGTCATGCATCCTTCTTACGGGCTGCAGCTTCAGGTGACAGGGCACAAGGTAAAGGAGCCGGAGGACAGGGAATCCATTGAGCGGTATCTTGGATCCGGTGCTGTGAAGGGGATCGGGCCTGCGCTTGCAGGAAAGATCGTTGCGAAATTTGGAGAAGATACATTCCGCATTATGGAGGAAGAGCCGGAGCGGCTGGCGGAAATCAAGGGAATCAGTGAGAGAAAGGCCCGGGAAATCTGCGTACAGGTAGAAGAAAAGAAAGACCTCAGACAGGCAATGATTTATCTGCAGAAATACGGGATTTCCATCAATCTGGCAGTCAAGATCTATCAGAAATACGGACTGGGAATTTACAGCATTCTGGAAGAAAATCCATACAGACTGGCAGATGATATTGAAGGAGTCGGATTTAAAACGGCAGATGAGATAGCATTCAGAATCGGAATTCATACGGATTCAGATTTCCGGATTCAGAGCGGGATTTTTTATACACTGCTTCAAAGTGTACAGGAAGGTCATGTATATCTGGAAGAAAAGGTGCTTTCAGCAAAAGCGGCACAGCTTCTGGAAGTGGAGATTACAGATATTGAGAAGTATCTGATGGATCTTGCGATGGAAAAGAAGGTTGTCCTGAAGCAGGATGAAGAGCAGGTCCGTGTATATCCGGCAAAGTACTATTACATGGAGATGAATACGGCACGGATGCTCAAAGAGCTGAATATCCGGTACGAGGAAGACGACAGTCTGATCCGGAAACGGATTGAAAAGCTGGAAAAGCAGAATGAGTCCACGCTGGATGAAAGACAGAGAGAAGCGGTGGCAGAGGCGGTAAAAAACGGTATCTTTATCCTGACAGGAGGGCCGGGAACCGGAAAGACAACCACGATCAATGCCATGATCCGCTATTTCCTGAGTGAAGGGATGGATATCCGTCTTGCCGCGCCGACAGGACGCGCCGCCAAAAGGATGACAGAGACGACCGGATATGAGGCGCAGACAATTCACCGCCTTCTGGAAGTCAGTGGAAATCCTGAGGAGACAGGGAAAGGAGGATTCGGGAGAAATCAGGAGAATCCTCTGGAAACAGATGTGGTAATTATTGATGAAATGTCCATGGTGGATCTGCCTCTGATGCATGCGCTTTTGTCTGCGGTGATCCCGGGGACAAGACTGATTCTTGTAGGAGATATCAATCAGCTTCCGTCGGTGGGTCCGGGAAAAGTGCTCAAGGATCTGATCGATTCCGAAGTATTTCCTGTCATGATGCTGACCAGGATTTTCCGGCAGGCACAGGAAAGTGATATTGTCGTCAATGCGCATCGGATCAACGCGGGACTGGAAGTACGGCTTGATAATAAGAGCAGAGATTTTTTCTTTTTAAAAAGACAGGATGCAGATGTTATTATCAGCGTGATCCTGACACTGATCCAGAAAAAACTTCCGCGGTATGTGGATGCAAAAATGACAGATATTCAGGTGCTGGCGCCGATGAAGAAGGGGCTTCTGGGAGTGGAACGGTTAAACCGGATTCTGCAGCAGTATTTAAATCCGCCGTCCCCTAAAAAGCAGGAAAAGGAATATGGGGAAAAAATATTCCGTGTCGGCGATAAAGTGATGCAGACGAAAAACAACTATCAGCTGGAATGGGAGATTGCCACAAAATACGGACTGGTTGTTGATAAAGGGATCGGAGTTTTCAACGGAGATATAGGTATTGTGACGGCCATTCATACATATGATGAGACTGTGGAAGTGGAGTTTGACGAAAAACGTAAGGTAAAATATCCGTTTAAGCTGCTGGATGAACTGGAGCTTGCCTATGCGGTTACTATCCATAAATCTCAGGGAAGTGAGTATCCGGCGGTTATTATTCCGCTTCTCTCGGGGCCAAAACAGCTTTATTGCAGGAATTTATTGTATACGGCAGTTACAAGAGCAAAAAAATGTGTTACACTTGTAGGAAGCGATACTGTTTTTCAGGAAATGATTCGAAATGTTGAAGAGCAGAAGCGGAACACTTCTCTCTCGGAGAGGATCCGGGAACTATCGTAGGGAAAATCAGAACAAAAACAGCATGAAGAATATATGGAAACTGCTTTATCCGGATGTCTGCCCGTTCTGCGGAAAGGTGAACGCGAAGGGGCCGTGTACAGACTGTCTGAAAAAACTTTCATGGATAAAAGAACCAATGTGCAAAAAATGCGGGAAACCGGTCGGGGATGAACAGACAGAGTACTGCAGGGACTGCCGGGAGAGAATTGAGGATGGAAACTGCTGGTTTGACAGAGGGAGGAGTCTCTGGACGCACCGGCCCCCGGTGAGCGGCTCCATCTATCAGTTCAAGTTTAAAAACCGCAGGGTATATGCCCGGTATTATGCGGAAACAATGAAAGAACGTCTGGGAAAGCAGATTCAGAAATGGAAGGTACAGGCGATCCTTCCGGTTCCGATGGATAAGTGGAAGAAGAGAAAACGTGGTTACAATCAGGCGGAAATTCTGGCAGAAGAACTTGGAAAACTTACCGGAATTCCGGTGGAAACCGGACTGATCCGAAAGCGGAAGACGTCAGACGCTCAGAAAAGTCTGAACAGACGCGGAAGAGCACATAATCTGGAAGGAAGTTTTCAGGTTGAACGAAAAACCGGACTTCCGGAACGGGTACTTCTTATTGATGACATCTATACGACGGGCAATACGGTCAATGAGGCCGCAAAAACACTGAAGAAAGCAGGAGTCAGGAGGGTGTTCTTTTTGACGATAAGTATTGGACAAGATATTTGATTTTTGATATACTGAACATAGTTTTCTGAGGATAGGAAGGTGGAATATGGTTAACGAAGAAAAAGTAAAGCTGATGAACAAAATGGCTCTATATGAGGAAAAATATGGAAAAGAAGATTTTAAAATTGCTTCCTATTACAAAAAAGATTATATCAGCTATCAGACGATTATTACTGTGATCTGGGTTACGATAGGATATGTAGTTCTGTTTGGAGTGTTTGCGGCCGCTTTTATGGAATCCTTTCTGAATGAGGCAACTTTGATAAGCATAGTTCTGATTATGCTGGCGGCTGTTGCGCTATATCTGATTCTTGCTGTTTCTTACGGGCTTTTTGCTTCCAGGTTTTACCAGAAGAAGCATATCAGGGCAAAGGGGAGAGTAAAGCGCTATGTCCGTATGCTGACTCAGCTGGAGAAATTTTACGGTAAAGAAAGGAAGAAAAAAAATGAGTAATTTATTTGTCCTGAAGGAGCAGCTGCAGGCCTTTTACGCGAAATACTCAAAAGAAGTAGATAAAATCGTACAGTTTCTGCTTGCTTTTATTGTATTTTATCTTGTTAATTCCAAGATTGGTTATATGGAGGCTGTGGCAAATCCGCTTGTTACTTTGATACTGGCTCTGATCTGTGCGTTCCTTCCGGGAACACTTACCGTACTGGTGACAGCGGTGCTGATTTTAATTCACGTATATGCCCTGTCGATGGGAGTTATGATTGTGACGGCAGCTCTGTTTGCAGTAATGTTCATTTTCTATTTTCGTTTTACACCGGAAAAGTCGATGATTGTCCTTCTTGTTATGGTCGCATACTTTTTCAAGATTCCGTTTGCGGTTCCGATGGCATTTGCGCTGATGGGAACGCCAATCTGTATCATGCCGATTTTTTTCGGTACGCTGATCTATTCCATGATCAATTATCTGGAAATGTCGGCAACAGCTGTAACGGGGGCAAGCGGAATGGCAGGAGAGATGACCTTGTTTGCCACACAGATCCTGCAGAATAAAGAAATGTGGATTTACATCGCATCATTTGTTGTGGCGGTTCTGGTTGTCTACACACTTAGAACAAGTGAGTTCGATCAATCATGGAAAATCGGCGTGGCAGCCGGAGCGGTGGCCGACATTATCGTCATCGTTGCAGGAAGCATCGTCTTCAGTGTACAGATTGATTATGTGACATTGATTTTCGGAAATATTATTTCGGTTCTTCTTGCCCTGATTCTGGAGTTTTTCATTTTTTCTGTCGACTATTCCAAGGCAGAAAAATTTCAGTACGAGGATGACGAATATTACTATTATGTTAAAGCGATACCAAAGGTATCTGTTGCTGTTCCTGAAAAACGGGTGAAAAAGATCAGCAGACGAAAGACAGATTCCAAAAAGAATGAGAACAAAAACCGGGATACAAGGATCGAAGAAATAGAAGAAGCTTCCCCGTCTCCGGCGGAAAAAACTACAGAGAAGACCTACATACCGGGGATGACAGAAGAGATGCTTCTGGCCAAGCAGCTTCAGGAAGAAATGGATCTTGAGAAGCTGCTGAAAAATGAATTGGACGATAAAGACGAATCTAAATAGCAAAAGAAAAAAGGGGATAACATGGGTGAGTATAAGATGATGGGAGGTGACAGGAATGAACAGCAGATTTTTTGAAGCTATGAGAGGATATTTTCCGGACTGGTATCTGCCGGATATTTACTGGACGGATATTGTGGAAATTGTGATTGTAGCGTTTCTGATCTATCAGATCATGGTCTGGATCAAAAACACAAAGGCATGGATGCTGCTAAAGGGAATTCTGGTCCTTGCTGTTTTCATTCTTGTCGCAGCCATATTGAAGATGAATACCATTTTGTGGATTGCAAGGAACAGTGTATCGATCCTTGCGACCGCGGCGATTGTGGTTTTCCAGCCGGAGCTTCGCCGGGCGCTGGAAAAGCTTGGGGAAAAACGGTTCCTCACAGCGATTGTGCCGCTTGACAAGGGGAAAGAAAACGAACGGTTCAGCAGCAGGACGATCGATGCGATTGTGGAAGCATGCTTCGCCATGGGAAAAGTAAAGACAGGAGCACTGATTGTAGTGGAGCAGGCGATCCGTCTGACGGAGTATGAAAGTACCGGAATCTATATGGACTGTATTGTATCTTCCCAGGTTCTGATTAATATTTTTGAGCATAATACCCCGCTGCATGACGGTGCAATTATTGTAAGGGAAAACCGGATTGTTTCCGCGACCTGTTACCTGCCGCTCTCAGATAACATGGAGATCAGTAAGGAACTGGGGACACGGCACAGAGCTGCTCTTGGAATGAGCGAAGTCAGCGACGCGCTGATCATTGCGGTATCCGAGGAGACCGGATATGTGTCTGTAGCACAGGGCGGACAGCTTGTAAGAAATGTGACTCCGGAATATCTTAAGGAGAGTCTGATCAAGATTCAGACGAAGAATACGGAAAAGAAAATAGCGAAACTGTGGAAAGGAAGGCGGAAACATGAAAAAGAAACTGACTAAAAACCTCCCTCTGAAGCTGTTGTCGCTTGCACTTGCCGTATTTTTATGGGCAGTCGTTGTAAACGTTGACGATCCGGTTACATCCGTGCAGTTTTCAAATGTACCGGTCGAAGTACTGCATCCGGAGGTTGTGACCAGTAAAGGAAAGACCTATCAGATTGAAGATGAAACAGATACGGTCCGGGTGACAGTAAGGGCCAAGAGGTCTGTCCTGCACAGCATGACTGTTTCTGACATTAAAGCATCTGCGGATATGAAAGAGATGTCTCTTGGTTCACAGGTTCCGATTGAGGTGTCGATACCGGGATTTGAATATGTGGAGGCATATTCCAGTCCGAGAAATCTGCAGGTAACGATCGAGGATGAAGCACAGAATACATTCCCGATTACGCCGACAACAACAGGAAGCGTCAGAGATGGATACGTGCTGGGAGAAATTAAAGCAGATCCGGAGAAAGTAAGAGTCAATGGACCGAAGTCCATCATCGATCAGATTGACAAGGTGGTTGCTGAAGTAGATGTAACCGGACTGGCAGAAGATACGACACTTCAGTCCAAGCTGGTATTCTATGACGCGGAAGGAAAGACAATCGATAATACGCTGCTCACACTTCAGGATCTGAGAGATGAGAACGATGTAAGTGTTCAGGTTGAGGTGAGAAATACAAAACGACTCCAGCTGGAGTTCGACACATCATCCATCAGGACGGCTGACGGATACATATTTACAGGTATCACGACAGAACCGACGGAGGTTCAGGTATCAGGAAGTTCAGATGTACTTGAAGATCTTGACAAGATTGAGATCCCTGCAAGTGCTTTGAACATTCAGAATCTGAACAGTAAAGAGGAGGTTGTGGTTGATATTACCCCGTATCTCCCGGATGGCGTGGAGCTGATTGATAAAAATGCCGGAGCGGTTGTCGTCACAATAGGAATTGAAGAGGAAGGAAGCAGGACTCTGGAGATGCCGACAGGATCCATTGTCGTGAACAATCTGCAGGAAGGTCTCCGCTATTCCTATGTATCCGGCAGCAATCTGGAGATCAAGGTTCAGGGAGATCAGGAACTCCTGGATTCTCTGGAACTTGGAGAAGGCAGTCTGTCAATTAATCTTGTCACATATCGAGAGCCGGGAGAATATGATGTACCGGTGGAAGTAAGACTGCCGGAAGGATGTTCACTGGCGGAAGATGTTGTCATCAAGGTCAGGCTGGAACAGGTTGAAAACGAAGAAAGTGAATAACTGGAGGGAATACTATGGTTAGCCGGAAAGTAGTTGTAAGCAATCCTACGGGACTTCATCTGAGGCCCGCAGGACTGTTCTGTAAGACTGCGGTTGAATTTCGGTGCAGTGTAAAGTTCCGTACGAATAAAGGCGAGAGCAATGCAAAAAGTGTTCTCAGTGTTCTTGGAGCCTGTGTGAAATGCGGAGATGAACTGGAGATCATCTGTGACGGAGAAGATGAAAAACAGGCACTTGAGACAATGGTGGCACTTGTTGAGAGCGGACTAGGAGAATAGAGACAGAAGAATGAGGAGTGTGATTGGAATGCTGAATTATCAGAGATACAGGAGGGTGCCGGTTGTTCCGTATCCAGAACGGACCTGGCCGGATAAACAGATCGAAAAAGCACCGGTATGGTGCAGCGTGGATTTAAGAGATGGAAACCAGGCATTGATTGAACCAATGGTTGTAGAAGAAAAAATAGAGATGTTTAACCTGCTTGTCAAACTTGGGTTTAAGGAGATCGAAGTAGGATTTCCGTCTGCTTCCCAGATTGAGTATGATTTTCTGCGGAAACTGGTGGATGAAAATCTGATTCCGGATGATGTATGGATTCAGGTGCTTGTACAGTGCAGAGATCATCTTGTGCAGAGAACATTTGAGTCTCTCAAAGGAGTGAAGAATGCGATCGTACATATCTACAACTCTACGTCCACCCTTCAGAGGGAAGTTGTATTCAAAAAGGGAAAAGAAGAAATTAAAGAAATTGCCCTTGATGGAACAAGGATGGTAAAAAAATACGCGGAGGACTTTGAGGGGAATTTAAGGCTGGAATATTCCCCGGAAAGCTTTACCGGAACAGAACTTGATTATGCTCTGGAAGTGTGTGTGGCTGTTCAGAAAGAATGGGGAGCGACAAAAGAGAAGCCTATCATCATTAACCTTCCGGCTACTGTGGAAATGACAACACCGAATGTGTATGCAGATCAGATTGAGTGGATGAACCGTCATTTCAGCGACAGGGAAAGCGTGATTCTCAGCATTCATCCGCATAATGACAGAGGAACCGGTGTTGCCGCGACCGAGCTCGCACTCCTCGCAGGAGCAGACAGAGTGGAGGGAACGCTTTTTGGAAACGGAGAAAGAACAGGAAACCTGGATATTCTCACCGTTGCTTACAATATGTTCTCACAGGGTATTAATCCGGAGCTGAATATCGAAAATGTGACAGAGATCAAAGAAGTTTACGAAAGATGCAGCAAGATGGATGTTCCGATGCGTCATCCATATGCCGGAAAGCTGGTGTTCACTGCATTTTCAGGTTCTCATCAGGATGCCATCAACAAAGGTATGCAGGCAATGCATGAGAAGAATCAGGAATGGTGGGAAGTACCGTATCTTCCGATTGATCCATCCGACATCGGAAGAGAATATGAACCGATCGTCCGCATCAACAGCCAGTCAGGAAAAGGCGGCGTAGCGTTTGTGATGGACAGCGAGTTCGGCTACAAGCTTCCGAAACGGATGCACAAAGAGTTTGCAGATGTAATCCAGAAGATTGCGGAAGAACAGGGTGAAGTTGCACCGGCAACCATCATGGAAGTATTTGAAAAAGAATATCTGCGGAAAAAGACACCGTATGAATTCATTCGGGCAAAGGCAGAAGATGTGGCTGAAAATGAGACAGAAGTAGAAGTAGTATTCATGGCAGGTGAAGAATTAAAGAGTGCAAAAGCAGTAGGAAACGGTCCGCTTGCCGCACTTAAAAAGCTGATGGCAGACGAAACCGGCATGGATTTCACACTGGTGGATTATTCACAGCATGCACTGAGCAAAGGATCCGAGGCAAAGGCAGCTGCTTATATCTGTCTGCATGATAACCGCACCGGAAAAGAAACATACGGAGTTGGTGTCAGCGCTAATATTACGAGAGCAGGCTTCCGCGCATTCTTCAGCGCAGTTGACAGACTGATTGAAAATTAAGATACAGGGCAGGATATCCTGCCCTGTTTTGTTATGTTGTCAAAAATGAGAAATGGGCTGATGTGTCTGGTAGACAATTATTATAAAATTCAGTATAATGAAGAAAAATCTTAATTTATAAAAGGAGAAAAAGTGATGAGCAGAGCAGCTTTAGTGATTATGGCGGCCGGTATCGGCAGCAGATTTGGCGGAGGGATCAAACAGCTGGAACCGGTAGGGCCAAATGGGGAAATCATTATGGACTATTCAATCCGGGATGCCGTGGAGGCTGGATTTGACAAAGTTGTATTTGTCATTCGAAAAGACCTGGAAAAAGATTTCAAAGAGGTCATCGGGGAGCGGATTGAAAAACAGATTCCTGTTGAATATGCTTTTCAGGAGCTGGATGACATTCCGCAGGAATTTCAGGAAAAATTCCAGGGAAGAACAAAGCCTTGGGGAACAGGGCAGGCAATTCTGGCATGCCGGGGTAAGGTAACAGAGCCGTTTCTTGTTATCAATGCAGATGACTTCTACGGTAAAGAAGCATATGTGGAGGCATATCAGTATCTGAAAGAGAAAAAAGAAGCATCAGGAAAAGAGCCGATCTGCATGGTTGGATTCGTACTGAACAACACCTTGAGTGAAAACGGGGGAGTGACAAGGGGTGTCTGTGAGGTCGATGAAAACGGACATTTGACAAACATTGTGGAGACGCACAATATTATCAGAAAAGGAGAAAAGGCTGAGGCGGAAGACGGAGCAAAAGAGCTGGAGCTTGATGTTCCGGTATCCATGAATATGTGGGGACTGCAGCCGGAATTTCTGGATATTCTGGAAAAGGGATTTCATGAATTCCTTGAAACAACAAAAGCAGATGATCTGAAAGCAGAATATCTGCTTCCGACCATTATCGGAGGACTTCTGAAAGAGGGCAGGGCAGAAGTCACCGTGCTGAATTCAAAGGACAAGTGGTTTGGAGTCACTTATAAAGAGGACAAGGAAAGTGTGGTGAATGCTATCAAAGAACTGATTGAAAAAGGAATTTATTAAGGAGTAAAGAGTTATCAAAGGAAAGAGAGAGGGATCAGGAATGAGAAAAATGATGAAGTGCGCAGCAGCGTGGGTACTGGCGTTTGCGGTTGCACTGACGGCGGTTCCGGTGGCCTATGCAGAGGATGCGGCCGGAAATCCGGAGACAGAGAATACAGTACAGGATGAAGCTGTGAAAGAGGCAGCCACAGTGGATCAGGAGTCCCTGAACGACCAGGCAGGACAAGGTGATCAGAATCCGGATTCTACGGAAGGAAGTGTTCTGGAAACAGAAGACGAGAAGGCAGGAGCAGAAGAAAATGCGGCACAGCAGACAACGCCGGGCGAAGGAGTAGAGACTGAGAATCCTGCAGCAGTGGATCCGGCAGTGGAGAGTGAAGAGCAGACGCAGCCGGCGGAAGAGGCGCAGGCGGAGGCTGTACAGCAGCAGACAGAAACTGATGTGCAGGAAAAAGCAACACCTGAGACCGAACAGGAAGCTGTTTTGCCGGAACTTACCTATCGGACTCATGTGCAGGATATTGGCTGGCAGAGCTGGAAACAGGACGGAGAGATGGCCGGAACCAGCGGACTTTACAAGCGGCTGGAAGCAATTGAGCTGAAGCTTTCAAAAAGCGATTATGAAGGAAGCATTGAATATCAGACCCATGTACAGAATATTGGCTGGCAGGGCTGGAAACGGGACGGACAGCTGTCCGGAACACAGGCAAGAGCACTTCGTCTGGAAGCCATCCGGATCCGTCTGACCGGGGAAATCGCAGAGTATTATGATATATACTATCGGGTACATATCCAGAATTATGGATGGCTTCCGTATGTAAAAAACGGGGCGGCAGCAGGAAGTGAGGCCTTTGGACTCCGGCTGGAAGGCATCGAAGTTAAACTGGTGAAAAAGGATGAAGGCACGGCACCGGCTGTCGGATATGGTTTTTTGAAAAATGTGCTTTATTATTCCGGCCATGTCCAGACACTTGGAAATGTAAAAGAGGTTAAATCAGGAAGCGTTCTGGGAACAGTAGGACAGTATAAGCGGATGGAGGCTCTTTCTGTCCGGCTGAAAGGGATGGACGGATATGCGTCGGGAAATATCCGCTATCAGGCCCATGTGCAGAATATTGGCTGGCAGGGCTGGAAACAGAACGGAAGCAGTGCCGGAACAACCGGAAAGGCGCTGCGCCTGGAAGCGGTTCAGATTCAGCTTGACGGTGAAATCGCTCAGATTTACGATGTGTATTATCGGGTACATGTTCAGAATTACGGATGGCTGGGATGGGCTAAGAATGGAGCCGTATCAGGAACAAGCGGATTCGGATACCGGATGGAGGCCATCCAGATTCAGCTGGTTCCTAAGGGATGGAAAGCCCCGGGCTCTACAGCGCATGCTTATCTGAAAAATTACACGAACAATGATCTGACCTATTCCGGTCATGTTCAGAACGTGGGAAACGTAGCGGCAGTAAAGGGCGGTGCCACACTTGGAACCGTTGGAAAAGGAAGAAGGCTGGAAGGTTTTTCGATCAACCTGAATGATTCCGCAGATGGACTGGCGAAAGGAAGTATCCAGTACCGTGCCCATGTACAGGATATCGGCTGGCAGGGCTGGAAACAGGAAGGGACTCTTGCCGGAACAACCGGACAGGGAAAACGGATGGAGGCCGTTCAGATCAGACTGACCGGCGAACTTGCTTCCTACTATCACGTATATTATCGGGTTCATTCACAGTATTTTGGCTGGCTTGGATGGGCAAAGGACGGAGAGTCTGCCGGAACAAGCAGCCTGTCTCTGAGAATCGAAGCCATTCAGATTAAACTGGTGCCGAAAAAAGACAGTCAGAGTGCCTATCAGACAGGAAAGGCATACTATAATACGTATCGCTATCAGAATCCAAAGCAGTACCTCCAGATCAGACATGTGCAGAAGACGTTAAGCGGCGGCGGATATAATCTGAGCAGAGGATACATGGGCCTGAAAGTCTGGTATGTACAGAGAAAACTTGGACTTTCCGGAAGAAGGGCAATCATGGACTCCACGACCATCAACGCTGTAAGGAATTATCAGAGAAGGAGCGGTCTTTCGGCGACAGGTGTGGTCGATCTGGCAACCTGGAAAAAGATGGGATATTCCGAGTCTGCATGGTATCATCTTGGAGCATACGCAAGTCCTCTGAAGACGAATCCGGCAAGCACACGCAGTGACTGTATCGAGGCTATGATCAGTACGGCGTATCAGTATCTTGGCAATCCATATATTATTGGAGCTTCAGGAGATCCGAATCATGGACTGGACTGCAGCGGCCTTGTCATGCAGGCACTGTATTCCGCAGGAATTGATCCGGCACCGGTAAGTCCGATCCGCCATTCAAGACCGGGATACGAATATGAATGCAGGAATTTATGGAATCTCCCGATGAAACATGTCCCGTATTCACAGCGGCAGAGAGGAGATCTGATATTCTATAAGAGCGCAAATGGAACAATTATCCATGTGGCGATTTATCTCGGAAATAACAGGGTGATTGAATCCTGGCCAAATAAAGTAGTAGTATGGCCGGTTCAGAATTCACACCGCTCCCTGATTGCAGGGGTCGCAAGACCATTTGTATAGGGAGGCGGAAAATGAGAAAGCAGAAAAAACGGTTCATAGCGTGTATTCTGGCTCTGACACTGGCAGGAGGACAGCTTGTTCCGGCATCGGCCGCCGGAACAGACCAGATGCCTGCACAGGAAAAGACAGTTGGTACTGTGGAAGAAACGCAGGAAAATCAGGAGACAGATCTGACGGATCAGGGAGACATGGCAGAATCCGGTGAAAATCCGGATATGGATCCGGCAGAAGACGCAGATGCCCCGGATTCTGTTCAGGATGATACTGACAGCAGCCAGGATGATGCTGGAAGCACTGAGGAACAGGACCCGGAAGCCGGAGCCGGTGAAGAGGAAGCTGGCAAGACAGGCGGGGAAACAGAGACTCTTCCGGATGGAGAAATCCCGGAAGACACAGATGAAACAACTCCGGATATGGATGCAGAAGGTCAGACAGAAGAAGCGGCAGAGGAAGAGCAGGATCTGCTGACACAGAGTCTGGAAGAACCGGTTGCAGGCGTGTCTTATCAGATATCCGGACAGAGTAATATGGAAAAACCCGTGATGGACGGTGCTGTGGCGGGCCGGCCGGGATCCGGACAGAGAATAGAGGGGATTTCCATAAAGCTTTATACAAAAGAAGGGGAGGAACAGCCTGCCGGAGGAATCCGGTACCGGGCCCATGTACAGAATATCGGCTGGATGGACTGGGTCAGTGATGACGATTATGCCGGAACAAAGGGACAATCACTTCGGATGGAAGCAGTACAGATCGAATTGACAGGTGAAATAAAAGAGCAGTATGACGTGTATTATACAACCTATGTACAGAACATCGGCTGGCTTGGCTGGGCGAAAAACGGACAGAGCTCCGGAACAGAAGCTTTTTCACGGCAGGTCGAAGCAATTCGGATCTGCCTGGTGGAGAAAGGAAGCGAAGCGCCTGGAGAAAATCAGGGATATTTTGTAAAGGGGGTTCCATCTTCCGCATTATCTGCAACAGCACATATTCAGACATACGGCGACCGGACGACAACAGGTTCTGGAAAGTTGATTGGAACGACCGGAGAGAAAAAGCGGATGGAAGGTCTCAGGCTGACTATAAAAGGAGCCGGGGAATCAGGTTGTCCGTCCGGAGGAATCCGGTACCGCGCCCACGTCCAGAATATCGGCTGGCAGGGCTGGAAACAAAATGGTGAACTGGCAGGTACGAAAGGAAAGTCGCTCAGAATGGAAGCGATCCAGATTGAGCTGACGGGAGAACTTGCCAGATATTATGATGTATACTATTCTGCTCATGTTCAGCAGCTTGGGTGGCTTGGCTGGGCGAAAAACGGTGAGAGCGCCGGAACCGAAGCTTTTTACTATCGGATGGAGGCAATGAAAATCTGTCTGGTCAAAAAAGGTGATCCGGCACCGGGAACAGCCGGAAATGCGTTTTGTAAAGGGTACAGCACGGGAAATCTGAAGTATTCCGGTCATGTGCAGAATATCGGGAATACCCGTGAAGTCACAAATAATCAGATTCTTGGTACGGTCGGGAAGAGTCTTCGGATGGAAGCTTTGAAAATCCGGTTGACGAATGCAGCCATGAATGGAAGATCCGGAGGAATTCAGTACCGCGCCCATGTGCAGAATATCGGCTGGCAGGGATGGAAACAGAATGGAGCCCTTGCGGGGACAACCGGCAGGGCGCTTCGTATGGAGGCGGTTCAGATTCAACTGACCGGAGAGATCGCAAAGTACTACGACATTTACTACCGTGCCCATGTCCAGAATTTTGGCTGGCTTGGGTGGGCGAAAAATGGTCAGAGTGCCGGAACGACAGGATACGGATATCGTATGGAGGCACTCCAGATCCAGATGGTTCCCAAAGGAGGAAATGCTCCGGCAAATTCAGGATACTATAAACAGTATACGGGGAAGAAGTCATTAAATGTACCTTTGACCTATCAGAATCCAAAGTATCCGAACGGGTGTGAGGCAATTTCTTTATATATGGTACTTCGGTATTATGGGTATATGCTGACGACAAATGATGTCTGCAATAAATATCTTCCAAGAGGGCCGCTTCATTCCACAAATCCATATGCGGCCTATATGGGGAATCCGGGCTCACTGACAGGCGGTTATGGATGCTGGGCCCCAGTGATCTGCCAGACGGCGGCGAACTATTTCAAGGCGGTCAACGTGAAAAACAGATCTGCCAAAAATATTACCGGAACATCGCTTGAAGGACTGTTTCAGTATATTGACAAGGGAATGCCGGTTGTTGTGTGGGGAACCCTCAATATGGGAAGTACGACATGGTTCCGGGCAGGAAGAAAAAATGGTGTTACCTTTTACTGGCCTTCCAGAGCCCACTGTGTCGTTCTGACCGGCTATGATAAAAACAGAAAAGTGGTAAAAGTCAATGATCCTATCCGGGGAAAAGTAGAATACAGCTTTTCGAGTTTTGAAAAAGCGTATAGGACCATGAACAGAAATGCAATGGTAATACAGTAAACGAGGAAAACAAGGAGAAATCTTTTACGGGATTCTCCTTGTTTTTTATTTTCACAAAAATTTCAGAAAATTGATAAATGAAGAAAAGTATGACAATACATTGGAAAAGATAAAGGCTTAGAAAGGATTTTGAGAAAAAAGTGTTACAAAATTATTACAAGATAAGAAATTTTTAAGGTCTAAAAACTTGCGGAAAGTATGGAAATCTTATATAATATAGGAAGTTTGTAGACCAGAGAGGTGTTTTATGAAACGAGAACTGAAAAAATTTGAGTCAACCATGTGGCTGTGCATCAAATTGTTGCTATATATTTTATTGATGGGCACCTTTATGTTTATTATGTCCAGAGAAAATAAGGCTCTCGGCGTACTTTCCAGAACGATGGGAATTACGTTTTCCACATACTGCATTGTAGGGCTTTTGTTTCTCAGCATTTACGGCAAGTATGATGTAGGCCGGAGAAAGAGTAAACCGATCATCTATTCACTTTCTCTGGCTGTTTTGTTCACGGATATTGTGACGTATATTCAGCTGATGATTATGAATACGATTACTCCAAGCATTTATGCATTCCGGCTCGACAGCATCGGGTCTCTGATTTTGAGTTTTATTGTTCAGGTCATTATTATTATCATCTTTGCGTATGCCGGAAACGGACTGTTTTTTACGATTCACAAGCCGGAGAGCTGCTGTATCGTAACATCTTCTCAGGAAAGCCTTGATAATATTGTAAGAGGAATTCTGAAATATAAAAAACAGTATAAAATCGACTATATCATGGACTATAGAGATAGACATCTTCTTGAGACGGTAAAGAAAGCCGATACCGTGTTTATTCATGACGTTCCGCTTGAGGTCAGAAGTAAAATAGTAAGATTTTGTTATAAGTATAAGATCAATATTTATTTTAATCCGGAAATCGAGGATATTGTTGAGATGAGTGCCAAATACTATCTTCTGGACGATGTTTCCGTTCTGAATGCCAATGTCAAAGCCTGGACGATGGAACAGCGTGTTATGAAGAAGCTTCTGGATATGTCTCTTGCGATTGTTCTTGGAATCGTAACTTCTCCAATCTGGATTGTCAGTGCAATTGCGATCAAAGCATATGATGGAGGACACATTTTTTTCAAGCAGAAGCGTGCGACATTAAACGGACGTGTTTTTGAAGTGTACAAATTCCGGACGATGAAAGAAAATGTAGAAAATCACTCTGTAACAGATGACGATGACCGGATTACCAAACCGGGAAGAATTCTGAGGAAAATCCGGATGGACGAGCTGCCTCAGCTGATCAATATCTTAAAAGGGGATATGAGTTTTGTAGGACCTCGTCCGGAGATGCTGGAAAATGTGGAGGCGTACGAGGAAGAACTTCCGGAATTCCGTTACAGACTCCGGGTGAAGGCGGGACTGACCGGATACGCGCAGATTGCGGGGAAATATAATACATCACCAAAAGACAAGCTGATCATGGACATGATCTATATTGAAGAATTCAATATTTTGCGCGATATTCAGCTGATTTTCCAGACGGCGATTGTCCTTCTGAAATCGGACAGCACGGAGGCGTTCCGGACAGGTGAAACAAGTCAATATATTTTTAAAGAAGCAGAAGAAACGGAAGCGGAGGAATAACAGGATATGAAAAAGTATGATTATGTGATTGTAGGCGGAGGGTTATTTGCAGGTACTTTTGCGTACTTTGCAAAAAAAGCAGGGAAGTCCTGCCTGATTGTGGAAAAAAGAGAAACTCTCGGAGGGAATCTTTACTGTGAGGATATCGAGGGAATTCATGTACACAAATATGGCGCCCATATTTTCCATACAAGCAACAGGAAAGTATGGGATTTTGTCAATTCTCTTGTAGAGTTTAACCGTTATACGAATTCTCCTGTCGCAAACTACAAAGGTGAAATTTACAATATGCCGTTCAATATGAATACTTTCAGTAAGATGTGGGGAATTGCGACTCCAAAAGAGGCGGAAGAAATCATCAACAGACAGAAGGCCGCAGTCAAGGGAGAACCGAAAAACCTGGAGGAGCAGGCCATCAGCCTTGTAGGAGAGGATATTTATAAAAAACTCATCAAAGGATACACGGAAAAACAGTGGGGCAGAGACTGTAAAGATCTTCCGGCGTTTATCATTAAGCGCCTTCCGGTGAGATATACCTACGATAATAACTATTTTAACGATCTTTATCAGGGAATTCCGATCGGCGGGTACAATGTTTTGATTAACGCTCTGTTTGAAGGATGCGATGTAGAGCTTGGCGTTGACTATAACGAGGAAAAAGAGAAATACAATGCACTGGGTGAGAAGGTACTCTATACTGGAATGCTGGATGCATATTACGGATATCGTTTTGGAAAGCTGGAGTACCGGAGTCTGAAATTTGAGACGGAAGTGCTTGATGAGAAAAATCATCAGGGTGTGGCGGTTGTCAATTATACCGACAGAGAAACTCCGTATACCCGGATTATTGAGCATAAGCACTTTGAATTTGGAACTCAGGAGAAAACTGTGATTACCAAAGAATATCCGACCGACTGGGAAGAGGGTATGGAGCCGTATTATCCGGTTAATGACGATAAAAATCAGGAACTTTATCAGAAATACAGAAACCTTGCGGATGAGGAACATCTGCTTCTTGGCGGAAGACTTGCGGAGTACAAATATTATGACATGGACAAAGTGATTGAATCCGCATTTCAGCTTGTGGAAAAAGAATTACAGTAGGAGAGCGTGATTATGGGAGAAAATAAAATCAAAGTCAGTGTCATTATGCCTGTCTATAAGGTAGAAGAATATGTAGGAAAGGCGATTGAGAGCATTCAGGCCCAGACATTAAAAGACTGGGAATTTTTGATCGTCGATGACGGAACTCCGGACCGGAGCGGTGAAATCTGCGATGCCTATGCCGCAGAAGATGAGAGAATTCATGTGATCCATAAAGAAAACGGGGGAGCTCCAAGTGCCAGAAATACAGCAATTGATATTGCAAAAGGGGAATACATGTATTTCATGGATTCCGATGACTGGGCAGAGCCGACTATGCTGGAAGATATGTACAAGCTTGCAAAACGTGATAACGCTCAGCTTGTCGTGGCAGGATTTTATATCGATACCTACTACGATAAAGAGAATTATGTGACAGATGACTATGTGGTGGAGGATGCCGTATATCCGGACAAAGAGTCTTTCCGCCGCAATGCCTACAAACTGTTCGATAAAAACCTGCTCTACACACCGTGGAACAAGCTTTTTGAATCCAGATACATCATGGAAAACAATCTTCGGTTTCCGGAAACATTCTGGGATGATTTCCCGTTTAATGTCAGCATTGTAAGAAACGTAGAACGGGTGACAGTGACTCACAGACAGTACTACCATTTTCTCCGGGCACGTTCCGAATCCGAGACAGCGGCTTACCGCCCGGGAATGTACGAAAAACGGGAAGAAGAACATGGCTGGATGATGGATCTTTATAAGGAATGGCATGTCGGAGACGCGAGAAGCAAAGAGATGATTGCCAGAAGATATATTGAACGCTTTATCGGATGCGTGGAAAATGTCACCAACCCGAAATGTGATATGACAGAAAAAGAAAAACGGGACGAGATCAAAAAGATGCTGGCAAATCCAAGAGTAGAGAAAATGGTCAGAATCGCGAGACCAAGATCTTCCTATATGAAGGTAATGCTTTTGCCGGTACGCTGGAAGAGCACATGGCTTACTTATCTTGAGGCGAAAGTGATCACATTTGTAAAAACAAAGAACACGAAACTGTTTACAAAATTAAAGGCGGGAAGATAATGGAAAAGAGACAACCGTGGATCAGTGTGGTGATGCCGGTGTATAATGTGGAAAAGCATCTCAAGAAGGCGGTGCATAGTATTCTTGATCAAAGTATACAAGACTTTGAAATTATTTTAGTGGATGATCATTCACCGGATGGCTGCCCAAGCCTTTGTGAGAAATTTGCGGCTTCTGATGAAAGGATCAGGGTAATACATCATGAGGTCAACCGGGGACTCAGTATGGCAAGAAATACCGGGTTAAAAGAAGCGAAAGGAAAATATATCTGGTTCATGGATTCTGACGACTATGTAGATGATGGACTTTTTGAAATGGTAAAGGAGTCACTGAAAAGAAATCCGGCAGAAATTGTAGTATTTGGTCTTACAGAAGATTATTATGATGAAAATAACCGGTTTCATCATAGTGAGAAGATCTTACCGGAACAACATTATTTTTCGGAGCAGGATGAACTAAGGGAATATATTATTGAACTGGAAAAAAAGACCTTATATGGATATGCATGGAATAAGATTTATGACTTGGATTACCTGAAAGATATCGGACTTCAGTTTGAAAAAATTACATTGATCGAAGATATCCTGTTTAATGTAAAATATTGCATGAACATTCAAAAAATGAATGTGATACCATATTCAGGATATCATTATAATAAAAGAATGGATAACAGCCTGACGTCTAAGTTTGTGCCAGAGTATTACAAGCTGCACAGGAAACGGATTGATCTGATTTACAGACAATACGAAATCTGGAATAAGTGCAGCGATGAAATCCGTTCTGTGCTGGGAGCATTGTATACAAGATATATTTTTTCTGCCGTACAGAGAAACTGTGACAAACGTGCGAATATGAATTTTCACAGCAGAAAAAAGTGGATACAACGTATGTTAAATGAACAGCTGGTACAGGAACTGATTCCGTATGCGGAAACAGAGGGGATACTTCTAAAAGTAATGATCTTGTTAGTGAAGAGAAAATGTACGTACGGCATCCTTTTATCCGGTAGAGTTATTTTTGTATGTAAGAACAAACTGCCATTGATGTTTGCTGTATTGAAACAGAAACGATAAGGGGTGAATCATTTGAAGTACTTAAAATTAGGAATTATCTATTTGTGCAGGATCGGTTTGAAAGTACTGTATATCCGGCCGGTTCGAAGGAATCGTATTTATCTTTCGGCTGACAGAGGAAGCGGAATTCGCTGTAATCCGCTCTATATTTACCGGTATATGAAAGAAACTTATCCGGGAGAATATGAATATATCTGGCAGTATGATGGTGTAAGTGATGAAGCAGATACCACCTATGTGAAACCGGGGAGCATCAAAGATCTGATTGCCATGATGACATCCAAAGTACTGATCAGTAATGATGGTTTTGGAAGTTTTATTCCAAAAAGGAAAACGCAGCTGTTTATCAATACATGGCATGGCGGAGGAGCATATAAAAGATCAGGTGTTGATTTCATAACAGATCAGCACCCGGTTGATTTAAAGATCAATCAGATTTGCGGCAGACAGACAGATATTTTTTTGTCAAGCAGCCGTAAATTTTCTGAAGTGATGACAACAGCAAAAATGGTTCCGAAAAAACGGTTTCTGGAATGCGGTATGCCAAGAAATGACTTTCTTGTGACAGGAACAACAGAAGATATCAAAGGGAAAGTCAGAGAATATTTTGGACTGAAAAAAGAGACGAAGACAGTACTGTTTGCTCCGACATACCGGGGAGAAGAACAGACGGCAACATTTCATTCAGAACTGGACAGTCAGGGGTGTATCGAAGCTTTAAAAGAACGGTTTGGAGGAGAATGGGCATTCCTGATGCGGAAGCATCATTTTGTAAAAGAGACAAGCTATGATGGCAGTATCAATGCAAGTGATTATCCGGACATGCAGGAACTTTTATATGCGGCAGACGTCTTTATTACAGATTATTCATCGACAATCTGGGACTATTCACTGACATTTAAACCGGGATTTCTGTTTGCGCCGGATCTTGATCAGTACAGTAAAGAGCGTAATTTCTATACGGATCCGGACACCTGGGCATTTCCGATTGCCAAAAGCAATGAGGAGCTTCAGAAGCTAATTCGGTCGTTTGATGAAGAAGAAGCTAAACAAAAGATTGAGGAGCATCAAAAACTGCTGATCAATAAGGAAACCGGAAGAGCAGCAGAAATTGTGGCAAAAAGAATCAGACAGTTCAAATAGAAGAAAGGAACAGATGTATGGAGAACTTTTACGATTTGAATGACTTTATAGCATATATTTTGAGAAAATGGAAAATCATTATTGTGATCGTATGTATCGGAACAATCGGATTTGCAGGATTTAGATTTCAGAGTCTGTATCAGGATTACAGAGCATCACAGAATCAGCCTCAGGAGACTGCTCAGGCCGTTTCTGTAAGTGAGCCCATGAAATGTTGGTCAGAAATCAGTGTGAATGTCGGTCCGAATTATGAGGTTGTCGGGACAACAGGCATTGCAAGAGGAGAAGAAATTGCGAATGCGTATAATGCAGTGAAAAATGATAATGAGATTATGACGCAGATGCATGACCAGTTTTTTGAACAGGCTAAAATTTACGGCGATAAAATGCGGGAGCTGATGTCTACATATGGATATATTCTTGATAAAGAACGAAACAATGAATATGTGGAATATGATTTTCGCAGGCAGTTTTCAGTGTCTGTTACACAGAATTATGTAACGATTGGTTTTTATTCCTTAAATGAAGAATTTTCAAAGGAAGTGGTGACTGCATATGAGGGGCTTCTTACTGCGGCAGTGGAAGAGCAGTATCCTCATTTTGAGTATACAAAAGTTGCCCAGGCAACAAGATATGAACTTCCGGAGACTTCTGCAGGTGCTTCTCCGAGCAGAAATGTAGGAGGAAGTACACCGGCTGCTTCAACCATGACGATGTCAACAGTGATCAAACAGACAATAAAAGGATGTGTATGGGGAGTTATTATCGGATGTGTGGCGGCTCTGATTATTGTTTTCCTAATGTATATGATGTCAAGAAAAGTTTTGATCTGGGCACAGTTGCAGAAGGAGAATATCAGAACTTATGGACTCTGCTATAAAAAGAGGGGTAGCGGTATTACAAAACTTTATCGCAGATGGATTGCCGGACTGGAAGGAAATAAAACTGCATTTCCGAATGATGAAAACTTATGGCAGGTGGTCCTGACTGATATCAGGAATCGATTTGATGATGATGTGCCTATTGCTGTATGTGGAAGTACCGACTTTAAACTTGTCCGTAATATTGCGGATCGTCTGAATACACAGTGCAAAAAAGAGAGATTTCGGGCAGTGAAGTCTCCACTGACATCCGGTGCTGATATGGAAAACGGATGTGGAAAAGTGATTCTTGTGGAGTGTATTGGAAAATCACTGAAGCGTGATCTGGATAAAGAAATAGAGATTTTTGGTAATTACAATGTAACTGTCGTTGGAATTATTGGAGTCGAATAAAAAAGGAATGGTGAACTATCAGAACATATACGATTATGCTGCTGATTACCGTTGGATTCGCATTTCTTTGGCAGAGGTGCGAACAGCGGTGCCAGGCGGCGGGAAAAACTTTTTACGAAAATAAAACAAACTATTTACTTCTTGGGATTAGTGTTTTGGGGACGTTTCTTCCAATGTATCTGGTAAACAGCTGTATGTCTTATGTCGGAAATGACTATATCAACTATTACCGGTATTATCAGAATATTGCCGCAGGAAGAGAACAGGATGTTGATATCGCATATAAGCTGATAAATATTTTTGTGATTAGAGCAGGTCTTGATTTCCAGTGGGTATACTTTATTACCTGCTTTCTTGCGTATGGGCTGTTGATCTTGTGCATATGGAAATATTCGAAAAATTATGCTTTAAGTTATCTTTTATTCTTTTTTGGAGGATACTTTTTTCTTCTCGGTTTAAATCAGATTCGCCAGTTTGTCTCTATGGGGATGATTCTTTGGGGAATTCAGTATATTCAAAACAGAAAGTTCTGGAAATATTTGGTGTGCGTATGTATTGCAGGCCTGTTTCATTTCACTGCATTTATTATGATACCGTTTTATTTCATTCTGAATAAAAAGATCAAATTTTCCATGTATTTTGTTATCAGTATGTGTGCACTCCCGATTAACTTTTTCCTGACAGATATTTTGACATTTCTTTTTAAAACCTTTCTGCCAAGATATCTGCAGTCGAATTATATATCTAAAACATATTCTCTGAATGTGCCATATCTGACAATGATACTTATGACAACTGTAGTTACCTTGATTTTGGTTGCCAGAAGTCCAAAGGAACGTTGCGATGAAAAGAACCGGGTATATTTTAATGGCGTGATGATCGGAGCCGTAATTGCGATGTTCTGTACATGGATTCCTGAGTATCAGAGATTTGTATATTACTTTTTTATGGGGGAGATCTTCTTTTTACCGAATCTTCTGAAAACGGAAGAAAGTCGATGGAAGAAAATCTTACTGATCTTAATAGTGATTGCAGCGGATATGGTTTATCTGGTGACAACAGCCGGAGAAATGAATGTTTTGACTTATCGAAGTATTTTCTAAAAAGAGGAATTTATGAAGACAAATAAGCTGATAAAAAATTTTTCATATTCTGTTCTGGCAAATGGGACTAATACGTTAATTTCCTTAATTCTGGTACTGTTTGTACCAAAGATTCTGGGAGTCAAAGAATATTCCTATTGGCAGCTGTACTTGTTTTATGCATCCTATATAGGATTCTTTCACTTTGGATGGGCTGACGGCGTGTATCTGAAGTTTGGCGGAAAAAAGTACGAAGACCTGGATAAAGGATATTTTCATTCTCAGTTCTGGCTTCTGACAATTTTTGAGATTGTCCTGTGCGTGATTTTTGGAATTTTGACGGTTATTTTCTGTGAGGATGAAAGCAGAAGAATTGTTCTCCTTGCAGTAGCATTGTGCTGTGTCCTGCAGATTCCAAGAACGTTTTTGCAGTATCTGCTGCAGACTACAAATAGAATTGTGGACTATGCCAAGAATTATTTGCTGGAAAAAATTGTATATGCAATTCTCGTAGTGATCGCACTGTTTCTTGGTGTACGTAGCTTTGAAATTCTTGTCTGTGCAGATCTGTTTTCCAGATTCCTGACACTTGTTTTACTGTCAAAAGAATGCAAAAATATAATACTGGGAAAAGTTATTGACTGGACCGGAGGTATAAGAGAAGCGTGGGATAATATCAGTGTGGGAATTAAACTGATGTTTGCCAATATTGCCGGGCAGCTTTTGGTTGGAATCGTACGGTTTGCGATTGAAAATCACTGGTCGGTAGAGGTTTTTGGAAAAGTTTCTCTTACAATTACAGCATCAAACCTGCTTCTTGTGTTTATCAATGCAGTCAGTATTGTGATGTATCCGATGCTGAAAAATATGGATGAGCAACATTATGTGGAAATGTACAGGAAAATGAGAAATATTCTGATGATTTTTGTACTTGGCCTTCTGATTGTATATTATCCTGCAAAGGTCATCTTGTCATGGTGGCTTCCTAAATATGCGGATAGCCTGCGATATATGGCATTATTGTTTCCGATGTGTGTGTTTGAAAGTAAGGTGACGCTTTTGATCAGTACATATCTGAAAGCACTTCGAAAAGAGAAAGAATTTATGATAGTAAACTGGCTTGCCGTTGGAATCACTGTAATCTGCACAGGAATTACCGTATATCTGCTGGATAATCTGACACTTGCAATAGTTATGCTGCCGGTGCTGATGGGAATCCGATGCTGCATAGGAGAACTTTTGCTGGCGAGAGAACTTAAAATATCAGTAAAGCAGGATATCATTGCAGAATTTATGATGGCTGGAGGTTTTATTATTGTAAGCTGGCTGATTAATTCCTGGTTGTCTTCTGTTCTCTATCTTGCGATGTATGCAATATATCTGTGGTGGAAACAGGATACAGTATACGATATTACCGGAGAAATTAGAAAAAGAATCAAAAAGTAAAGGTTGAAATTACAAAATTTGTTGGAGGAGCGATATGGATAAAATAATGGTCAGTGTAATTATGCCGGTATACAATTCGGAAGAATATCTGGAAACGGCAATCAAAAGTGTCCTGAATCAGAAAATGGAAGAAATGGAACTTTTGCTGATTGATGACGGATCTAAAGATAGAAGTGGCTCGATTTGTGACCAGTATGAATCTGACTGGAGAGTAAGGGTCTTTCATAAGCAAAATGAAGGAATCTGTGCGACGAGAAATTTTGGCGTAGACCATGCGCGCGGCGAATATCTCATGTTTATAGACAATGATGATGAACTTACAGAAAATACAGTGGAAGACAACTATAGACTTGCAAAACAGTACAATGCAGATGTAGTCAAATTCGGGTGCAGTATTGAAGAATCCTTCAAAAGCGGCTTTGTGGAAAAAAGAGCAAACAGATTCCGTCAGCTTGCAGTATTTTCAAGAGAAGAGGCGGCATCTCATTATGCCATGGCAGAGAGAGACCGTTATTTCAGTTATATCTGGAACGGGATGTACAGAACAAACTGGTGGAGAGAGGAGAAACTTCAGTTTGACACCTCTATTAAGTGTGGTTTTGAGGATCGTGTCCTGAATTATAAGATTTTTGAGAAAGCTCAAAAACAGGTATTCAACCCGGGAATCGGATACCGGTATTTCCAAAGATATGAACATAGTACATTCAAACGGTTTAACAGAAATATGCTGTATTCCTGCCTTCTTTCTGCCGAGGCGGAATTCAGACTGTTTGAAGTTCTGAAAAATGATCAGGGATTTCAAGGAGACTGGGTTCGTAAATCGGCTGAGTATCTGATAGAGTTCCTACTTCTTTTAAGCAGAGAAGACAATGATATGAGCAAAGAAGAACTGGCAGACTTTATGAAGAAACTTCGGGTCAGCAGGGCGTTTCGGAGCATTCAGAAAAAGGGAATCGGTAAGAATCTTGCTTTGACAAAGAGAATGGTTGTCAGTCTGTTTGCGCAGCGAAGATACAGAGCATTGCTGGGTTTCGCGAAAGTATATCTGAAATTTATTTATTTGAAGAGAAGGCTTGGAAAACATTAGCAAAGGAGCTGAGTGGATGAAAAATATAGCGGTTGTGTTTGCCGGAGGAATCGGCCGGCGGATGAATAGTAAAGCGCTTCCCAAACAGTTTCTGAGACTGTACGGAAAAGAAATTATTATTTATACTCTGGAGCATTTTGAACATCATAAGGAGATTGATCAGATTGTCATTTCCTGTATAGAGGACTGGATTCCGTTTATGGAAGAACTGCTTATAAAATACCGGATGAAAAAGGTAAAAAAAGTAGTGCCGGGAGGAAGTACCGGACAGGAATCAATTTATCACGGGCTGAAAGCAGCGCATGAGACAGCGGGAGATAAAAAGGCTGTTGTTTTGATTCATGACGGTGTAAGACCGCTGATCAACAGAAAATTGATCAGCGAATGTATTGCTACAGTGAGGGAAAAAGGCAGTGCAGTTACGGTTGCACCTGCGATTGAAACGATCATCCGGTCAGAAGGGAAAGAAACGGTGGATGAAATTATAAGACGATCTGACTGTCTGCTGGCGAGGGCTCCGCAGTGCTTCTATTTGAATGAGATATTGGAAGCTCATGAAAAGGCGCGAAAAGAAGAAAAAGACGATTTTATCGATTCCGCGTCCATGATGTCATATTACGGAAAGAAAATATATCTTGTAGAAGGACCGACTGAGAATATTAAAATCACGACACCGATGGATTACTATACATTTAAGGCACTTGTGGAAGCCAGGGAAGACTCTCAGCTTTTTGGTGTATGATAGTAAAGGAGAAGAGAAGATGAAAGTATCGATTGTACTTTGTAGTTATAACGGAGAAAAGTATATTGAAGAACAACTGGATTCTCTGCGTGTTCAAACACGTCCTGCTGACGAAGTGATGATTTTCGATGACAGATCAACAGATCGCACAGTTAAAATTGTTCAGGATTTTATTCGGAAGTATGAGCTTTCTGGATGGAGCATTGAGGTGAATTCTGAGAATAAAGGATGGAAAAGAAATTTCATGGAGGGAATGCAGAAAGCCTCCGGAGATTTGATTTTTCCATGTGATCAGGATGATGTCTGGATGAGGAATAAAATTGAAAAGATGTCGGAAATAATAGAAAAAAATAATAACATACTTCTTCTGACGGCTAATTATAAATCAAGCTATGTTTGCGGGGAGGGGTACAGAAAGGTATCAAATGTCTTTACTAGACGGAATAGGGACGATGAATCAGTCTGGAAGATTGAAGCAGATAAAAAAGGGCTCTATATTATGCGCCCTGGCTGCGTGATGGCTTTTCGAAGAGAACTTCTGGATCTTTGTCTTCGTTATTGTTTTGATGAGTATCCGCATGATGCCCTGCTCTGGAGAACTGCGGTGATTGCGGGAGGACTTTACCGATATGAATATCCATGTATAGTATGGAGAAGACATGAAGATAATGCATCTGGACAGAAAGAACATCAGGTAAACCAGAGACTGGAAAATATCTGCTATTATCATGAGGTCTGTGATAAACTGATTCAGTTGGCAAAGGATAAAGGAGATCAGGAAAAACTGGTGCTGTTGAAGAAAATTAAAAAATTCTGGATTCTTCGAAAGCATTTTTATGAAACCAGATCGATCCGGGACGCTGTGATCCTGATGACAAGATACTTGGGCTATTACCTGACGCTGAAAATGGCTCTGGGTGATCTTTATATAGTCATGAGAAATAAATAGGAGGGAACAGCTATGAACCAGATTATTCGGGAAGATATGAAGCGGATTGCCGAAGATCCGTTTTTTCAGGAGCTGTCCGGAAGCAGCATCCTGATTACCGGAGCAACAGGGCTGATCGGTTCGCTTACGGCAAAAGCGTGTTTGAAGTACAATGAAAATCACGATACAAAAATTACGGTTATCGGTTTGATACGCAATGTAAAAAAGGCGGAAGAGGTTTTTGCAGAATTCCGGGGGAACCCACAGCTTTGCTTTGTAGAAAGAGATCTGACGGAACCGCTGCATATTCAGGAGGATATCGACTATATTCTCCATACTGCAAGTGTCACAACTTCCAAGTTATTTGTGGATCAGCCGGTGGAGACCATTGAGACATCCTACCGGGGAACAAAACATGTTCTGGAACTTGCAAAGGAGAAACAGTGCAAAGGAATGGTCTATCTGTCATCAATGGAAATGTACGGGAGGCCGGATCCTTCACTTGAGAGAGTGACCGAAGAGGATCTGGGGTATATTGATGTTCTGAATGTGCGGAGCAGCTATTCGGAAGGGAAACGGATTTCAGAATGTCTCTGTGCTGCCTATGCGGATGAATACAAAGTTCCGGTACGGATTGCCAGACTTGCCCAGACATTCGGAGCGGGTGTGCTGAAAAGTGACAACCGTGTCTACGCCCAGTTCGCAAGAAGCGCGGTAAAGGGCGAGGATATCGTACTTCATACAGAAGGTAAATCAAACGGAAACTACTGTTATACGACAGACGTGATCAGGGCTCTCGCACTTCTTCTCTGTAAAGGGGAAAACGGTCAGGCGTATAATATCTGCAACGAGGAGACGACAACTACCATTGCAGATATGGCAAAAATGGTGGCAGAAGAATTCGGAGGAGGGAAATCAAAGGTTGTTTTTGATATACCGGAAGACGCAAGAACATTCGGCTATGCCCCTGATGTGAAAATGCATCTGGACGCAGGAAAACTCCGCGGGCTTGGATGGAAACCCGAGTTTGGACTCAGAGAAATGTATGCAAGATTAATTGCGGGAATGGAGCAATAGAAAGTTAAGGAAAATGTAAGGGAATTGATAAGAGAATTTCTGGACATTTTATAATAAAACGTGTATCATAATCTTATGTATGTAAATAAAATCTGAGACGAAAGAAGAGGTACAAATATGAAATTGATGAAACGATTGGCAGCCATGCTGCTGGCAGTATGTTTGGTAGTACCATGTGCCAGTCTGGCTGTAAACGCGGCGGATGGGCTGATTTTCTTTACAGATCTGGAGGGAATCAGTGTCGGTGAGACTTTCACCATAACAGGAAGCGTGGTGAATCGTGACGGAAATCTCAGCCAGGTCGATCTCACGATGAGTTACGACAGCACAGCCATGAGGTATGTGGGCGGAGATGATAATGTGACAGATCAGGGAGACGGGACGCTTGTTTACTCCGGATCTGTAGACGGAAGCCGGCTCGATTTTGACATGCAGTTTGAGGCTTTGATCCAGGGTGAGACCAGACTGGAACAGGAGAGCGCGGAAGTTACGGACGCGAACGGCGATACGCTGAACCTGCTTGATCCTCCGGGATATTCAGATGTTCAGATCGTAGAAGGAGACGGAACGGCTGCATCTTCCTCTACTACTGCCCAGGCGAGCGGAGTTACCCTGACAGTCAATGATACGGAATACACAGTTGCAAGCAGCTACCCTGACAGTGAGCTTCCGGCCGGATTTGTTTCCGCAGATATTACAGTTGGCGGAGAGACAGTTACGGGAGCTTCACAGGAAAACGGCAGTGCACAGCTGGTCTATCTTCTTGACGGAAACAATGACGGAGCGTTTTTCCTTTATAATTCCGAAGATAATACAGCTTCCCCGATTCAGATTGTGACATTGACTTCCGGCAGTACACTGATTCTGCTCGGTGACAGAGGAGATGTGACACTTCCGGCAAGATATCAGGAAGTAGAGCTGGATATCTCCGATACACAGACACTGCCGGCATGGCAGGACAGCAAAAACAGCAGATACTATCTGATGAACGCGCTGAATGCATCCGGAGACCGTGCGCTTTACCGTTATGATTCTACCGATCAGACATATCAGTACTACGGTGATGATGTAACAACAACGGCTTCAGGTACAAATTCCGACAGCGGTATTTTCGGAAGAGTTTCGACGTTTGTACAGGATCATGTGGATGTAGTGATGATCGGAGCCGGATTTGCATTCCTTGTTCTGCTTCTCTTGATTATTATTCTGGCAGTGAAGCTTCACCGCAGAAATCTGGAGCTGGATGATGTGTATGATGAACTGGATGAACTGACAAAGAAAAAAGGTTCCGACGGACCGGGAGGACCGGAGCGCAGAAGCGAGAGCAGAGAGAGCGCGGAAAATCTTCCGGAGATTCAGATGCCTGAAGAGCAGTTCGATGAATTTGAGCAGTACGGTGACGAAGACTTCGAGGAGTATGACGAGTCCGAAGACGAAGAGTTTGAGGATTATGACGACGACTATGAGGACTTCGAAGACGATTACGAGGATGAAGAAGAGTCCGATGAAGACAGTGACTATGATTCGGATTACGATGACTTTGAAGAGGATTATGAAGATACAAAGCCGTCTAAAAAATCCAGACGTAGTAAAAAGAACAACGAGCAGAATAATGATGATGACGATGATTTTTCCATAGACTTTATTGATCTGTAGGAAATTGTCAAGATACAAAAACAGCAGGATTTTTCCTGCTGTTTTGTGTTTTGGTGTAATTTCGGACGTGGAAGGAACAAAATAATGCTTTACATCTATTCCGGAAGATGATAAAATAGTGCACGTGATACAAAAGTATAAAAAAAACGGTTGATTGTGCAAAATGGAGGAGAAATATGTGTGGAATAGTTGGATATATTGGAAAAGAAGAGGCTGCACCGATTCTGCTGGACGGACTGTCAAAGCTGGAATACAGAGGATATGATTCTGCAGGAATTGCAGTTTTTGATGGAGAATCTATCAATGTTGCAAAGACGAAAGGAAGACTTAAGGTACTGAGTGAACTGACACATGATGGCAGGATGCTTCCGGGTACACTGGGGATCGGACATACACGCTGGGCGACACACGGGTCACCGTCCGATACAAATGCACATCCGCATTTGAACAGTGAAGAGACAATTGTAGTTGTACATAACGGAATTATTGAGAATTACCTGAAGCTGAAAAAGAAACTTGAAAGTAAAGGATACCGGTTTGTATCAGAGACAGATACCGAGGTCATTGCACATCTTTTGGATTATTACTATAGAGGAAATCCACTGGAAGCAGTGACAAAGATTATGCACCGGATGGAAGGTTCTTATGCCCTTGGAATTATCTTTAAAGATCATCCGAATGAGTTATATGCGGTCCGCAAGGACAGTCCGCTGATTGTCGGACATACGGACGGAGGAAGTATTATTGCTTCTGATGTACCGGCAGTATTAAAATATACAAGAGATGTTTATTTCATTGAAAATGAGGAAATTGTAAGGCTTACCGAACAAAATATGGAGTTTTTCACGGTAGATGAAGAACAATTGAAAAAAGAGCCGGTCCATATTGACTGGGATGCGAACGCGGCGGAAAAAGGCGGATACGAACATTTCATGCTGAAGGAGATGTACGAACAGCCGAAAGCGATCGCTGACACCTTTTCTCCGAGGATCAAAGATGGCAGGATCGAAATCGAAGAGCTTGGAATGGATGATGAGGCAATCCGCGCAGTAAAGAAAATTGTGATTGTGGCATGTGGATCCGCGTACCATACGGGAATGACAAGCAAATACATTTTTGAAGGAATGGCAAGAATTCCGGTAGAAGTAGATCTGGCGTCCGAGTTCCGGTACCGCGATCCGATTCTGACAGATGGGACACTTGTTATTGTAATCAGCCAGTCCGGAGAGACGGCCGATTCTCTGGCCGCACTGAGAGAGGCAAAAGAAAAAGGCTGCAAGGTACTTGGAATTGTAAATGTGGTAGGAAGTTCCATCGCCCGGGAGGCTGACAACGTAATGTATACATGGGCGGGACCTGAGATTGCAGTTGCAACAACGAAAGCTTACTCCTGCCAGCTGATTGCGCTTTATCTTCTGGCAATGAAGTTTGCGCATGTAAGAGGAACGATTTCGGAAGGCGAACTTGCGGAGATGATTGAGGATCTGAAGAAGCTTCCGGCTCAGGTTGAGATGCTTTTGAACAACAAAGACAGGATTCAGAAATTTGCCAACCGTTATCTGGCGGCAAAAAGTATTTTCTTCATAGGCAGAGGCATTGACTACGCGATTTCCATGGAAGGGTCATTAAAGCTGAAAGAAGTATCGTACATTCATTCCGAAGCATATGCAGCCGGCGAGCTGAAACATGGAACGATCTCGCTGATTGAAGACGGAACACTTGTCACAGCGCTTCTGACGCAGGAAAATCTGTACAAGAAGATGATCAGCAACATCGAAGAAGTCAAGACAAGAGGAGCTTTTGTCATGGCGGTTACCAATGAGGGGCATATCGATGTGGAAAAAGCGGCAGATTATGTGGTCTATATTCCGAAGACCAACAAGTATTTTACAAATTCTCTTGCCATCATTCCACTGCAGCTGTTTGGCTATTATGTGGCAGTCGGACGGGGCTGTGATGTGGATAAGCCGAGAAATCTTGCAAAATCTGTAACAGTCGAATAGAGAAAAGGCTGAATTTCCGCAAAATGGGAATTCAGCCTTTTTTTATGAATTGATCACAAATTATACACATTTTTTCGATAGACTGACTATCGGAAAGAAAAAGTAATGGGTAACCTGTTGGAAAGGGGATAAATGTTATGAATCAAGAATATGAATATTACAATCCGGGGCCGGAACCGTCCGGGAACGGATCGTTTTCGAACGAGAACCCGAAAAGACCGAAGAAGAAAGTAAATAAGGCTGTTGTAGGGAAAGTTGCGGGCCTTGCTGTCCTGTTTGGGGTTGTCGGAGGTCTTACTTTTCAGGGTGTAAATTATATATCGGGAAGAATACTTGGAACCGGAAACGGAAGTTCACAGAATTCGGCACAGGTACAGACAGTACAGACACAGGAGGATTCGGGGGAAGAGCTGCAGGGATCTGATATTACACAGATCGCAGCCAATTCCATGCCGTTTGTTGTTTCCATTCAGAATATGAGTGTACAGCAGGTACAGGATTTCTTCGGAGGAACAAGAGAACAAACACAGACAAGTGTCGGCTCCGGTATTATTGTCGGTCAAAATAATTCGGAACTGATGATTGTTACAAATAATCATGTAGTGGAGGGAAGTACAACACTGACAGTCACGTTCAATGATGAAACAAGTGTGGAGGCAAGTGTCAAAGGGACAGACTCCACAAAAGATCTGGCGGTGGTAGCTGTTCCGATCCGTCAGATCGGCGATGAAACAAAGAATGGTATTAAAGTTGCCGTACTGGGAAACTCTGATGAACTTCAGGTTGGAGAAGAAGTCATTGCAATCGGAAATGCGCTTGGATATGGACAGTCCGTGACAAACGGAATTGTCAGTGCCAAGGACAGAGAGATCGAGATGGAGGGATTTGACAGCAAACTGATCCAGACAAATGCCGCGATCAATCCGGGAAACAGTGGAGGCGCGCTTCTTAATATCCGGGGAGAAGTAATTGGAATCAATACGGTGAAAGTAAATGCCTCAGCTGTAGAAGGTATGGGATATGCGATTCCAATTTCCGATGTGACAGATATCATTACCGGTCTGATGAATAAAGAGACGAGAACGCAGGTTCCGGAAGCTCAGAGAGGATATATCGGCATCGAAGGTACAAATGTAGATTCTCGGAGTTCGGAACAGTTTGGAATGCCGGAAGGTGTTTATGTTTCCAGAGTAATGGAAAATGGAGGTGCAGAAAAAGCAGGAATTACCAAAGGCTGTATTATCACCGGTATAGAAGGATCCGGTATCAACAATATGGAAAGCCTTCAGGAACAGCTGAGTTACTACAGAATTGGCGAGACCGTGACATTGACGGTACAGTTCCCGGCAGGTCAGGGAGAATACAACGAAAAAGAAGTGGATGTCACGTTGACAGAACAGTTAAGCTAAAAGGAAGAGACGCCGCCAGAGTAATGCCGGCGTTTTTTCGCGTCCGAAATAAAGGAGAGCTACTTGACAAACGGTCATCTGCAATGTAGTATGATTATATACCGGGTCAGGGTATAATTGCATGACTGATCCGGAGAAAAAAGCAGGCCGAATGAAAAGAAGCGGAGGAAACAGGATGGAAGAAGAGAAGAAAAAACACAGGGAAGGAAAAGAATACCGGGATCTGGTCAACCGCCTGAGCCGAATAGAGGGACAGGTGCGTGGAGTTAAAAAGATGCTGGAAGAGGACCGGTACTGTATTGATATTCTTGTTCAGGTTCAGGCCATTCAGGCAGCGTTGAATGGATTTAATAAAACACTCCTTTCTGAACATATTCATTCCTGTGTGGTGAAGGATATCCAGGAAGGGAATGTAGAATGTGTAGACGAACTGTGTGAGACGATTAAAAAGCTGATGAAATAACAAGGTGCCTCCGGCTGGTATGGAGACGGGAGTGTGTAAACAACACACTCCCGTTTTTTTGAGAGAAAAATGCTTCCGGCACCATGCCCCCGGTCAGGATCGGCAGGCCGGATTGTCAAATTCCGGGTTGAACGCATAGAAGTTTTTACTGTCGAGATGGTCGGTTACAATGCGGAGTGATTCGCCGAAACGTTGATAATGAACAATTTCGCGTTCTCTTAAGAAACGGATCGGGGCGATGATATCCGGATCATCGATCAGACGGAGAATGTTATCATAAGTTGTACGGGCTTTTTGCTCTGCTGCAAGGTTTTCGTGAAGATCTGTGATCGGATCCCCTTTGGACTGGAATACAGTGGCGGTCCATGGCATTCCGCTTGCGGCCTGAGGCCAGAGAGCCAGTGTATGGTCCACATAATATGTGGCAAATCCGGAACGCTCAATTTCTTCCGGGGACAGGTTTCTTGTCAGCTGATGGACAATGGCACAGATCATTTCCATATGGGCGAGTTCTTCTGCTCCGAATAAGGATGAAGACGCTTTTGAACAGTAAAAAACAGGTCTTCGGAGATCAGGGCGGGATGAAGACCCTGGACAATGAGATAGTCGTTCTGCCTTGGCCGGTGTGCAGTAAGAATTCCATCCTTCAGTTTTGGCGAAGTCTTCCGGTAATTCCAGCGAAGTTTCCCGATATAGACAGGATTATCCAGTATATCGTGAACGGAGGAATAGGTAAATACAGGGGCTTTCCGGGGATGGTAAGTGCGGGAACGGTTCAGTTCACCGACAACTTCGGAAATAGTGAAGGATTTTTCGCCGTAAAGAGAAAAAATCAGACGGACAGCAGGAGATTCGTGATTCGGGCAGAGTGTAAAACCTTTCCGGTCGGGAAGACGAATACGGTCATATCCGTACGGGGCAATATTCCCGACGTATTTTCCCTCTTTGATACTGGCGAGCCTTCCGGCCTGCATCCGCCGGTTGATTGTTTTATACTCTCTGCGGGACATGAAGAGACTGAATTCAAAATACTCCAGATCAAAATCATTTTCCGGTTCGTAGATTTTGTACGGGGTTATAATCCGCGTGCCGCTGTACTGAAAAGTCCGTGTTACGATCCCCTGATCGATAGAGTCGCCTCTTGCCAGACGTTCAATTTCCATAACCAGGACACCTTCCCACTTTCCCTGTTCTACCTCGGAAAGCAGCTGTTTCATTACGGGACGGCCGGAGATCGTATCGCCGGATCCGACTTCCCGGTAGATTTTCAGGACGGGGAGAGACATGGAGTCGGCAAGGGATCTCAGAACGGATTCATGCCGGAGAAGTGTGCTCCCCGGGTGAAGACGCTCCATTTCCAGATCTTTTCGGGATTTTCTAAGATACATGCAATAAGACAAAAAAATCATCCTGTTAACTGTTTTGTAGAAATTTATGAATAAAAAAGAGAAGATATGAAAAAGAGGTCCAAAAATGAGGAGTGCCGGTACAAAATGTACCGGCTGAATTATGAAAAAGAAAATTGTTTACTTAGAAAGGTTTTGCTTTCTATGTGTTTTAATATACAGGAAGAATATGAAAAAAATATGTTTCTGATTTGAAAAAAGCATGAACAATATGTAACCGGATCAATGTCTGATGTTATGTTCCTGGCAATAAGCAACAAGGATATCAATGAATTCTCCGGCAGAAGGTTTAAAGCCAAGAGGATAGGATGCAATCTGACTTAAAAACTCTCTGTTTCCACGTTCCCAGCAAATCGTGATTACTGTACGGAGGTTTCGTTCTACATTACTTACCGGAGTATGATAATAAGAAGCGATATCAAGATACAGCTTTTTTGTGATGGAAAGAAGATACTCTTCATTGGACAGGGCAAGAATGACTGCTCTGTAGAGGTAGTGATACCCGCGGTAAGTGGCATTGATACCCAGCCTGTGAATCAGCTGCGAAAGATTTTCCATGATTCTCCTTTCTCTTACATCTGAGACAACACCATAATGTTCTATTATAATATAGAAAAGCCGGGAAATATAAATACGACATTTTTAGACGGAAAAAGACAAAGAAAGACAAAAAAGAAATAAGAAATCGGAGCGGATTCTTCGGTCCCGATATCGGTCAGAATTCCGGTAACCTCTTTGTAAGGCATGGTATACCGTTGAGAGAGGTAGCGCATGGATGCTGCAAGCTCTCCGTCAGGGCCTCCGAACTGACTGATGATAATCTGGGCCGCTTTTGGATCCGGTTTTGAAATTTTTACCGGAAACTGAAGACGTTTTTCATAATTCCACATAAATCAGCATCCTCCTTCCTGCCATGGCCATGGTTCGTTGATCCAGTTCCAGCGGTCCCCGCATGATTCGTCCGTACTGTCAATGGTGAGAGGACCATAACATGCTGCATATTCTTCCAGCGCCTTGATACGCTGCTCTTTATATTTGTGAAAAAAGGCGAGTGCTTCTTCGTCATCCGGATGTGTGTCGAGATACAGCTGAATGTCATTTACAGCAAAGCTGACAGCGTTAATATGGTTTAAAAGCTCTTTTCGTGAAGGAAAGTTTTTCATGAACAGCAGCCTCCTTTGCCAAGAAACGGTTTGTCGAGCTCCTCGAAAATAGTCCCCCGTATAAAGGCCCTGCAAACCGGGTAAGGTTCCATATAGCGCTGCCACGGGACATAAGCCATTGCAACAGGAAACTCTTTTTTCAGATTTTCTTTCGCGCCGCAGATGCTCTTTCCCGTGTGATCCTGATTCTTATAAGGCTGGCGGAACGGAGGGCGCTGATAATAATTTTGCATTCTGAAACTCCTTTCAATCTTTTTTCTAAGATTATCATATGGGAAAACAAAGTGAAAGTTACAATTCATTTCCGGGAGAAGGTTGTTTTTCCGCGTCAATACGGATATAATAAGAAATCATCGGGGCAGTATAAATGAAAAATATGGAGTGAATGGATATGGATCAACGTCAAAGACTAAAAAGAAAACGAATGATACGCCAGAAGAAAATGACAGGTAAAGTAGAATATTCCTATTTTGATTACGGGCTCGTAGCTGTGCTGATCTTTCTTCTTTGTTTTGGACTGATTATGCTTTATAGTACAAGCTATTATTCGGCACAGATTGACTATGACGGGGACGGTACGTACTATTTCAGAAGACAGCTGATGATCAGCGCTCTGGGACTTGTCGTGATGTACGTGGTGACAAAGATTGACTATCATCTTTATGCGAGATACGCCAAGGCTCTTTATGTGATTTCCTTTATTTTGATGGCGCTTGTTCAGACACCGCTGGGAATTGAGGCAAACGGGGCGAGAAGATGGATTCAGCTTCCTTTCAGGCAGCAGCTGCAGCCGTCCGAGGTGACCAAAATCGCCGTGATTTTGTTTATCCCTTATATCATATGCTCTCTTGGAAAAGAGGCTTATACGAAAAAAGGGGCGTTCTGGATTTTTCTGTATGGAGGACTTGCCGCAGCAGGTGTATTCGTCCTGACGGAGAATCTGAGTACTGCGGTTATCGTATTTGGAATTGCAGCAGTCATCTTTTTTGTAACGTATCCAAGGACGAAGAAAATTGCGATTGCTTTTTTTGTAATTGTAATCGGGGGGCTGATTGCAGGCCAGATCCTTGGAAGACTTCTGGAGTCCAGCGGCAATTTCCGGCTTCAGAGAATCCTTTCCTGGGTAGATCCTGAAAAGTATGCCCAGAGCGGAGCATTTCAGACGATGCAGGGACTTCTGGCAATCGGAAGCGGAGGCTTTTTTGGAAAAGGTCTTGGAAACAGCGCCCAGAAAATGGTCATTCCGGAGCCGCAGAATGATATGATTCTTTCCATCATCTGCGAGGAACTGGGAGTCTTCGGCCTGATTGTCGTTCTGGTATTGTTTGGCATGCTTCTTTACCGGCTGATGTTTATTGCACAGAATGCGCCGGATCTTTACGGATCTCTTATTGTGACTGGGGTGTTCGCGCACATCGCGATTCAGGTTATTCTGAATGTCGCTGTTGTTCTGAATGTGATTCCAACGACCGGCATCACGCTTCCGTTTATCAGTTACGGAGGAACTTCGGCGTTGTTTTTGATGATTGAAATGGGGATTGTCCTGAATGTATCGGGAAAAATTAAAATACGCAGATAAAATATCTTTTCTTTCCCACGGGTTTGTGTTATGATGAATAAAGTAGTATTGAAAACTACATATTATAGATGCAAAAATCACACCATGGAATGTGGGAGGAATAAAAATGAGTTATAAAGTGATTGTAGACAGCTGCGGAGAACTGACACCTGAGATGAAAAATTCGGGAAAGATTTTTACAGCTCCGCTGATATTGAATGTCGGAGGACATCTTGTCGTAGATGATGAGACATTTGATCAGGCGGATTTTCTGGAGCGGGTAGCAAAATGCAGTGAATGTCCAAAGTCATCCTGTCCATCTCCGGAGTCCTATATGAAAGCATTTCAGGGAGAAGCCGAACGGGTTTATGTGGTGACACTTTCCGCAGAGCTGAGCGGCTCTTACAACAGTGCTGTGCTGGGAAAGAACCTGTTCCTGGAAGAGTATGGCGAAAAAGACATCTATGTATTTAACTCACGGTCTGCATCGGTAGGAGAGACGCTGATAGCAAAAAAGATTATGGAATGTGAAGAGCAGGGGATGACCTTTCAGGAGGTTATCGATGCGGTAGAGACATACATCGACGGACAGAATACGTATTTTGTTCTGGAGTCACTGGAAACCCTCAGAAAAAACGGAAGACTCACCGGATTGAAAGCGCTGGCGGCATCGGTGCTGAATATCAAGCCTGTTATGGGGGCGACAAAGCAGGGCATCATTATCCAGCATGGGCAGGCCAGAGGCATTAACAAAGCACTTGTTAAAATGGTGGACCGCGTGGTGGAGGAGATTGTCCAACCGGAGGAAAAGATTCTCGGTATTGCGCATTGCAACTGTCCGGCACGGGCAGAGCTTGTAAAGGAAATGCTCCAGAAGAGGATTCCGCTTAAAGAGGTCATTGTGCTCGATACAAGAGGAGTCAGCAGTATGTATGCCAATGATGGCGGTGTGATCATTGCCGTATAATGCAGACGGAGATTGTGTAAGAAATGTGAAATCAGGATTCAAAACTTGTATTTGCATGGTGAATGTGTTATCATGTATACCAGTTGAGTGCAAAAGGAGTAACAGATATGAGCCTGACAAAAGCAGATTCTTATAAAAATAACAGGGAAAAAAGAAAAAAGGAAGAGAAAAAGAAAAAGCTTCTGTTCCGTCTGAAGACGGCTCTGGCGGCAGTGATTATTGTACTGATTGTTGTCTGGATCGGATTTTCCGGATATCAGAAGATTGAAGAGAGCAGACCGAGAGCAAGTGTGACAGCTGATTATTCCGCGTTTGAGGAATATCTTAATGGCCTGAGCGGCACAGAAGAAACGGAATAAGATCCTATGTAATGAAAGGCGAAAAGGCAGTATGGTTTCATCCATACTGCCTTTTATTTTGTTCCGGGAAAAGCCCGCAGGACTCTTAACAGACGTGAAAACCTGTAAGAAATTATTAAGAATCATTTTGGAAAAAACACTTGAAAAAGCAGGGTGTGTGGTTTACAATGGTTTCAAGTGGTAGAAAGTGGAGAGAAGTGGTACAAAATGGTGGAGACCATCCCCATTTTGGAAGAAGGTGATTGTATGTTGAACGGAGAATTCAATCATAGTATTGATGCAAAAGGCCGCCTGATCATCCCTTCCAAGTTTCGCGAAAGTCTGGGAGAACATTTCGTGATAACAAAGGGAATGGACGGCTGTTTATTTGTGTATCCGGACGACGAATGGAGTGCCTTTGAGGAAAAACTCCGGGAATTACCACTTACAAACAAAAAAGCCAGAGACTTCAAACGTTTCTTTCTTGGAAGCGCTGTCGATGGTGAACTTGACAAACAAGGTCGAGTACTTATCTCTTCTGCCCTGAGAGCATATGCCGGACTGGAAAAGGAAGTGGTTCTGGCAGGTGTCCTTGACAAGATTGAAATCTGGGACAAGAAAGCCTGGGATGCACATAGTGAAGAAGTGGAAGCGGATATCGATGATATCGCAAGTGACATGGAAGATCTGGGCCTTAGTATTTAAGATCATATGATGGAGGAGAACGCCATGGCATTTGAACACAAATCAGTATTGTTGGAAGAGGTCGTAAATGGTCTGAACATCAAGCCAGACGGCATTTACGTAGATGGAACGCTTGGTGGAGGCGGACATGCTTTTGAAGTGTGTAAGCGGTTAAACGACAAGGGGAGTTTTATCGGAATAGACCAGGATGCCGCCGCGATTGAAGCGGCAGGAATCAGGCTTCGCAGTTTCGGGGAGAAGGTTACAATAGTAAGGAGCAATTATTGTGATATGAAGCTGCGGCTCCGGGAATTAGGCATTGACAAGGTGGATGGGATTGTCCTCGATCTGGGCGTATCGTCCTACCAGCTGGATACGGCAGAGCGTGGATTCTCATACACAAAAGATGCACCGCTCGATATGCGGATGGATACGAGGCAGACAAAGACGGCTGCCGATATTGTCAATGGATACAGTGAGATGGACCTTTTTCGGATTATCCGGGACTATGGAGAAGACAAATTTGCGAAGAATATTGCAAAGCATATTGTTCAGGCGAGGGAAAAAGGTCCTATTACAACCACTGGCGAGCTTACAGAGATTATAAAAGCATCGATTCCAATGAAGTTTCAGAAGATGTCAGGACATCCGGCCAAGAGGACGTTTCAGGCGATCCGGATTGAGCTGAATCAGGAACTGACAGTTTTGAAGGAATCTTTGGATGAGATGATTGATTTATTAAATTCAGGAGGAAGGATCTGTATTATCACTTTCCACTCACTGGAAGACCGGATTGTAAAGGAAGCATTCCGACGGAATGAAAATCCGTGTACATGTCCAAGTCATTTTCCGGTATGTGTATGCGGGAAGAAGTCAAAAGGAAAGGTCATCACCAGAAAGCCGATCCTTCCGGGGGAAACAGAAACCGAGGAAAACAGCAGATCAAAAAGTGCAAAGCTCCGTATTTTTGAACATATCTGATACGGGATGGAATACGAGAATACCAGACACAGAAAGAGGGAACGTGTATGGCAGCAGGAAAGAAAAGAAAACAGGGAAATGACATCTATATGTATGATAATCTTGTCCGGGTCAGACAGACACAGGCGGAGCAGAATACAGATGGTTACGAAGAAGAAAAGCAGGTGAGTCCTCAGACAAGGAAAAATCAGCGCAGAGCGATGAAACTCGGCTTTGGATATGTGACATTTCTGGCCGGGGCAGTGGCAGCGGCATTATTTGTCTGTTTCCATTATGTGGGAGTCCGGGCGGATCTGGATAAGCAGACAAGAAAGATTGAAAGCCTTCGCACGGAAATCACCAGCCTGAAAGAAAAAAATACATCGGAATACAACTATATTGCCAACTCTGTCAATCTGGAGGAAATCCGGGAAAGGGCTGAAGAACTTGGAATGGTCTACGCGGATTCGTCTCAGATCGTGAAATATCAGAGTGCAGGCACTCATGAAATCAGACAGTATGAAAGTATTCCGGAGGATGGGGAAGCATCGGATAAATAACAGCATATTGACAAGGGGAATTACATGATAAAAAGAAAAAAAAGAAATGAATTCCGACATTTTCCAAAAAAATTTCCAAAGAAAATGAAGATAAAGCTGGTAGGAGTGTTTACGGCAATCGTACTGGCTTTTGTTTTTTTGACAGGCAGGGCAGCGGCTTTAAATCTCACAAAAGGAGACGAATACCAAAAACAGGTGATGAGCCAGATGCGAAGCGGAAGTCAGACGATCCCGTTTAAACGGGGTGATATTCTGGATACGAATGGTACGGCGCTTGCGACAAGTGAACGCTCCTACAATGTGATTCTGGATGTGGCAGGGCTTCTGGAAACAAAAACGACATATCAGAACAAACGGATCAATGCTACAGTGGAGGCACTTGTAAGTGCATTTGGACTGGATGAGCCGGAGCTCCGGGAGATTTTGCAGGATCAGGCGGACAGCAGATATGTCATACTGAAATCCAATGTGGATTATGAGACAGGAAGAGACTTTCAGAGCCAGATGGATCAGAATGCCGATATTGTGTGTGTGACACTGGAAGATTCGTATGTAAGAACTTATCCTTATGGAACGCTGGCAAGCGATGTGATCGGATTTACCTCATCCGGAAATGTTGGGACGATCGGGCTGGAGGCATATTATAACAGCGAATTAAACGGAACGGACGGAAAGAGGACCGGATATCTGTCATCCGGATCAAGTTCGGAAAGTGTAATACAGAGCCCGACGGACGGCAATTCGATTGTTACAACAATTGACGCCAATCTCCAGGCGATCGTCGAAAAACATATTCTCGCATTGAACGATCGTCTGCGGGACAATGACCATGAAGGAGAAGGGACAAAAAATACAGCCGTCATCGTCATGGATCCGAATACGGGAGCCATTCTGGCTGAGGCGAGTTACCCGAATTTTGATCTGAATAATCCAAGGGATCTGTCAGAGTACTATACCACGGAGGAGCAGGAGGCAATGACGGATGAGGAACGTCTGGATACTCTGAATGCGCTCTGGAGAAACTTCTGTGTCAGTGACACGTTTGAGCCGGGATCTACAATGAAACCATTTACAATGGCGGCAGGATTTGAGACGGGAAAACTGACAGGAAATGAAACGTATGTCTGTACCGGTTCTTATTCCTATGAGGGAGTGGCAAATCCGGTTTCCTGTATTGCAAGAAACGGACATGGGACAGAAACATTAAAGCAGGTTTTGGAAAATTCATGCAATGTTGGTATGATGCAGATTGCTGAAGTGCTTGGTACGGACGATTTCTGCCGGTACCAGCATCTGTTCGGGTTTGGAGAATATACCGGAATTGATCTTCCGGGAGAGGGAGATACATCAAATCTTCTTTATTCGGCTGACAACATGCAGCCGATTGACCTTGGAACCAACTCGTTTGGTCAGAACTTTAATGTGACAATGACACAGCTTGCGGCCGGATTTTGTTCACTGATCAATGGCGGGAACTATTATGAGCCGTATCTTGTCAAAGAGATCCGCAATGCCAACGGAGATGTAGTGGAGACAAAAACACCGGTACTGGCGAGAAAAACGGTTTCTCAGGAGACCTGTGACATTCTGAAAGACTACATGTATGGAGTTGTGCAGGAAGGAAGCGGAACATCGGCCCAGGTAGAAGGATATGCAATTGGTGGAAAGACGGGAACAGCGGAAAAACTGCCAAGAAGTGAAGGAAAGAATCTGAACTCCTTTATCGGCTATGCGCCGCAGGAAAATCCGGAGGTCATGATCTACGTAATTGTGGACGAACCGAATCTTGCGCAGCAGGCAGCAAGTTATCTCGCAACGGGCCTTGCAGCAGATATTATGGAAGAAGCATTTCCATATCTGAATATCACAAAAACAGAATAAAAAGAATAACCTCACAGAAGGATTAATAAGTTATATCAATCACTTCTGTGAGGTTTTTTGATGAAAAACAAAACCTATAATAAAAAGAAGATACTGATTGTCTTTCTTGCCGCCACTGTCATGATTCTTGGACTGATCGGGAGGCTCTGCTATCTGATGATTTTGGACGCGGAATATTATCAGAAAAAGGCGGAAGATCTTCATGAGAGAGAACGGGAGATCAAAGCGGCAAGAGGGGAAATTGTAGACAGAAACGGCAAGGTGCTGGCTACCAACAAGACTGTCTGCACGGTTTCCGTGATACACAGTCAGATTGAAGACCCCGAGGCAGTAATCAGGGCGCTGAGCAGCACTCTGGAACTGGAAGAAAGCGAGGTGCGGAAAAAGGTGGAGAAGGTATCCTCCATGGAACGGATTAAGACCAATGTGGAAAAGGAGACCGGAGACAAGATCCGGGAGATGAACTTAGCGGGGGTCAAAGTGGATGAAGACTTTAAACGGTATTATCCATATGAAGAACTGGCGAGCAAGGTGCTTGGATTTACCGGAGGAGACAACCAGGGAATCATCGGGCTGGAAGTAAAATATGAAGACTATCTGAAAGGAGAAAACGGGAAAATTCTCTCGACAACAGATGCCAGAGGAGTGGAACTGGAAGGTATAGCGGAAGACCGGATTGAACCGTCAGCGGGAAATACGCTTCAGATCAGCATCGATTATAATATCCAGAAATACGCACAGCAGATGGCACAGAAGGTGATGGAGGAAAAACAGGCGGATAAAGTGGCCATCATCCTGATGAACCCGCAAAACGGGGAGATCTGTGCGATGGTCAACTGGCCGGAATTTAATCTGAATGAGCCGTTTGAACTGCCGGAAGGCGTATCTGCCTCCTCGGAGGAAGAAAAGCAGGAACTTCTGAATCAGATGTGGAGAAACGGGTGTATCAATGATACCTATGAACCGGGATCCACCTTTAAGATCATCACCTCCAGCGCCTGCCTGGAAGAAGGGGTAGTCGATCTGGATGATACATTTGTGTGCCCTGGATATAAGATTGTAGAGGATCGGAGAATCCGGTGCCACAAAGTAGGAGGACACGGGGCGGAGACATTCGTGGAAGGAGTGCAGAATTCCTGTAATCCGGTTTTTATGGAGATCGGGCTCAGACTGGGAGCGGAGCGGTTCTGCGATTATTTCGAGCAGTTCGGCCTGATGGAAAAAACCGGGGTGGATCTCCCGGGAGAGGCAGGAACAATCATGCACCGGCTGGAAGATATCGGGGAGGTGGAACTTGCCACCATGACTTTTGGCCAGTCGTTCCAGGTAACGCCGGTTCAGATGGCAGCGACAGTCAGTTCGCTCATTAACGGGGGAAAACGTGTGACACCGCACTTTGCGGTATCGGTACAGGACGGTGAGAGAGGGAGGACGATCAAGACATTTTCCGATAAGCAGGGAAAACGGATTGTTTCGGAAGAAACATCGAAGACCATGCAGAAAATTCTGGAAAGTGTCGTGTCAGAAGGCTCCGGGAAAAATGCCTATATCGAAGGATACAGCATCGGAGGGAAAACAGCGACATCTCAGACGCTTCCAAGAAGTGCCAATAAATACATCTCTTCCTTTATCGGTTTTGCTCCTGCCGAGGATCCGCAGGTTCTGGGAATGTGTGTCATTTACGATCCCCAGGGAATCTATTATGGCGGAACGATCGCAGCTCCGGTCGTGAGGGAGATTTTCGATGATGTGCTTCCGTATCTGGGAATTGAAAAAGAAGAGTGAGCGCAGGCGGTAAGCTTGCAAAGACAGGGCAAATACGTTATAATTGAACGCAGGCATAAGGCCTGTTTAGAAACCAAAGGATGAAGAGGTGCAGATATGGATTATACATTTGTAATTCCGGTTCTTATATCATTTGTGCTGAGTGTGATTATGGGGCCGATCGTGATTCCAATTTTACGAAAAATGAAGATGAAGCAGACAGAACGTGTGGAGGGAGTGGAGTCCCACCTTCAGAAGGCGGGCACACCGACGATGGGAGGAGTCATGATACTGGCTTCGATTGTCATTACATCCCTTTTTTATGTGAAAGATTATCCGAAGATCATTCCGATTCTGTTTGTAACACTTGGATTTGGACTGATCGGTTTTCTGGATGATTATTTGAAAGTAGTGATGAAGCGTTCCGACGGGCTGTATCCAAAACAGAAATTCGCACTTCAGATTGTAGTTACGGCAGTATTTGCCTATTATCTTGTCAATGTCACCAATACACCGCTTACACTTTTGATCCCGTTTTCCGGGGGAAAATACTGGAACATTGGATGGCTTGCCATTCCGCTTTTGTTTGTAGCGGTGATTGGTACGGTAAACGGTGTCAATTTTACAGACGGACTGGACGGTCTTGCCTCCAGCGTGACAGTGCTGGTTGCTACCTTTTTCACGGTTGTCGCAGTGGGAACAAAGAGCGGGATCGAACCGGTCACCTGCGCGGTAGTAGGAGCTCTGATGGGATTTTTGCTGTTTAATGTCTATCCGGCCAGTGTTTTTATGGGAGATACGGGTTCGCTGGCACTTGGGGGATTTGTGGCATCCACGGCTTATATGCTTCAGATGCCGATTTTCATTATTATTGTCGGCCTGATTTATCTTGTTGAAGTGGCTTCCGTCATGATTCAGGTCACATACTTTAAAAAGACAGGCGGAAAAAGAATCTTTAAAATGGCCCCGATCCACCATCATTTTGAACTTTGCGGGTGGTCGGAGACAAGGATTGTGGCAGTATTCTCAATTATAACGGCGATTTTATGTCTGATTGCGTTGCTGGCACTGTAAGATAAGAAAGGACGGGAAGAAGATGTTTGACGGTAATGGAAAAAAGGTACTTGTGTTTGGCTCGGGAAAAAGCGGAATCGGCGCTGTAACACTGCTTGAGCACGAAGGTGTTGAGACGATTTTGTATGACGGAAATGAAAAGCTGAGCAGAGAGGAAGTGGCAGGCCGTCTTCCGGAAGGATGCAGAGCAGAGATTGTAATCGGAGCATTTCCGTACGAGAGAGTGGATGAGATTGGGATGCTTGTGCTAAGCCCGGGAGTCCCGACTGATCTTCCGGTTGTGCAGGATATGGAAAAGGCCGGAATTCCTGTCTGGGGAGAAGTGGAACTTGCAAGCTGCTTTGGAAAAGGAGATGTGCTGGCGATTACCGGAACGAATGGAAAAACGACGACGACAACACTCCTTGGAGAGATTATGAAAGCATACAAACCGGAAGTTTTCGTTGTGGGCAATATAGGAAATCCGTATACGCTGGAAGCATTGAAGATGACACCGGCCAGTGTGACAGTTGCGGAAATCAGCAGTTTCCAGCTGGAGACGATCCACCGGTTTGCTCCGAAAATCAGCGCGATCCTGAATATCACACCGGATCATCTGAACCGTCACCATACAATGGAAAACTACATCAAGGCCAAAGAGGCAATTACAGAAAATCAGACAAAAGAAGAGTTCTGTGTACTGAATTATGAGGATGAAGTCCTCAGAGAGTTTGGAGAAAAGACGAATGCGACTCCATTTTTCTTCAGCAGTAAACGAGAACTGGAAACGGGAATTTTCTTAAAGGACGGGGAGATTATCTTCCGGAATCCGGATGAGGTACGGGTGTGCAAAACAAACGAGCTTCAGCTCCTTGGCACACACAATTATGAAAATGTGATGGCAGCTGTCGCCATGGCGGCACTTTACGGCGTCCCGATGGATACGATCCGGGATGTTATCCGAAGATTCTCAGGAGTGGAACACCGGATCGAGTACGTGACGGAAAAGAACGGCGTAGCTTATTACAATGATTCCAAGGGAACGAATCCGGATGCTGCAATCCGGGGAATCACTGCGATGAACCGTCCTACGGTCCTGATCGGAGGAGGCTTTGATAAGCAGTCGGAATACGATGAGTGGATTGAGAGTTTCCACGGAAAAGTGAAAAAGCTGATTCTGATCGGCGAAACAAAAAAGAAGATCGCCGAGACGGCCAGAAAGTGCGGCTTTACAGCGTATATGTTTGCGGATACACTGGAAGAGGCGGTGACACTTGCAAGCCGTGAGGCAAAAGAGGGAGATGCGGTACTGTTATCTCCTGCATGTGCAAGCTGGGATATGTTCGGAAGTTATGAAGAACGTGGAGAGAAATTCAAAGAGTTGGTAAAATCGCTGTAAGGAGAGGATAGATTGAAGCAGGCGGAAAAACCGGAGTCCGGAGGAATTGACAAAGTCCTTCTGGTGATCGTTTTTTTACTTGTGATAACGGGATTGGTGATCCTGTACAGTACCAGTTCCTATAATGGAAGGATAAAATTTGGAGATTCTTTCTATTATTTAAAAAAACAGATATTTGCTACAACGCTTGGCATTGCCGGGATGTACGCAGTGGCAAAGACCGATTATCATATCTGGGCGAAGCTTGCTGTACCAGGATATATTCTGGCGATTGTGCTCTGCATCGCCGTCATGCTGTTTGGCGATGAATACAATGGTTCCAAAAGATGGCTGTCTTTGGGACCATTTTCTTTTCAGCCATCAGAGTACGTCAAAGTTGCTCTGATCGTGTTTCTGGCATGGCTTGTGACAAGAAATGCAAAGAAGATCGGAAAGCTTACCACCTTGTTTCGGATCATGCTTTTCGCTCTGCCGGTTGTGGGTCTTGTAGGAGCAAGCAACTTAAGCACGGCAGTAATCATTCTTGGAATCGCCGTGATCCTGATTTTTACGGCCAGTCCCAAATATGGCCAGTTCATCTGGATGGCGGTGACAGGGACCGGCTTTATGGCAGTCTTTCTCGGCCTGGAAAGTTACCGTCTGGAGCGGATCGCGATCTGGCAGAATCCGGAGAAGTATGAGAAAGGATATCAGACCCTTCAGGGGCTTTACGCCATCGGATCAGGAGGACTGTTCGGGAAAGGACTTGGAAGCAGTATCCAGAAGCTGGGTTTTGTCCCGGAGGCGCAGAACGATATGATTTTCTCTATTATATGTGAGGAACTGGGGCTTGTGGGAGCGGTTCTTGTTATTCTGCTGTTCTTCCTTTTGATCTGGCGCTTCTTTGTGATCGCATCTCACGCACCGGATCTTTTCGGGGCACTGATTGCGGCAGGAGCCATGGGGCATATGATGATTCAGGTGATTTTGAATATAGCCGTTGTAACCAATACAATTCCCAATACCGGAATTACCCTTCCTTTTATCAGTTATGGAGGAACATCTGTTGTTTTCCTTCTCGTGGAAATGGGGCTTGTATTCAGCGTTGCCAGTTGGTAAAATAAAAGCGTTAATGATAGGAAAAATACAGGAGGCACATCCATGAATGATCAGATTGTGCAAAGGGATGAGAAGAGAAAGAGGATCAAGCGTACCAGGCGAAGGCAGATTCTGACAAGACTGGGAACAGGGGCAGCTGTCATTGCCGGCATCATCGTGTTTCTTCTTTTGTTCCAGCTCAGAGATATCCGGGTGAGGGGGAACGATTTTCTTACAGACAGCGAAGTAAGCCGGTACATCCGTGAACAGGGAGGGGATGGGAATTCTCTGGTTCTGCTTTTAAGCACAAAACTGGGAGACTATCCGGAGCCGCCGACTGTCGAAAGTATGGAATTTCATATGGTGAATCCCTGGACGATCCGGGTGGATGTGAAGGAAAAAAGTCCGGCCGGGTATGCCAGACGGGATGAGGAATATGTCTATTTTGACAACGAAGGCATGGTTCTCGGGGTTACGGATAGCCAGAGAGACGGTCTCAGTCTTGTAGAGGGGCTTGATGTTTCGAAAGCCGAAAAAGGAAAGAAACTTACCGTTCAGGATTCTTCCGTATTTGAATATATTGTCCGGATCCAGGAAATTCTTGGAAGAAGCGGGGTCAGCCCGGACCGGATTGTATGCGATGGAGAAAATCTGACACTGTATTTCGGGAACATCTGCGCGGAACTTGGAAGCGGGGATCCGCAGGAGAAGGCGGCACAGCTTCCGGCTATTCTTGAGAAGCTGGAAGGACAGAGCGGGACGCTCCATCTGGAACATTATGGAGAGCTGACGGAGACGATCCGCTTTGAAAAAAGTGAAACAACAGAGGAATCAAATACCTGAAAGTACCATAGGAATCTGGCGTAAAAAAATCGAAAAATAGGAAAAATTCTATTGAAATTTAGAAAGAAAGACTATATTATATAGTATATATGGCAGAATACATGAACTAGTAGGGTGTATAAATAATAAAGCATAACAAAGGAGGAGACACTCTTGTTAGAAATTAAGACAAATGAATCAGAAGCAGCAGCAAAAATTATCGTCGTTGGTGTAGGTGGAGGCGGTAATAATGCTGTCAACCGCATGATAGATGAGCAGATTGCTGGAGTAGAATTTATCGCCATCAACACAGACAAACAGGCTCTCTCATTCTGCAAGGCCCCTACACTGATGCAGATCGGAGACAAGCTCACAAAAGGACTTGGAGCAGGAGCAAAGCCGGAAGTTGGAGAAAAAGCAGCAGAAGAAAGCGCAGATGAGATCGCGGCAGCACTCAAAGGCGCAGACATGGTATTTGTTACATGCGGAATGGGCGGCGGTACAGGTACAGGTGCAACACCGGTTGTAGCACGTATCGCAAAAGAGCAGGGATCCCTGACAGTCGGCGTTGTTACAAAGCCTTTCCGTTTTGAATCCAGAGCCCGTATGAATAATGCACTTGCCGGCATTGAAAAATTAAAAGAAAATGTAGACACACTGATTGTCATTCCGAATGATAAGCTTCTTGAGATTGTCGACAGAAGAACAACGATGCCGGATGCACTGAAAAAGGCAGACGAAGTACTTCAGCAGGGTATCCAGGGAATCACTGACCTGATCAATGTACCATCCCTGATCAACCTTGACTTTGCCGACATTCAGACAGTTATGATCGACAAGGGTATCGCCCATATCGGAATCGGACACGGAAGAGGAGATGACAAGGCGCTGGAGGCTGTAAAACAGGCTGTATCCAGTCCGCTGCTTGAGACAACAATCTCAGGAGCATCTCATGTCATCATCAATATTTCCGGTGATATCACTCTTATGGATGCAAGCGACGCAGCAGAGCATGTTCAGGAGCTTGCAGGAGAAGATGCAAACATCATCTTCGGTGCTATGTATGATGAATCCAAGTCTGATGAAGCAACAGTGACGGTCATCGCGACGGGTTTACATAACAGCAAGGAAAGTACAGCATCCAAGCTGAAATCCAAAATCGGAACAGCCAGACCGGCAGGATCTGTATTTGCCGAGACTCAGGATACATCCTCTCTTAAATCAGATATGGGGAGAGTGACAAGAATGCCGCAGCAGCCGAGGACATCTGCAGCACCGGAAAGCAGCACAACTGCTCAGTCTTCCACACCATCCTACTCTGCAGGAACGGGAAGAGTAAAAGAGCAGACTATCAAGATTCCGGATTTCTTTAAAAAATAAAAAGTGAATTAAGATAATCAGAAGGTATGGAGGCGAGAGTTTCCATACCTTTTTTCTATGTTTGCATGTCGAAAGAAAACAAGTTTCTCTGTCAGTTTCTGACAAAATTTCAAGTTCCTTTTTTTTATAATACTATTTGTTCGTATACTGAATCGATTTAGCAGCGACAGGAGAAAAGAGGGTGAAGCATGTATTATGAAATCTACATGGATGTATTCTTCCTCGTCAATTTTATGATGGATTATCTGCTTTTAGCAGCGGTGTGCAGGATGCTGGCCGGTGATTTCCGGAGAAGACGGGTGCTTCCGGGAGCGGTTCTGGGCTCTTTGCTGACCTGTCTTACGATGATGCTCCCGGTCCCCGGCTTTGTGAAACTGCTGCTATACCATGTGGCGGTGAATACGGTTATGATCAAAGCGGCAATTCCCGTACACGGCATGAGGGAGTTTGTGAAAGCTTTTTTTATGCTTTACGGGGGCGGATTTCTGTTGGGCGGTATTTTTAGCTTTTTCGGGCAATATATTCGTACAGGAAGTCTTTTTTTTCTGTTTGCCGTCGTCAGCTATGAACTGATGCAGGCGGTGTGGGCATTCTGGCGTCAGATGCAAAGGCAGAATCAATATACCTGCGAACTTCTGGTGGAACAGTCCGGGAGGAAGGTACGGCTGAAAGGGCTGATTGATACGGGAAACAGCCTGACGGATCCGCTTACCGGACAGCCGGTCTGTATCGTGGAAAGAGAGGCGGTCGAAAGCCTTATGGAGAGCACGCAGAAAAGGCGCTATATCGGTTTTCGGTCTGTCGGAAATGAGCATGCCAGACTGCTTCTGGTACAGTTTGACAGTCTATATCTGCCGAGGAAAGAGAAAAAGCAGATCTGTGATATCTGGATCGGGATATCGGATACCAGGATTTCAACAGACGGAACATACCGGATACTTGTAAATCCGGATATTTTTAGGAGGGGATGTAAATGATTATGAACATTACGGTGCCGAACACATTCAGACAGAAAATTTTTCCGGCTTTCCGGACATGGCTTTTTCCGGAAAAGCAGGAAGTGTATTACATAGGAGGTTCAGATATTCTTCCGCCGCCACTGGAAGTGGAAGAAGAGGCAAAGGCGATTGAACAGCTCTGTACGGAACAGCATGAGGACGCAAGAAAGCAGCTCATCGAGCATAATCTGCGGCTTGTTGTTTATATCGCAAAAAAATTCGACAATACAGGAGTCGGAGTGGAAGATCTGATTTCGATCGGTACAATCGGCCTGATCAAAGCGATCAATACATTTAATCCGGATAAAAATATCAAGCTTGCGACGTATGCATCCAGATGTATTGAGAATGAGATTCTGATGTATCTCAGACGCAACAGCAAGACAAGACTGGAGGTTTCCATAGATGAGCCGCTCAATGTAGACTGGGACGGAAATGAACTGCTGCTTTCTGATATTCTCGGAACAGAAGAAGATACAATCTACAAGGATATGGAAACGGAAGCGGAGAAAAACATGCTGATCCGGGCCGTGGGGAGACTTTCTGTCAGAGAGCGCAGAATTGTAAATATGCGGTTCGGGCTGGGAACTCCGGACGGAGAGGAAATGACACAAAAAGAAGTGGCGGACGTGCTTGGAATCTCACAGTCTTACATATCCAGACTGGAAAAAAAGATTATGATACGTCTGAAAAAAGAAATTACGAAACTGGAATAAAAATTCAGAAAAAGGGAGAAGAAACTGATAAAAAGTGATACAATATCTACATACGATACCACAGGAAAAGGGGCGATGTTATGAAACTAAGATTTATAGGTGCGGCACATGAAGTGACGGGAAGCTGCCATCTTCTGGAAGCGTGCAATAAACATATTCTGGTAGACTGCGGGATGGAACAGGGGCCGGATCTGTACGAAAATCAGGAAATCCCGGTGTCGGCGTCCGAGATAGACTATGTACTCCTGACCCATGCACACATTGACCATTCCGGTAATCTGCCACTCCTTGTCAAGAACGGATTTCAGGGAGATATTGTATCGACCTTTGCGACTGCGGATCTGTGCAGCATTATGCTTCGTGACAGTGCGCATATCCAGGAATTCGAGGCGGAATGGAGAAACCGTAAGGCCAGAAGAAGCGGCGCACCATTCTATGAGCCTCTATACACGATGCAGGACGCGGTGGATGCGGCGGCATTGTTTTCACCATGTGACTACGGACAGAAGATTGTACTTTGTGACGGGATTGAAGTCCGGTTCAGCGATGTGGGACATCTTCTCGGCTCAGCATGCATTGAGGTGTGGATCACAGAAGACGGAGAAACGAGAAAGATCGTATTTTCCGGCGATGTAGGAAATATCAATCAGCCGATTATCAAGGATCCGTCGACGGTTAAAGCAGCAGATTATGTGGTCATTGAATCTACATACGGAAACCGGACACATGGCGCGGGAATTCCGGACTATGTGGGCGATTTCACGAAAGTGATACGGGAAACATTTGCAAAAGGCGGAAATGTTGTTGTACCGTCCTTTGCGGTAGGAAGAACACAGGAACTGCTTTATTTTATCCGGGAGATCAAGGAAAAAAATCTCCTTCCGGAGTATCCGGACTTTGAAGTGTACGTGGACAGTCCACTGGCCATTGAGGCAACCAATGTGTTTAATAAAAATATGCTGGGATGTTTCGATGAAGAAGCAATGGAGCTCGTGAATAAAGGAATCAATCCGCTCCGGTTTTCCGGATTGAAACTGACGACAACAAGCGAAGAATCCAAACAGATCAACTTTGACGAAAAGCCGAAGATTATCCTTTCTGCTTCCGGTATGTGCGAGGCGGGACGGATCCGGCATCATCTGAAACATAATCTGTGGAGAAAAGAGTGCACGGTTCTTTTTGTCGGCTATCAGGCAGCGGGAACGCTGGGACGCAAACTGATAGAAGGAGCGGAGTGTGTCAAGCTGTTCGGAGAAAATGTAGAAGTCAATGCCAGAATCTGTACACTTCAGGGAATCAGCGGGCATGCGGATAAAAACGGGCTGCTGAACTGGCTTTCCGCTTTTGAAACGCCGTTGAAGCATGTGTTTGTCGTACACGGGGAAGACCAGGTGACGGATGAATTTGCCGCATCCATCAAAGAGACACTCGGATACGAAGCGTTTGCGCCGTACTCCGGAGCATGTGTGGATCTGATAGAGGATGAAATCTTAAGCGAGGGAGTCAGAGTGCCGAAGAAGTCTTCCGAGAAACCGGCCAGAATCCGCGCAAATCAGGTGTTTGGCCGTGCGGTTTCCGCGGCAAAACATCTGCTGGATGTTGTTATGAAAAACGAAGGGCTTTCCAATAAAGATCTCGCGAAGCTGGAAAGTCAGATTTTGAATCTTGCTGACAAATGGGACAGAAATGATTAGTACCTGTTAAGAAGAGCCGAATTGTCAAGGACTAAAAGTTTTTTTATTTTTTTCCATACTGAATAAGAGGATGCCGGGATGTGCATGATTTCTGTTAGAAAGGCAGAGTTGCCGTGACAGGAGGATGTACGATGGCATTGAACAAAGTAGAAATATGCGGAGTGAATACTGCAAAACTTCCGCTTTTGAAAGAGGAAGAAAAAGAGGAACTGTTTGCCCGGATCAAAGAAGGAGACGAAGAGGCAAAAGAAAAATACATCAAGGGAAATTTAAGACTGGTGCTCAGCGTGATCAAGAGGTTCGCGGGAAGCAATGAAAATCCGGATGATCTCTTTCAGATCGGCTGTATCGGCCTGATCAAAGCGGTTAATAATTTTAATACGGAGCTGGACGTCCGGTTCTCTACTTATGCGGTGCCGATGATTATCGGAGAAATCCGAAGATACATGCGGGACAACAATTCCATCCGCGTCAGCCGGTCGCTGCGGGACACAGCATACAAGGCGATCTATGCGAAAGAAAATTATGTCAAAAAGAATTTAAGAGAACCGACCGTTCAGGAGATTTCCGAAGAGATCGGAATTGCAAAAGAGGATATCGTATTTGCGCTGGATGCAATCCAGGCTCCGGTCAGCTTGAATGAGCCGGTTTATAATGACAGCGGAGATGCACTGTATGTGATGGATCAGATCAGTGATAAAAAGAACAAAGAGGAGAGGTGGATTGAAGATCTGTCTTTGCAGGCGGCGATGGAACACCTGAATGAAAGAGAAAAATATATTATCCGTCTCCGTTTTTTCGAAGGGAAAACCCAGATGGAGGTGGCCAGAGAAGTAAATATCTCCCAGGCTCAGGTGAGCAGACTGGAAAAAAATGCGCTCCGTCTGATGCGGCAGTATCTGGACTAAGGAAAAAGAACGCCTGCCGGGCGTTCTTTTTTTGTTGAAATTTTGGCAGGCATATATTATGCTATACGTGTAGAAAGTACTAAGAAAAGAATGAGGCAAAGAAAATGTATAAGGCTTGTATTTTTGATCTGGATGGAACATTGACAGATACATTGGAGTCCATGACACGCTCGGTAAATCTGACTCTGGAGCGGATGGGGCTGCCGGTGATTACCCTGGAACAGTGCCGGGAGTTTGTAGGAAGCGGCGCAAGAAAGCTCATGGAGAGGACATTAAAGGCGTGCGGAGATGAAGATCTTGTGCGTATTGAGGAAGCCATGGAGATTTACGGCAGGGTATTTGCAGAAAACTGTACGTATCATGTAAAGCCGTATGACGGAATTGAAAAGATGTTAAAGGCACTCAAGGAAAGAGGGATTTATCTGGCTGTTCTTTCCAATAAGCCGGACGGACAGACAAAGGATGTGGTCCATACTTTTTTTGGAGATGCAATATTTGACTATGTACAGGGACAAAAGGAAGAGATTCCGAGGAAACCGGACCCGGCAGCTGTCTTTGCGATTATGGAGATGGCAGGGATCAGCCGGGAAGAATGTGTCTATATCGGGGATTCCGATGTGGACATGTGCACCGGAAACAATGCCGGGGTAATGACGGTCGGTGTCAGCTGGGGATTCCGGTCAAGAGAAATCCTGAAGGAAACAGGGGCGGATGTGATTATCGATCATCCGGAAGAACTGACCGTGATCGTAAATAATACCAAAGGTGAGGAGGGAAAGAATGAACGGATTTAGTGAAGAATGTATCGAAGTGTTTTTAAGAGATCAGTCACAGCTTTTTGATGAACCGGTCGCTGAGACACCGGAAGAGGCGGAAGCTTTCCTCGAGGACTGCATGGCAGTTGTGCTGGATTCGCTCGAAGAGGTAAAAGAATATCTGGAAGAGTCCGGAGCGGATGTGGATGGAATGACACTGCAGGAAATCGAAGATGCGTCCGAAGTGTTTGTGCTTCCGGAAGGGAAGTATCTGGTTGTAGAAGGATAAGGGAAAGCCGGGGCAGCATATCAGTCTGCCTCGGCTTTTTTCAGCGCTTTTTGGATGGTATCAAGAATCAGGTTGGAAGTATAGGAATCGTCCTCTCCGGATTTGATCTGATCTGCCGACTGCGTTTCGATGATCTGTCCGGCAATTTCTTCCATGGCCGGCTGAACAAGAGGATACATGGTTTCCACGCTTTCATCCAGATTGGAAAAACGGATAGAGTTGATATGATTTTTGTCGACCGAAACTTCCACTTCCAGCGGCGTGTTATTCAATGTCATGCTGGCTGTGTAGATGCCGGGAGTGTATTCTTTGGACGTCTGCTTTTTTCCGGAATGATCCGGAAGGAACATAAAAAGAAGCAGAAGCACAAGAAGAATGCCAAGGGCTGCAAAAATGGCGGTATAGATAATTTCCTTCATGTGAAAAACGACGATTCTGGTTTTGGAACTCATAAGTGAAAAGACCTCCTTTCAGTAATGATGAATCCTGCAGCACCACGGGATTATGTCTTTATAAATATATGTGACGTCGGAAAAAATTATGCGGCGTTGCCAAACGCGGCTTTTTGCGGTAGAATAGAAAAATACGAAAAAGAGAGGTAGAGATGCATGTTTATTATCGCAGGATTAGGAAATCCGGGATCAAAGTATGAAGACACACGGCACAACGTCGGTTTTGATGTCATAGACCGAATTTCGAAAGAATACCATATAGCAGTTGATACAAGAAAACACCGGGCGCTGATCGGAAAAGGGGTTATCGACGGCGTAAAAGTGATTCTCGCAAAACCCCAGACCTTTATGAATCTAAGCGGGGAAAGTATCCGGGAGCTGGTGGACTATTATAAGGTGGATGAGGCCACGGAGCTGATTGTTATATATGATGATATCAGTCTGGATGTGGGTCAGCTCAGGATCCGGAAAAAGGGGAGCGCCGGCGGACATAACGGAATTAAAAATATTATCGCCCACCTTGGGCATGATGTATTCATGCGTGTGAAGGTCGGTGTCGGGGAGAAGCCGAAGGGCTATGATCTGGCGGATTATGTACTGGGCCATTTCTCAAAGGAAGAGAAAGAGAAGATGGAAGTGGCATATGAAAAGGCAGTACAGGCCGTCAGAATGGCCGGACTTGGAGAAATTGACGAAGCGATGAATCAGTTTAACCGGAAAGGCTGATGGAAGGAGGAGAACACAATGAAGGCTTTTACGGAACCTCTTTTGGAGCTTGCGGAATTCGAGACGATTCAGAAGACAAAATACCGGGGAAAAGGGATGATTCAGATTGCCGGAAGTACCGGTTCGCAGAAAAGCCATCTTGCGTATGCTCTTTCTGGAGACGGCCGGAGGATTCTTTATATTCTTGCAGATGAAGAAAAGGCAAAGGAAGTTCTTGAAGAATATCAGTTTCTGGATGGGGAAGTCCTGTTCTATCCGGCGAAGGACTTCCTCTTTTATCGGGCGGATATCAGAGGAAAATATCTGGTCAAGCAGCGGATGGAAGTATTCCGCGCACTGAAAGAAGAGGAAAATGTAACGGTTATTACAACGATCTGCGCGTTGATGGACGGGGTACGTCCACCGTTGAAGATCGATGAGGAAGTTTTTTCTGTCCGCACAGGGGAGACGTCAGATCTGGAAGAACTTGTTCAAAGGTTATCCGCAATGGGATATGACAGGGAAGTACAGATTGAAGGGCCGGGGCAGTTTGCGGTGCGTGGAGGAATTGTCGATATCTTTCCTTTGACAGAGGAGATGCCGGTGAGGATTGAATTCTGGGACGATGAGATTGATTCGATCCGTACCTTTGATGCCCAGACACAAAGATCCATAGAAAACAGGGAGGAGATCACGGTGTATCCGGCCCGGGATGAGGCGGATGAGCAGGAGGAGGTCTCTTTCCTGCGCTATTTCCGTCCGGAAGAGACGCTTTTGTTTCTGGATGAGCCGGCAAGACTCTACGAACGTGGAGAAGTCATCGAGGAGGAAGTCCGGCAGGCCAGGGAGCGAAGAGAGGAAGAAGAAAAGCTTCCGGAAGGAGAAAAAGACATCAGGATCTTTCCGGTCCACGAGATTGCAGGTTTGATCAATCAGTATCACAGTATCGGATTTACAGCACTGGAGGGCAAAGTAAAAGAATTTCTGGTCCGGGATGTATACAGCATTCTGGCTAAAAACGTGAACCCGTATAACAGCAGTTTTGAGGTGCTGACGAGAGACTTAAAAAGGCTGAAGCGAAACGGGTACCGGGTGATTCTGCTTTCGGGTTCCCGGACAAGGGCAAGAAGGCTTGCGGAAGATCTCAGGGACTATGATCTGAACAGTTTTTATGATGAAGATCCCGAAAGACTGGTAAAACCGGGAGAAATTCTTGTGTCCTACGGTCATGTGGCAGTTGGGTATGAGTACCCGATGCTGAAGTTTACCGTGATTTCGGAGACCGATATTTTCGGGAAAAAGAAGAAAAAGAAACGAAGAAGGATTTACGAAGGGGAAAAGATCCAGAGTTTTACCGACTTAAAGCCGGGGGACTATGTAGTTCATGAGAATCATGGGCTTGGAATTTATCAGGGAATCGAGAAAATCGAGATAGACCGGATTGAGAAGGATTACATGAAGATTTCCTATGCAGGAGGCGGAAATCTCTACATCCCGGCTACTCAGATGGATCTGATCCAGAAATACGCATCGGCGGATGCAAAGAAACCGAAACTCAACCGTCTGGGCGGACAGGACTGGGAGCGTACCAAGACAAGAGTCCGTAAAGCGGTACAGGTGATCGCGAGAGATCTGGTGGAGCTCTATGCCGCACGGCAGGAAAAGGAAGGATATGCCTATGAGCCGGATACGGTGTGGCAGAAAGAATTTGAGGAGATGTTTCCGTTTGAGGAGACAGACGATCAGGCAGCGGCCATCGAAGAGACAAAAAAGGATATGGAAAGCCACAAGATCATGGACCGTCTGATCTGCGGAGATGTTGGCTTTGGAAAAACCGAGGTGGCGATCCGGGCGGCCTTTAAAGCAGTGCAGGAGAATAAGCAGGTGGCATTTCTTGTACCGACCACCATTCTGGCGCAGCAGCATTACAACACCCTTGTTCAGAGGATGAAAGACTTCCCGGTTCGGGTGGATCTGATGTGCCGTTTCCGTACCCCGTCCCAGCAGAAAAAGACGCTGGAAGACCTGAAAAAAGGCCAGGTGGATATTCTGGTGGGAACCCACCGGATTTTGAGTCAGGACGTCTGCTTCAAAGATCTGGGACTTCTTGTGATCGACGAGGAGCAGAGGTTTGGAGTGCAGCACAAGGAAAAGATCAAAAAACTGCGGGAAAATGTGGATGTCCTGACATTGACAGCTACTCCGATTCCAAGAACTCTCCATATGAGCCTGATTGGAATCCGGGATATGAGTGTGCTGGAAGAGGCTCCGATGGACCGGATGCCGATCCAGACCTATGTCATGGAATATCAGGATGAGATGGTAAGGGAGGCAATTGTAAGAGAGTTGTCCAGACAGGGGCAGGTGTACTATGTCTATAATAAAGTCAAGGATATTGCGGAGATCACGGCCAGAGTCCAGAGCCTTGTTCCGGAGGCAAATGTTGCCTACGCTCACGGGCAGATGAGGGAACATCAGCTGGAGCGGATCATGTATGACTTTATCAACGGGGATATCGATGTGCTTGTTTCCACGACTATTATTGAAACCGGGCTTGATATTTCCAATGCCAATACGATGATTATCCATGATGCGGACAAACTGGGGCTCTCCCAGCTATACCAGCTGCGAGGAAGAGTCGGGCGTTCTAACCGGATGGCCTATGCCTTTCTTCTCTACCGGAGAGACTGTCTGCTCAGAGAGGTGGCGGAAAAGCGGCTTGCCGCGATCCGGGAGTTTACGGATCTTGGATCTGGATTCAAGATTGCCATGCGGGATCTGGAAATCCGGGGAGCAGGAAATCTGCTTGGAGAAGCACAGCACGGTCATATGGAGGCAGTCGGGTATGACCTCTACTGTAAGATGCTCAATGAAGCGGTCAAAAACATGAAACAGGGCACTTCCCAGGAAGAAGCCGCAAGCTTTACAACAACGGTGGATCTGAATGTGGATGCCTTTATTCCGGCTTCCTATATTCCGGATGAATATCAGAAGCTGGATATCTACAAACGGATCGCGCTGATTGAGACCGAAGAAGAGATGGATGATATGATGGAAGAGCTGATTGACCGGTTCGGAGACATTCCGAAAAAGGTACAGAAGCTGATCCTGATTGCAAGGCTGAAAGCCTTTGCACATTCCGTGTATGTGACTTCGATTGAGCAGAAAGGGCAGACGCTGAAGATCACCATGTATGAGCGGGCGAAGGTACGTGGCGAGGAGATACCGAAACTTCTGGAGCGCAGGAAAGGAGAACTTGTTTTTAAGAATGATACGCCGCCGTATTTTCTCTATGAGCAGAAAAAGCGGAACCGGAAGGAAAAGGACCCGGATATTCTGGAAGTCGTGAAAAATCTGTTAAATGATATAAAAACATTGATTGTCCAGGAAAAACCGGATATAATAGGGTAGTTAGAAATACGAAGGAGGCTTTTGACAGTATGAAAAAGCGTTTGGCAGTAGTCCTTTTGACTGCCGCTGTGGCAGCAGGAGCAATGACAGGCTGCGGACAGCAGACGATTGAAGACAGCGATGTCGTTGCGACCGTGGGAGATACAGAAATTAAAGGAAATGTGGCAAATTTCTTTGCAAGATATCAGCAGGCAATGTATGAGACTTATTACAGCTCTATGCTGGGAGAAAACATGTGGACAACCGAGGTTGAGGAAGGAACGACTTACGAAGAGTCGGCCAAGGAGACGATCATGCAGTCGCTGGAGGAACTCTATCTGGTTAACGAGCATGCCGGCGATTACAGCGTTTCACTGACAGACGAAGAAAAGAAGTCGATTGAAGATGCTGCGGACCAGTTTGTAGAGGCAAACGATGCGGAGGTCCGGGATGTGATTTCCGGCGACAAGGAGACGGTGCAGAAGGTTCTGGAACTCTTTACAATCCAGCAGAAAGTACAGACTGAGATGCTAAAAGATGTGGACCGGAATGTTTCCGATGAGGAGGCCGCCCAGAAAGCGCTGCAGTATGTAGCATTTACCTACTCGGATACGGAGGAATCCGAAGAAAGTGATTCCGAAAATACTTCAGATACAAAGGAAGAGGCAAAAGCGAAGGCGGAAACATTTTTGAACGCGGTGAACAGCGGCACAGATTTCAGTCAGGCCGCAGAGGATCAGGAGAAATCAGCAGTGGATCTGACGTTTGACTCCAGTACGACATCCCCGAATGAGGAGCTCATTCAGGCGGCGGACAAACTGGAAGCAGGCCAGGTAACTGATGTGATAGAGACAGATACCGGATACTATGTGGCAAAGGTGACATCCACATTTGATCAGAGCGCAACGGACAGCAAGAAACAGGAGATCATCTCCGAACGTGAGTCTGAGCGATACAATGAGATCCTTGATGGCTGGAAAGAAGACACTGACATCAAGGAAAACAAGGATGTCTGGGAAAAGATCGACTTTAACGGTCAGGGGGTTGCCCTGAAGACAGAGGACAGCTCAGAAGACAGCGGCAGTACAGAAGGCTCTTCAGAAAACACAGATGGAGAAGATACTTCTGACAGTGCAGATGGAGAAGATACTTCCGACAGCACAGACAGTGGAGAATCCACTGATTCCGAAAATACAGATAATACAGAAGAAGCAGCCGAATAGGCTGCTTCATTTTTGTCTTTTATTCAAAAAATGTGCTGACAAGTTCGTTTACAAGTTTGCCATCGGCTTTTCCTTTGACCTTCGGCATCAGCTCTTTCATGATCTTTCCCTTGTCTTTTGCAGTCGGATGATCCAGACCCATATCAGAGAGAACTGAGGCGATGACAGATCTGATCTCCTCTTCATCCATCATCTTCGGGGCAAATTCTTCAAGAACCGCGATCCGTGCCCGGCATTCTTCAATGATTTCAGTACGGTCTTCCGGGGTCATCTCCAGAGTCTCTTTTGTCTGTTTGATCTCCTTTAAGACAACCTGTACTTCCTCTTCCTCAGTCAGATCTTCCCGCTTGTCGATTGCTTTATTTTTCAGAGCGGCAAGAAGAGAAGACAGAGTTTCTTTTCTTGCCTTGTCGCCGGCCTTCATGGCAGCGACCATTTCTTTTCTTACATCATCGATTTTACTCATAGCCTTATGGACCTCCTAAACGTTTTTCTCTATTTTACTATCTCTTAAGAAAAAGTGCAAACAGAATAAAAATTTTCCTTTTGCAGATACTAGCCTTATGTGAAAGCCGGAAAAAAGCGGCTGATTTGTGAAATGGAGGGAACTTTACAGAAATGAAAGCGACGGGAATTGTGCGAAGAATCGACGATCTTGGAAGGGTGGTTGTTCCAAAAGAAATACGCAGAACACTGGGAATCCGCGAGGGAACTCCGCTGGAAATCTTTACGGGCCAGGACGGCGAGGTTATTCTGAAGAAGTATTCTCCGCTTGGAGAAATATATACATTTGCGCAGAACTATGCAGAGAGTCTGGCGCAGGCATCGGGAATGCTTTCCTGCATTACGGATATGGAAAAGGTGATTGCTGCTTCCGGAACAGGGAGAAAAGATGTAGCAGAACAGGAGGTATCAGAGGAGTTTGTCTGTCTTCTGGAAGAACGGAGAGCGGTATCCATAAGCCACAGCGGGGGATCTGGTATCAATTTTCTGAAAGAAAAGATGGTGGACTATGGAGAAATTTTTGTCTGTCCGGTGCTGGCAGGAGGCGATGTGATCGGATCAGTTCTTTTTGTCAGACCGGAGCGGCAAAAAGGCATTTCCGAAGAAATCTGTCAGAAACTGGCTCAGTGCGCGGCTGCATTTCTTGGGAGTCAGATGGAAACGTAGTCATAAAGAGAAAATCCGCATCATACAATAGTCTTAGAAAAACGGGACAAGGGGGGATGCGATGAGAGTAAAAGGACAAAAATCGGGGGTCATGCGGATCTTTCAGGCACTTCTGGTATCCTACATCGTTACGGGAATCCTGCTTCTGGTGCTGGCGGTGCTGCTTTATAAGCTGAATCTGGATAAAGGAAAAGTGACGGCAGGAATTACCGGTATCTATGTTGTGTCCGCGTTTGCGGGAGGTTTTCTGATCGGGAAGCTGCAGAAAGTACGGAAATTTATCTGGGGACTGATTCTTGGAATGCTATATTTTCTGCTCCTGGTACTGGTGTCCGTTGGTGTATATCACACCCTTCAGGGCGATACGATGCAGATTGTGACAACGCTGATACTGTGCGCGGCCGGAGGAATGCTTGGCGGAATGCTGTCGTAAACGAAAAAAAGGCTTTAAAAAAGAAACCGCCTATGATATAATAATTTCTAGCAAAATGCATAAGGAGGAAATCAGGATGAAACACATTAAAACATTAAATACACAGACTTTAAACAACACAATGAAAAAAGGCGGATGCGGAGAATGCCAGACATCCTGCCAGTCAGCATGCAAGACTTCCTGCACAGTAGGAAACCAGACCTGCGAACAGAAGAAATAGGCAGACAGGACTTATAAGTGAAATTACAGGACAGCGGCTATTTGGTCGCTGTCTCTTGATGTCTACAGAAAAAGAGAAAGGGGTACACAAAGTGATCCATCAGTACCAGAATAATGGATATAATATCGTTCTGGATGTTAACAGCGGATGTGTCCATGTCGTAGATCAGATGGGATACGATCTGATCGCAGCACTGACCGCGATGAATCCGGAGCAGACAGCCGATACCATCCGGGAGGGTGAGACAAAGGAAAAAATCAAAAAACAGTATCAGGAGAAATATAATCCGCAGGAGATTGACGAGGTGCTCGATGATCTCGCTGAACTAGCGGAGGCAGGACAGCTCTTCGCACCGGATACTCATGAGTCCTGTATACAGGATGTCATGAAAAGAAAGACAGTAGTAAAGGCGCTCTGTCTCCATATTGCCCATGACTGCAATCTGGCGTGCAAATACTGTTTTGCCGAGGAGGGCGAATATCATGGAAGACGTGCGATGATGTCCTATGAAGTAGGGAAAAAGGCGCTGGATTTCCTGATCGCAAATTCCGGAAGCAGAAGAAACCTGGAAGTAGACTTCTTCGGCGGGGAGCCGCTGATGAACTGGCAGGTTGTCAAAGATCTTGTGGCATATGGAAGAGAGCAGGAGAAGATTCACGATAAACATTTCCGTTTTACTGTTACGACAAACGGCGTACTGCTGAATGATGAAATTCAGGAGTTTATCAACAAGGAGATGGACAATGTCGTGCTGAGCCTGGACGGAAGAAGGGAAGTCAATGACCGGATGCGTCCGTTCCGGAATGGAAAAGGAAGCTACGATCTGATTGTTCCAAAGTTCCAGAAACTTGCCGAGAGCAGAAACCAGCAGAAATACTATGTGCGCGGTACATTTACGAGACAGAACCTGGATTTTTCAGAGGATGTGCGCCATTTTGTAGATCTCGGATTTCAGCAGATGTCTATCGAGCCGGTTGTCGGTGATGATACAGACCCGTACGCAATCAGGGAGGAAGACCTGCCTCAGATTTTTGAGGAGTATGATAAACTCGCAAAATATATGATTCAGAGAGAAAAAGAAGGAAATGGATTTAATTTCTTCCATTTTATGATCGACCTGGAAGGCGGACCGTGCCTTGCGAAACGGTTGTCAGGATGCGGTTCGGGAACCGAATATCTGGCTGTAACACCGTGGGGAGACCTCTATCCTTGTCATCAGTTTGTAGGAGATGAGGATTTCCTGATGGGAAATGTAGATGAGGGTATTACAAAGCCTGAGATTGCGGACGCATTCCGGTGCTGTAATGTCTACTCAAAAGAAAAATGTAAAAACTGCTTTGCGAAGTTCTACTGCAGCGGCGGATGTATGGCGAATGCATACCATTTTGAGGGAAATCTGAATGATGCATATGACATCGGATGCGAGATGGAAAGAAAACGTGTGGAATGCGCCATCATGATCAAAGCGGCGCTGGCGGACAACTCCGGAGAGAGCGAAGAAGCTTAGAGAAGGGGATGTAAAGTGTGAAGAAGAGCAGAGGGATCGCAGGATTGATTGTGACAGTCCTTATAATCGGACTGCTGGTATATACGACAGCCATCGGATGGGGCCGTTCCCAAAGCGTTGCCATGGAAAACATCAAACTCGGGCTGGATCTGGCCGGCGGGGTCAGCATTACCTATCAGGCAAAAGAGGAAAACCCGTCGCCGGAAGAGATGCGGGACACCATCTACAAACTGCAGAAGAGAGTAGAAGCATACAGTACGGAAGCGAATGTATACCAGGAGGGAGACAATCGTATCAGCATTTCCATTCCGGGAGTGTCGGATGCCAATGAGATTCTGGAAGAGCTTGGACAGCCGGGATCGCTGGAATTTCAGACAGCAGATGGCGAGACGGTTCTGACAGGAAGCGACATTAAAACCGCAAAGGCGATGAGCGGTCAGAACCAGACGACAGGAGCAAATGAATATACGGTAGAGCTTCAGTTAAATGAGCAGGGAAAAGAAAAGTTTACCGAGGCGACAGAGAAGAATGTCGGAAAGGAAATTTCCATTATCTATGACGGCGAGGTAATCAGCTCCCCGACTGTGAATGAAGCTATTACTGTGGATACCGCTTATATTGACGGAATGGCAAGTTATGAAGAAGCCGAAGAGCTTGCTTCCGCAATCCGGATCGGCGGTCTTTCCCTGGAACTGGAAGAGCTCAACTCACAGGTGCAGGGAGCCCAGCTTGGCGGGGAGGCAATCAGTACAAGTCTTCTGGCAGGAGCAGTCGGACTTGCGGCAGTCATCCTTTTTATGATTGCTGTTTATCTGCTTCCGGGACTTGCTGCAGGGCTTGCACTTCTGATCTATACCGGACTGGTGCTGGTGCTGTTGAACGCATTTGACATCACTCTTTCCCTTCCGGGAATTGCAGGAATCATTTTGTCCATTGGAATGGCTGTGGATGCAAACGTCATTATCTTTGCAAGGGTGAGGGAAGAAATCGCGTCCGGAAAGAGTGTGCAGAACGCGCTGAAGAGCGGATTTCACAAGGCACTTTCCGCAATCATTGACGGAAATGTCACGACGCTGATTGCAGCAGCGGTACTCTGGTTTCGGGGATCGGGAACGGTCAAAGGATTTGCGCAGACACTGGCTCTTGGCATCGTCGTTTCCATGTTTACCGCGCTGGTAATTACACGGATGATCATCAATTCGTTCTATGCGGTGGAAATCCGGAACGAGAAGTTCTATGCAAAGAAAATGAAGGAAAGAAAGCCGGTAGACTTCCTTGGAAAGAGAAAGATCTGCTTTGCTGTTTCCCTGCTTGTGATCCTTGCCGGATTTGCCGTGATGGGATATCATCATGTGAAAGAAAACGGTATGCTGGCCTACAGTCTGGAATTCCGGGGAGGAACATCCACGACAGTGGATTTTCAGAAAGATTATTCGATTTCGCAAATTGAATCCCGGATTGTTCCGGTGGTTGAGAAAGCATCCGGAGACTCGGAAGTACAGACACAGAAGGTAAAAGGAAGCACTGAGATTGTTATCCGGACGAAAGCCCTTGATCTTGACCAGAGGGAGGCATTAAATCAGGCACTGGCTGATGAGTTCCAGGTGTCGGATTCGGACATTACCTATTCCAGCATCAGTTCTACGATCAGTGCGGAGATGAGGCAGGATGCGGTCGTTGCGGTGATTATCTCCACAGTCTGCATGCTTCTTTATATCTGGTTCCGGTTTAAGGACATCCGGTTTGCCACAAGCGCGGTGACGGCCCTGATTCATGACGTCCTCGTCGTGCTTGCCTTTTACGCCGTATCCCGTATTACAGTCGGAAGTACCTTTATTGCGTGTATGCTGACAATTGTAGGATATTCGATCAATGCAACCATTGTAATATTTGACCGGATCCGGGAGGAGCTGAAAGCGCGGAGGAAGAAAGAACCACTTGCCGAACTTGTAAACAGATGTATCACAATGACGCTGACAAGAAGCATCTATACTTCTCTGACGACGTTTATTATGGTGTTTGCGCTCTTTGTTTTTGGTGTCACATCAGTCAGAGAATTTGCACTGCCTCTGATGGTCGGTATCGTGTGCGGTGCATATTCTTCCGTATGTATCACGGGAGCACTCTGGTACGTTATGAAGACAAGAACCGGAAAGAAGAAATAAAACATGAAAAGGATGCAGCAGGATGGAAAGTATGGATCTTGCGGCATCCTTTTGCTTTTTTGGAGGAATACAATCGATGAAAAACTGGGTACTGCTTAGAAAGGGAGGAAATTTTACAGAGCTGGGGAAACGGTTTGGGATCCGGCCGAGAACAGCGGCGCTGATCCGCAACCGGGATATTATCGGAGAGGAGGCTTTTGACCGTTATCTGAATGGAACCATCGCGGATCTGTATGATGGAATGCTTATGAAAGATATGGATAAGGCGGTGGATCTTCTGAAGGAAAAGATTGTGGAGAAACAGAGTATCCGCATTATCGGAGATTATGACATTGACGGAGTCAATGCTACATATATTCTTCTGGAGGGGTTGAAAGGACTGGGCGCAGAAGTGGATTATGACATCCCGGATCGTGTCAGGGACGGATACGGGTTAAATATTGATCTGATTGACCGTGCGCTGGATGACAATATTGATACAATTGTGACATGTGACAACGGAATCGCAGCGCGCGAAGAGATCGCGTATGGGAAAAGTATGGGAATGGCTGTCGTTGTAACAGACCATCATGAAGTGCCGTATGAAGAATACGAAGACGGTACACGCGGCTACCTGATTCCGCCTGCCGACGCGGTGGTGGATATCAAAAGAGAGGACTGCCTGTACCCGTTCAAAGGACTGTGTGGAGCAGCTGTGGCCTACAAGCTGGTCGAGGCACTTTACAATGCCATGGGAAGAGATCCGGAAGATGTGGATTATCTGATGGAAAATGTAGCCATCGCGACGGTAGGAGACGTTATGGATCTGACCGACGAAAACCGGATTTTTGTAAAACAGGGGCTGGAAATGCTGAAGAGAACGAAAAATCCGGGACTTGCCGCGCTGATGGAATGTACCGGAGTCCATACGGACCGACTGTCTGCCTATCATATCGGCTTTGTGATCGGACCGTGCATCAATGCCGGGGGGCGTCTGGATACAGCCAGACGGGCACTGGAGCTCCTGTGCGCAAAGACAAAAAAAGAAGCGGACCTTCTGGCGGGAGATCTGAAAGCTCTCAATGACAGCCGGAAGAATCTGACAGAGGAAGCAGTGAAAGAGGCGGTGGTCCAGGTGGAGACAACCGGATTAAAGGAGGATAAAGTACTTGTGGTGTATCTGCCAAAATGTCATGAAAGCATAGCGGGAATTGTGGCAGGACGTCTGCGGGAGCGGTACTACAAACCGGTGTTTGTCCTGACAAAGGCAGAAGAAGGAGCAAAAGGCTCCGGGCGGTCGATTGAAACCTACCATATGTACGATGAGCTGAGCAGATGCAAAGATCTTCTGACACGTTTCGGCGGACATCGTCTGGCAGCGGGGCTTTCGCTCCCGGAAGAAAAAATTCTGTCTCTTCGGAAAAAACTGAACGAAAATACGACAATGACGGAAGAAGACCTGACGGAGAAAGTTGTGATCGACATGCAGCTTCCTCTGTGTGAGATTACCGAGGATTTTGTGCAGGAACTTTCTCTTCTGGAGCCGTTTGGGAAAGGAAATACGAAACCGGTGTTTGCCCGGAGAAAGCTGCTTTTTCGGCGGGGACGGGTTATCGGAAAGCATCAAAATGTGTTGAAACTGGAAGTAGAAGATGCGGACCACACCACTATGGATGCCATCTTTTTTGGTGATCTGGAGACCTTCTTTTCCTGTCTGTCACAAAAGTACGGACCGGATGCAAAAGACCATCTTTTATATGGAAGAGGAAATCCGATTTTGATGGATGTTACTTACTATCCGGGGATCAACGATTACATGGGAAGAAGGACGCTTCAGATTACAATTCTCGATTATCGGTAATACTGATAAGAAAAAAGGCAGGATTACGCGAAAAACCTGTAGAATGCTCTGCTTTACACATTCTGGAAATAATGATATACTAAAGGATATATTCCAAAAAACGACATAATATTTGAGAGTAAAGCAGTGAAGAAACAGGTAAAGGAGGGGAATGATATGGCAGAAAAAATCAGACCGGAAGAAGTTACGACAGAAGTCCGCCAGGGGATGCGGATTGTGGACGGCCATGCTGTAAAAGAGCCTGAGGACTATCAGGACCCGGATGAGCTGTACCGTTATCTGATCGGGCATATCCATAAATATCACCCGTCAGCAGATGTTTCGCTGATTGAAAAAGCATATCAGCTGGCGAGCAAGGCCCATGCAAATCAGTTCCGAAAATCCGGAGAGGCATATATCATTCATCCTCTTTGGGTAGGCATTATTCTGGCACAGCTTGAGATGGACAAGGAAACGATTGCGGCCGGCATTCTGCATGATGTGGTAGAAGATACCGAGGTTACAAAAGAGGATATTGAAAAAGAATTCGGAGAGGAAGTAGCGCTTCTTGTGGATGGTGTTACAAAGCTGGGACAGCTTTCCTATTCTTCGGATAAGCTTGAAATGCAGGCGGAGAATTTAAGAAAGATGTTTCTCGCCATGGCAAAGGATATCCGTGTCATCATTATCAAGCTTGCCGACCGCCTTCATAATATGCGCACGCTGCAGTTTATGAAGCCGGAGAAGCAGAAGGAAAAAGCGAAAGAGACGATGGACATCTATTCTCCGATCGCCCAGAGACTCGGTATTTCCAAAGTGAAGACAGAGCTGGATGACCTTGCGCTTAAGTATCTCCATCCGGAGATTTTCTATGACCTGGTGCAGCAGATTAATGAGAGAAAGACCGAGCGGGAAGAGTTTGTGGCTCAGATTGTAAGGGAAGTCTCACAGCATATGGAAAATGCCCATATCAGGGCGGAAGTCAATGGAAGAGTCAAGCATTTCTTCAGTATCTACAAAAAGATGGTTAATCAGGATAAGACGGTAGACCAGATTTACGATCTTTTTGCAGTACGGATTATTGTTGACACGGTGAAAGACTGTTACGCGGCCCTCGGCGTGATCCATGAGATGTATACACCGGTACCTGGCAGGTTTAAAGATTACATTGCCATGCCGAAGCCGAATATGTATCAGTCACTTCACACGACGCTGATGAGTTCCGTCGGACAGCCGTTTGAGATTCAGATCCGTACAAAGGAGATGCACAAGACGGCCGAATACGGAATCGCAGCCCACTGGAAATACAAAGAGTCCAATGACGGAAAGAAGAATATCAAGGCTCAGGAAGAAGAAAAGTTAAGCTGGCTCCGCCAGATCCTCGACTGGCAGAAAGACATGTCGGATAACCGGGAGTTTTTGAATCTGATCAAAGGAGACCTGGATCTGTTCGCGGAAGATGTGTACTGCTTCACCCCGAATGGAGATGTCAAAAATCTTCCGAACGGTTCCACGCCGATCGATTTTGCATACGCGATCCACAGTGCGGTGGGAAATAAAATGGTCGGTGCAAGAGTCAACGGAAAACTTGTCAAAGTAGACTACAAGATTCAGAACGGCGACCGCATCGAGATTCTGACTTCTCAGAATTCCAAGGGACCGAGCCGCGACTGGCTGAACATTGTCAAGAGCACGCAGGCTAAGAACAAGATCAACCAGTGGTTCAAAAAGCAGTTTAAAGAAGAAAATATTGTCAAAGGAAAAGAAATGCTGATTTCCTACTGCAAGGCCAAAGGCTATGAGCAGGGTAATCTGATGAAACCGAAATATCAGCAGATCGTGCAGCAGAAATACGGCTTCAAGGACTGGGATTCCGTCCTTGCGGCAATCGGACACGGCGGACTGAAAGAAGGTCAGATTGTTAACCGTCTTGCAGAAGAATATAACAAAGACCACAGACAGGAGATTACGGATGAGGCTGTACTTGAAAAGGTAGCAGAGGCATCGAAGAACGTGGTACACATCGCAAAATCGAAAAGCGGTGTCATTGTCAAAGGAATCGATGACATGGCGGTGCGCTTTTCCAGATGCTGTAATCCGCTTCCGGGCGATGAGATCGTAGGATTTGTAACCAGAGGAAGGGGTCTTACGATTCACAGGACAGACTGTATCAATGTCCTTCATCTGACAGAGAGAGAGAGAGCAAGACTCATTCCGGTAGAATGGGAGGCCGATGCTGCGGAAACTTCCGAAGGCAAATATTTTGCGGAAATCAAAATGTTTGTGGAAGATAAGCCGGGTATGCTGATGGAGATTTCCAAAGTCTTTACCGAGGCGGAGATCGATATCAAGACGATGAATGTGCGCACAAGCAAGAAGGGCGTATCTACCGTGGAGATGGGATTTGTTGTAAGAGGAAAAGAAGAGATGGGACGCCTTGTAGGCAAACTCAGACAGATTGAAAATGTAATTGATATAGAAAGGACGACGGGCTAAAGAAAGGCCGGGGCAAAAAAAGATGAAGATTCAGACATTTGTAACAGGCATTATCGGGACAAATACCTACGTTTTATACGATGAAAACACAAAAGAGGCCGTGCTGGTCGATCCGGCAGCATGTCCGAAAAAGCTGATGAACTTTATTCAGGAGGAGGGCCTTGACATGAAGGCTGTTCTCCTGACCCACGGACATTTTGACCATATTATGGGAATCCAGGATTTCCGGAAGGTCTATGATGTGCCGGTTTACGCAGGGGAGAGGGAAGCGGCGCTTTTACAGGATGCCCACTGGAATCAGTCCGATATCTATACGAACGGATACACGTTTTCCGATGCGGTCTATGTAAAAGACGGAGAAATGCTCCACATCGCCGGTTTTGACATTCAGGTGTTTTTTACGCCGGGCCATACGCCGGGCGGAGTCTGCTATTATCTGGCGGATGAGGGAATTCTCTTCAGCGGGGATACTCTGTTCCACCATTCTGTAGGACGCACGGATTTTGAGGGAGGAAGCATGTCAGATCTGGTACGCGGGATTGAGGAAAAGCTCCTCTGTCTTCCGGATGAGACGAAAGTCCTGCCTGGTCATATGGATGCGACCACCATCGGCGAAGAGAAAAAATACAATCCGTTTTTGAGAAAATAAAACGCGGGAGAGACTATGATGAAGCTGACATGTAATGATACTTTATACACATATGACGCGTATCATCTGTTGAAAGCTTTTTATCCGGACGAAGAAATCGAACAGCAGGTTAATGAAGAGCAAGAGTCACAGGTCAGGATCGAGACAGACCGTGATTCTTGTTTTTGTGTCAGCCTGGCCGGAGAAAAAGGTGAAATCGGGCAGATGGACAGAAGCAGGAGAAAGCATCTGGTAGTAAGTGCACTTTATGAGAAACTGAGTAAAATGGCAGGAAAGAAACTGCCGTGGGGAAGTCTCACCGGGGTGCGGCCGACCAAAATGTTCATGCAGAAATTAGAAGAAGGAGTGCCGGATCAGGAGATTCTGAACTGGATTGAAAAGGAGCACTTTGTCTCGGAAGAGAAGGCGGAACTGGGACTGGCAATTGCAAAAAGGGAAAAGGAGCTGTTGTCCAGACTGGATTACGAGAATGGATACAGTCTCTATATCGGAATCCCGTTCTGCCCGACAACCTGTGCATATTGTTCCTTTACTTCTTACCCGATTGCGCAGTATCTTGATCGGATGGACGATTACCTGGATGCGCTCTGCCGGGAGCTTTCCTATATTGCAGATGTTTCCAAAGAGAAAAAACTCAATACGATCTATCTGGGAGGCGGGACGCCGACATCCCTTAGTGCATCCCGGCTTGACCGTCTGCTGACTCATCTGGAGCAGCAGTTTTCCTATGAACATCTTCTGGAGCTTACCGTGGAGGCCGGGCGGCCGGACAGCATCACAAGGGAGAAGCTGGAGGTTTTAAGAAACCACGGAATCAGCCGGATTTCAGTCAATCCTCAGACCATGCAGCAGAAGACACTGGATCTGGTAGGAAGAAGGCATACAGTGGAGGATGTGGTGCAGACGTTTCGTCTGGCCAGGGAACTCGGCTTTGAGAATATCAATATGGATCTGATTGCCGGACTGCCTGGGGAGGCGCCGGAAGATATGGAAGATACGCTGCGGCAGATCCGGGAGCTTCACCCGGACAGTCTGACGGTGCATGCCCTTGCCATCAAGCGGGCATCGAGACTGCGCCAGGAACAGAGAAGCGGAGAAGGCTTTACAGGTCACCTGCTTTCGGCAGAAGACCTGACGGCCATGATCGATGCGGCGTACCGGTGCGCGGAGGAGATGGGGCTTGTCCCGTACTATCTGTACCGCCAGAAAAATATGGCCGGAAATTTTGAGAATGTCGGATATGCAGAGGTTGACAAAGCGGGAATTTACAATATACTAATTATGGAGGAAAAACAGTCGATTATTGCGGCGGGAGCGGGTGCTTCCACGAAGATTGTCCTCCCGGAGGAAGTAGAGATGCCGGGCAGCAAAAAGAAAAAGATGACAAATCTGATCCGCATTGAAAATGTGAAAAATGTGGACGAGTACATTGCCCGGATTGACGAGATGATAGAGCGAAAAGGAGAATGGCTATGGCGTTAAAGAAAAAACCGGTCACCGGAATGAACGATATGCTCCCAAGAGAGATGGAAATCCGTGACTATGTGATACAGATGATCAAAGAGACATACCGTACATTTGGATTTTCTTCGATTGAAACTCCGTGTGTGGAACACATTGATAATCTTCTCAGCAAACAGGGAGGAGAAAATGAGCAGCTTATCTTCAAAATTTTAAAAAGAGGGGCGAAGCTGAATCTGGAGACAGCAAAGACAGAGGCGGATCTGGTGGACGGAGGACTCCGTTACGATCTGACACTGCCGCTTTCCAGATATTATGCAAATCACGCGAATGAACTGCCGTCTCCGTTTAAGGCACTGCAGATCGGAAATGTGTGGAGAGCAGACCGTCCGCAGAGAGGAAGATACCGCCAGTTCATGCAGTGCGATATCGACATCCTGGGCGAGCCGTCCAATCTTGCGGAGATCGAGCTGATCCTTGCCACAAGTACACTCCTTGGAAAACTGGATTTCAAGAACTTTACTATCCGGATCAATGACAGACAGATCTTAAAGGCAATGGCTGCTTTCAGTGGATTTGCTCCGGAAAGCTTTGACGAAGTATTCATCATTCTGGACAAGATGGACAAGATCGGTCTGGAAGGTGTGGAAAGCGAGTTAAAAGAAGCGGGATATGAAGCACAGGTTGTGGAGACTTACCTGACACTGTTCAAGGAAGTGACACGTGATGTGGAAGGTATCCGTTACCTGAAAGAGAAGCTTGATGGATTTCTGGATCCGGAAGTGGCAGACGGCCTGGAGACGATCATTTCCAGCGTGGAAGCGGTAAAAGAAGCGGAGTTCAAGATGAGCTTTGACCCGACACTTGTCAGGGGAATGTCCTACTACACCGGTACGATTTTTGAGATCTCCATGGATGAGTTCGGAGGATCAGTAGGCGGAGGCGGACGCTACGACAAGATGATCGGAAAGTTTACGGGACAGGATACGCCGGCATGTGGATTTTCCATCGGATTCGAGCGGATTGTCCTGCTGCTTTTAGAAAGCGGCTATCAGGTTCCGACCAGGAAGGAAAAGAAAGCATTCCTGATTGAAAAAGGAATGCCGTCGGAAGGCATTACCCGAATCCTGGAGCTTGCGAAAGAAGAACGGGCAAAGGGATGTCAGGTTCTTGTTTCCAATATGAAGAAAAACAAGAAATTCCAGAAAGAGCAGCTTGCGCAGGACGGCTACACGGATGTGACAGAGTGCTTTGTACGGGAATTTGCGCCAAAGAGCGAAGAATAGAGCAAGAATAAATGGAGGAAGAGAAAATGGCAGAATCAATGAAAGGTCTGAAAAGGACCCACCGTTGCGCAGAACTTGGCACAGCGAATATCGGTGAGACCGTCACCGTCATGGGGTGGGTGCAGAAGAACAGAAATAAAGGCGGTATTATCTTTGTTGACTTAAGAGACCGCTCCGGGATCCTGCAGTTGATATTTGAGAACGGAAGTATCGATGAAGAAGGATTTGAAAAAGCAGGAAAGCTCAGAAGCGAGTTTGTCATTGCGGCAGTAGGAACCGTGGAGGCACGTTCCGGAGCTGTCAATGAAAATCTTGCTACAGGGGCCATCGAGATACGTGTGAAAGAGCTTCGGATCCTGTCCGAGTCCGAGACTCCGCCGTTCCCGATTGAGGAAGACAGCAAGACAAAGGAAGAACTGCGTCTGAAATACCGGTTCCTGGACTTAAGAAGACCGGATATGCAGCGGAATCTCCGCATGAGAAGCCAGATCGCCACACTGACGAGACAGTTCCTGGCAGATGAAGGATTCCTTGAAATCGAGACACCGACACTGGTAAAGAGTACACCGGAAGGAGCAAGAGACTATCTGGTACCAAGTCGTGTACATCCGGGAAGCTTTTATGCGCTGCCGCAGTCTCCTCAGACATTAAAGCAGCTGCTGATGTGCTCCGGATGCGACCGCTATTTCCAGCTTGCAAGATGCTACCGGGACGAAGATCTCCGTGCAGACCGCCAGCCGGAATTTACACAGATCGACATGGAGCTTTCCTTTGTTGATGTAGATGATGTTCTGGAAGTCAACGAGCGTCTCCTTACTTATTTGTTTAAAGAAGTTCTGGATGTGGATGTAAAGCTTCCGATCCAGAGAATGACATGGCAGGATGCAATGGACCGCTACGGTTCCGACAAGCCGGACACCCGTTTCGGAATGGAGCTTGTCAATGTCAGCGAGATCGTAAAGGACTGCGGATTCGGCGTCTTTACCGGAGCTCTGGAGCAGGGCGGAAGCGTCCGCGGAATCAATGCCAAAGAACAGGGTGCAATGCCGCGTAAAAAGATTGATAAGCTTGTAGAATTTGCAAAAGGATATGGTGCAAAAGGACTTGCATATATTGCGATTCAGGAAGATGGAAGCGTGAAATCCTCCTTTGCAAAATTCATGACAGAAGAGGAAATGGTTTCCCTGATCCAGGCAATGGACGGACAGCCGGGAGACCTTCTGCTCTTTGCGGCTGACAAGAATAAGATTGTATGGGATGTACTTGGAAATCTCCGTCTTGAAATTGCAAGACAGCTGGATCTTCTGGACAAGAGCCAGTACAATTTCCTCTGGGTAACAGAGTTCCCGCTGCTTGAGTGGAATGAAGACGAGAACCGTTTCGTGGCAATGCACCATCCGTTTACCATGCCGATGGAGGAGGATCTTCAGTATCTGGACAGTGATCCGGGAAGAGTGCGCGCGAAAGCATACGATATTGTATTAAATGGAACCGAGCTCGGCGGAGGAAGTGTCCGAATCCACCAGAATGACATCCAGACAAAGATGTTTGAAGTGATCGGATTTACAAAAGAAGAGGCCGAAGAGCAGTTCGGATTCCTTCTGAATGCGTTCAAGTACGGGGTACCGCCTCATGCAGGACTTGCCTACGGACTGGACCGTCTTGTCATGCTCATGGCGAAAGAAGACAGCATCCGTGATGTCATTGCATTCCCGAAGGTGAAAGATGCATCAGACATGATGCTGGAGGCACCGTCTGAAGTAGCAGTAAAACAGCTGGAAGAGCTGGGAATCGGTGTCATCAGAAAAGAAGAGGCGGAAGCGGAAACAGAAGAGTAATTTCGTGAGAAAGAAGAAAAAGGGTGTTGTGGGAAACTGCAGCATCCTTTTCAATTAACAGAAAACTTTGTCCTTTGTTCTGAGAGTATCTGGCATACAGGTTTCGGGGATACAGCTGTCTGAGAAAAGAAAAAACACGATTCATTTGAATCGTGTTTTAAGAGCGACAGACGGGGCTCGAACCCGCGACCCCAACCTTGGCAAGGTTGTACTCTACCAACTGAGCCACTGTCGCATGAATATCAAATTTTGAAAAAGAAGAGCGACAGACGGGGCTCGAACCCGCGACCCCGACCTTGGCAAGGTCGTACTCTACCAACTGAGCCACTGTCGCTTAATGTTTTTTGTTCACTCGGAACAAAATGTATGATACTATAAAAGAAAAGAAATGTCAACATGTTTTTTAAAAAAATTTTAAATAGAATTTACAAAGAACCGGGGGTGTCAAAATGGAGCAGAACAGTACAAAAACAGTATGGAATGAAAGACGGATGGACGGAATCGATCTGAGTGGTAAAATCCTGGAATGGGGAGATTTTACCGCCGTCAGTTTCCGGAATGCCGACTTTACAGGGTGCAGGCTTTCTAATTCAAGATTTCGGGACTGTGATCTGGAAGGAGCAAAATTTTGCAGGGCAGATTTGCAAGGGGCGGACCTTCGGGGATGCAGTCTTAAAAATGCAGACTTCCGGGGTGCGGATATCCGGCTTTCAACACTGGAAAATGCAGACCTGACCGGGGCGCGCATGGATGAGACAACCGTGGGGTATCCTATGCGCTGCCCGGAGAAAGGAGCGTTTGTAGCATACAAGAAATGTGTGTATGACCGGATTGTACAGCTCCTTGTTCCGGCAGATGCAAAGCGGAGCTCGGCCACAGGTCCGACATGCCGGTGTGATAAGGCAAAAGTACTGACAATCAGAAACTTTGACGGCACAAGGGAATTTGATGAGGCATGGTCGCTGGTGGATGAAAACTTCGTCTACCGGAAAGGGGAGTGGGTATACGCTGACTCTTTTACAGAAGACCGGTGGAAAGACTCCACTCATGGGATCCATTTCTGGATGACGAGAGAGGAGGCAATGGCATACTGAGAAATCTCTTTACGATCAGAGGACTTCGTGCTATAATCAGAGACGAAATGAACAGGCAGAGTAGAAATATGTGCGTTAAGTGCCATTCGGACGGGGAGTTGCCGGTGGACGAAAAGAAATTTCTTGCGGTACATATTTCGCATCCCGCTGCTGCACATAGACAGAGATTGATATACCTGCTGTGCGTGGCAAAAGGACTACTGCAAAGGAGGTATATTTTTATGGAAAAATGCAAGAAACTACGAGACATGTTCCGGGAATCAGCCCGTGAACTCAAAGACAGCCATACCATGGTTGTCATAGCGATGCTTCTGGCACTCGCTGTGGTGCTGGGATTTTTTGGAACCGTGCAGGTGACGGACTTTCTGAAGATCGGATTTTCCTTCCTGCCAAATGAACTGGCAGCAATGCTGTTTGGACCGTCTGTGGGCGGTATTGTCGCGGGAGCGGCGGATATTCTGAAGTATCTGGTAAAGCCGACGGGAGCCTTTTTCCCGGGATTTACCATCAGTGCCGTGGCGGGCGGCATCCTCTATGGAATGGTTCTGTACCGGAAGCCGCTTTCCGTGGGGCGGATTGTATTTGCGAAAGTACTTGTCGCAGTTCTGGTCAACACCTGTCTGAACACGTACTGGCTTACTGTCATGTACGGAAGTTCCTTTGCGGCGCTGCTTCCGGCAAGACTTCTGAAACAGATGGTGATGGTGCCGGTGGAGACGGTGCTGTTTTATCTCGTAGTACGGACATTATCCAGAGCAAAAGTATTTGCATTGATGAAATCAAATTAAAATGGAGAAAAACGGAGGTAGCAATATGAGTTATGCGGATCAGGTATTTGTCAGCATGTGCAGAGACATTATCGATCACGGCACAAGTACAGAAGGAGAAAAGGTGCGGCCAAAGTGGGAAGACGGAACACCTGCCTATACGATCAAGAAGTTTGCGGTTGTAAACCGGTATGATCTTGCGAAAGAATTTCCGGCACTGACCCTTCGGAAAACAGGGATCAAGAGCTGTACCGATGAGATGCTCTGGATCTGGCAGCGCAAATCCAACAACATCCATGACCTGAAACCTCATATCTGGGACAGCTGGGCAGATGAAGACGGATCCATCGGAAAGGCGTACGGATATCAGATGGGAGTGAAACATCAGTATAAGGAAGGAATGATGGATCAGGTAGACCGTGTTATCTATGATCTGAAGCACAATCCGTACAGCAGGCGGATTCTGACCAACATCTATGTTCATCAGGATCTGCATGAAATGAATCTGTATCCGTGTGCATACAGCATGACCTTCAACGTGACGAAGCGTCCGGACAGTGAAAAACTGGTGCTGAACGGAATCCTGAACCAGCGTTCCCAGGACGTGCTGGCGGCAAACAACTGGAATGTCTGTCAGTATGCGGTGCTGATGCATATGATGGCGCAGGTTTGTGACATGCAGGTGGGCGAGTTTGTTCATGTGATCGCGGACGCGCACATTTATGATCGTCACATTCCGCTTGTGGAGGAGCTGATTTCAAGAGAGCAGCACGAAGCGCCTAAATTCTGGCTGAACCCGGATGTAAAAGATTTCTATGACTTTACGCCGGATGACGTCCGTCTGGATGATTATGCGACAGGACCACAGATTAAAAATATTCCGATTGCGGTATAAAGAAGAGGAGGCACACAGATGAATCTGATTGTGAATGTAGACAAAAACTGGGCTATCGGGAATAAAAACAAGCTGCTTGTCAGCATCCCGGCAGATATGAAGTTTTTCCGGGAGACAACAACAGGAAACGTGGTTGTTATGGGCAGAAAGACACTGGAAAGCTTTCCTGGCGGACAGCCGTTGAAGAACAGAACGAATATCGTCCTTACAAGAGACGCGCATTATCAGGTAAAAGGAGCAGTTGTAGTACACAGTCTGGAGGAACTTCTGGAGGAACTGAAGCAGTATCCGGATGAGAGTATCTATGTGATCGGAGGGGAGAGCGTTTACCGGATGATGCTCCCGTACTGTACCGAGGCTTATGTGACAAAGACGGACCATGCCTATGACGCGGATACATATTTCCCGAATCTGGATGAAGAGGAAGACTGGATCCTGGAAGGAGAGTCTGACGAGCAGACATATTTTGATCTGGAATACATATTTACAAGATACAGAAAAAGAACTACAAAAGACTGATGCCGGAGAAAAAGCTTGACAACAGATATCCCCACCCCGTATAATGTCAATAATTACTTTAACGAGACAGAGAAATGTAGTGAGTGGGAGGAGTACCTCCCGGCCGGATGCAAAGAGAGAAGGCGGGTGGTGGAAGTCTTCGTGACGGCGGGTGGGAACTGGCCCATGAACAGCGGACTGAAAAGGTCTTATCCGATGCAGGAAGTAAGATGTGATTAGGCTCCGACGTTGTTCCAGCGTTATCGGGAAACAGTATGAAAGTACTGGTTGAGTGCAGAGAAATTCTGAAGTTAGGTGGTATCACGGAGTTATTCGCCCTAAGCAAAGGCTTAGGGCGTTTTTTTCTACAGGAAGTCTTTTCGGATGCCCTGGGGAATAAAATTTCCGTACAGATGCAGGGAAGAATAGAGAGCCTTGACAAGGAGAAGGAAAAGGAGGAAACGGCATGAGGAAAATCAGTGGAAACAAGCTTCTTGTAAAAGCATTAAAAGAAGAAGGTGTGGATACGCTCTTTGGTTATCCGGGGGCATGTACGATTGATATCAGCGATGAGCTTTATAAACAGGGAGATATCAAGATCATTCTCCCAAGGCACGAGCAGGCGCTGGTTCACGAGGCGGATGCTTACGCAAGATCAACGGGCAAGGTCGGGGTCTGCCTTGTAACAAGCGGACCCGGAGCGACGAACCTGGTAACCGGTCTTGCCACGGCAAACTATGACAGTGTGCCGCTTGTATGTTTTACAGGACAGGTGGCGCGGCATCTGATTGGAAATGACGCATTCCAGGAGGTCGACATTGTAGGAATTACAAGAAGCATCACCAAATACGGAGTGACGGTACATAGAAGAGAAGATCTGGGAAGAATTATAAAAGAAGCGTTCTACATCGCAAGAAGCGGGAAACCGGGACCTGTTCTCGTAGATCTTCCGAAAGACGTGATGGGTGAGCTTGGCTCTCCGGAATATCCGTCAGAGGTCAATATCCGCGGCTATAAGCCAAACACCAGCGTTCACATCGGCCAGTTAAAACGCGCGGTCAAGCTGTTAAACCACGCGAAGAGACCGCTGTTTCTTGCAGGAGGCGGAGTGAATATTGCGGAAGCCAATGAAGCCTTTACAAGACTTGTGGAAAAGACGAAAATTCCGGTGGTCACAACGGTAATGGGAAGAGGCGCTGTTCCGACGAATCATCCGTATTATGTGGCAAACCTTGGTATGCACGGAGCCTACGCAGCCAATATGGCGGTGGAAGAGTGCGATGTGCTGTTTTCCATCGGTACAAGATTCAATGACCGGATCACAGGAAAGCTGCATGCGTTTGCGCCGAACGCAAAGATTGTACATATCGATATTGATACGGCGTCCATCTCCAAGAATATCCATGTGGATGTGCCGATTGTAGCGGACGCAAAGGAAGCAATCGAAAAGATGCTGGAGTACGCGGAAGAGAAGGATACAAAAGAGTGGATGGAGAAAATTCAGGGCTGGGAGCAGGAACACCCGCTTCAGATGAAGAAGAGGGGAAATGTCATGCTTCCGCAGGATATTATCGAGGGAATCAATCATGTTTTTGATGAAGGAATCATTGTAACGGATGTAGGACAGCATCAGATGTTCGCGGCACAGTATGCGGAGATTACGCCGAAGAAACGCCTTCTGATGTCGGGAGGACTTGGCACGATGGGATATGGATTCCCGGGAGGAATCGGAGCAAAGATCGGCAATCCGGATAAACCGGTGATCGTTATTTCCGGTGATGGAGGCATGCAGATGAATATTCAGGAATTTGCCACAGCGGTTCTCGAAGAGCTGCCGATTATTATCTGTGTTCTGAATAATACCTACCTTGGAATGGTGCGTCAGTGGCAGAAGCTGTTTTACGGCAAACGCTACGCCATGACCAATCTTCTTGCAGGGGCTGCTCTGCGCCGCGGGGATGAAAAGCTGCCGGAATATACACCGGACTTTGTGAAACTTGCAGAAAGCTACGGGGCAAAGGGAATGCGTGTGGAGAAGAAAGAGGATATCGAGGCGGCACTTCTGGAAGCCTCAAAAGAGACGAAGGTACCGACACTGATCGAATTCATCATTGATCCGGAAGAAGTGGTCTACCCGATGGTGAAGCCAAACGGTACGCTCCATGAGATGCTGATGGACTGCTAGAGAAGGAGGAAATGGAAATGAATGGAATGTTGAAAAAAAGATGGATCTCTCTTTATGTGGAAAATCAGATTGGTGTGCTTTCCAAGATTTCCGGGTTGTTTTCGGCAAAATGCTATAATCTGGAAAGTCTGACGGTGGGACGGACAGAAGACCCGACGATTTCCAGAATGACGATCGAAACGCATTGTGATGAGGAGACTTTTGAACAGATTAAAAAACAGCTGAACCGGATGGTGGAAGTGATCAAGGTCATCGATTTTACGGATCTTTCAGTCTGCATGAAGGAGATCCTGTATGTCAAAGTGAAAAAATGCAGTCTGGAGGAAAAGACAGAGCTTTTCCAGATTGCCGAGACCTTCAAGGCGGAAGTGATCGATTACGGGAAAGACAGTATGCTGCTTGAATTTTTGCAGACGGCCACCAAAAATGATGCGGTTGTCAAGCTTTTGAAAGAAGAATTCCGGGATGTGGAAGTCGTGCGGGGCGGAAGCGTCGGAATTGAAGCAATCAGTATGGCAGAGCGGTAGCAGGAAAATCATACGGATTCAAAAAAACAGAGCGCACTCTTGAATTTTTTCCAAAACAGTCTTATACTAGAAAAATAAGAAAACAAGATTGGAGTGGATGGAAATGGAAAAGAAAAATTTGGACTGGTCAAATCTGGGTTTCAAGTATATCCAGACCGATAAAAGATATGTTTCCAATTTTAAAGACGGTGCGTGGGACGATGGATGTCTGACATCCGATGCCAGTATCGTACTCAACGAGTGTGCGGGTGTGTTCCAGTATGCACAGACCGTATTTGAAGGATTAAAGGCATACACAACAGAAGACGGAAAGATTGTAACATTCCGTCCGGACTTAAATGCTGAGAGAATGATTGATTCGGCAAAGAGACTGGAAATGCCGGCATTTCCGAAAGAGCGCTTTATCGATGCGGTTACACAGACAGTAAAAGCAAATGCCGCATGGGTACCTCCATTCGGTTCCGGGGCAACCCTTTACATCCGGCCTTATATGTTCGGTTCCAGTCCGGTGATCGGTGTGAGTCCGGCGGCTGAATACCAGTTCCGCATTTTAACCACTCCGGTCGGACCATATTTTAAAGGCGGAGCAAAGCCGATTACGATCAAGGTTTCTGATTTTGACAGAGCGGCACCGCACGGAACCGGCCATATCAAGGCAGGACTGAACTACGCCATGAGCCTTCATGCAATTGTGACAGCACACGAAGAAGGCTATGCTGAAAACATGTATCTCGACGCCGCTACAAGAACAAAGGTAGAGGAGACAGGCGGAGCCAACTTTATCTTTATCACAAAAGATAAAAAAGTTGTAACACCGAAATCATCCTCCATTCTTCCGTCCATTACAAGACGCTCGCTCCTTTACGTGGCAAAAGAGTATCTTGGGCTTGAGACAGAAGAACGGGAAGTGACTCTGGAAGAAGTTCCGGAATTTGCGGAATGCGGACTGTGCGGTACAGCTGCCGTTGTTTCTCCGGTGGGCAAGATTGTAGACCACGGAAGAGAAATCTGTTTTGCAAGCGGCATGGATGAGATGGGACCGGTGACAAAACAGCTCTATGACACATTGACAGGAATCCAGATGGGGCGGATCGAGGCTCCGGAAGGATGGATTCATGTAATTGAATAAGGAAAATGGAACAGATCCTCCGGGCAAGATGTCCGGGGGATTTTGATTTCCCCTTTAAAAAATATGGAAATCATGCTATAATAAGCCGGATTTATAGTCGGCGGGAGATGATCAAATGGATGCATATACAGGATTTGCGGAAGTATACGATACATTTATGGACAATGTCCCATATGCAGAATGGACAGAATATTATGCGGGGATTCTGAAAGAAAACGGAATCCGGGACGGGCTCGTTCTGGATCTTGGATGCGGCACCGGAAGCATGACAGAGCTTCTGGCAGGGCTTGGCTATGACATGATTGGAGTGGATAATTCGGAAGAGATGCTGGAGATTGCTTCGGAGAAGAAAGCGGCTTCCGGACATGATATCCTTTATCTTCTTCAGGATATGAGGGAGTTTGAGCTCTACGGTACGGTCCGCGCAGTCATAAGCGCCTGTGATTCCGTCAATTATATTACGGAGCCCGAAGAGCTGGCAGAGATGTTTGCACTGGTGAACAACTATCTGGATCCGGGCGGACTGTTTTTGTTTGATTTTAATACAGAATATAAATACAGGGAGATCCTGGGGGATACAACGATTGCGGAAAACAGAGACGAGTGCAGTTTTATCTGGGAGAATTTTTATGACCCTCAGGAGCGGATCAACGAGTATGATCTGACGATTTTTGTACGTGAGGGAGAACTGTACAGAAAGTTTGAAGAAACCCATTTTCAGAGAGGCTATACGGTCAGGGAAGTGACGGACTGCCTGAGGGAAGCCGGCATGGAACTTGTTGCGATGTATGACGGCTTTACGAAAGAGCAGCCGGACGAAGAAAGCACCCGCATCTGTGTAGTGGCAAGAGAATGTGGAAAGAACAGAGCCGAATAAAGAAAGAAATGAGGAATCAGTAATGAAAGATTATTTAGTAAGAGCAACCGCGGCGGGCAGCCAGATCCGTGCGTTTGCGGTGACATCGACAGAGATGGTAGAGACAGCACGACAGCACCACAATACAAGCCCTGTTGCGACCGCTGCGCTTGGAAGACTGCTGACAGCCGGAGCCATGATGGGAAGCATGATGAAAAATGATACGGACATCCTGACCATCCAGATCAAATGTGACGGACCGATTCAGGGACTGACGGTGACAGCAGACAGCAAAGCCAATGTCAAAGGATATGTGGAAAATCCGGATGTGATGCTTCCGCCGAAGAACGGTAAGCTGGATGTAGGCGGCGCACTGGGACTTGGCATTTTAAATGTCATCAAAGATATGGGATTGAAAGAGCCGTATGTGGGACAGACGATCCTTCAGACCGGTGAAATCGGAGATGACCTGACTTATTACTTTGCAAATTCCGAACAGGTACCGTCCTCGGTAGGACTGGGAGTTCTGATGGAAAAAGACAATACGGTGAAATGTGCCGGAGGATTTATCGTGCAGGTAATGCCGTTTGTGGAAGAAAAAGTGCTGGAACAGCTGGAGGAAAATATCAGCAACATCCATTCTGTGACTGCGCTTCTGGAACAGGGACATACACCGGAATCTCTGCTTCAGGAAGTATTAAAAGGAATGGATATTGAGATTACTGATACCCTTCCGACACAGTTCTACTGTGACTGTTCTAAGACAAAGATTGAAAAGGCAATCATCAGTATCGGGGAAAAAGAGATCAAAGAGATGATTGATGAAGGAAAAGACATTGAAGTGAAGTGCCATTTCTGTAACACTGCATACAGCTTCAGTGTGGACGAGCTTTCCGCTCTGTTAAAACAGGCAAAGAAAAAATAAAAAGGAAAAGAGGAACGGGGCATGAAACAGGGATTTATCAAAGTGGCGGCGGCTACACCTGATATCCGTGTGGCAGATACGGCATTTAATACAGAAGAAATTATAAAAAAGATGAAAGAGGCAGCGGGAAACGGCGCAAAGATCATTGTCTTTCCGGAGCTTTGCATTACCGGATATACCTGTGGTGATCTGTTTACCCAGGATATTCTTCTGAAACAGGCAAAAGCAGGACTTTGCAGGATTGCCGAAGAAACAAAAGAACTGGAATCGGTTGTTTTTGTCGGATGTCCTCTTGCGGTGGACGGTGAGCTGTACAACACGGCAGCGGCCCTGAATAAGGGAAAGATTCTTGGATTTACAACAAAGACGTTCCTTCCGAATTACGGAGAGTTTTATGAAATGCGTCAGTTCACTCCGGGACCGGAAGAGGTAAGAATGATCCGGTTTGCAGGAGAAGAAATACCATTCGGTCCGCAGATCCTTTTTGAGTCCATGGAGACTGAGGGACTGATCCTGTCAGCGGAGATCTGTGAGGATGTGTGGTCCCCGGTTCCGCCAAGCATCAAGGCGGCGCTGGAAGGAGCTGTGATTCTTGTGAACTGCTCCGCGAGTGATGAGACAATCGGAAAGAACCGTTACCGGGAGGAATTGATCAAAGGACAGTCAGCCAGACTGATTGCGGGATATGTTTACGCCAACGCAGGGGAAGGAGAGTCCACCACGGATGTTGTGTTCGGCGGACACAATCTGATTGCGGAAAACGGGACGATACTGAAAGCTTCCCGGCGGTTTGCGAATGAAACAATCTACAGCGAAATTGATATCAAGCGGCTGCTGTCCGAGCGCCGGAAAAATACGACATTCCGTTCTGCGGCAAAAAAGACACTGCCGGTTGTTCCGTTTTCCGTCAAAGAAGAGGAGACGGCCCTTACAAGAACCTTTTCCCCGGCACCATTCGTTCCGCAGGATGAAAAGGAACGTGCCGCAAGATGCGAAGAGATTCTGTCTATTCAGGCTATGGGGCTGAAAAAAAGACTGGTTCATACAAAGGCTTCCGGAGCAGTAGTCGGCATTTCCGGTGGACTGGACTCCACTTTGGCGCTCCTTGTGACGGCAAAGGCTTTTGATATGATTGGAATTCCAAGATCCCGGATCAAGGCGGTGACCATGCCTTGCTTCGGGACGACAGACCGGACATACAGAAACGCCTGCCAGATGTCATGCAGACTTGGTGCTTCTCTTCTGGAAGTGCCGATCCGGGAAGCGGTGACTGTACATTTCCGCGATATCGGCCATGATCTGAATGACCACAGTGTGACATATGAAAACGGTCAGGCAAGGGAACGGACACAGGTGCTGATGGATCTTGCCAACAAAGACGGAGGACTTGTCATCGGAACGGGGGATATGTCAGAGCTTGCTCTTGGCTGGGCGACGTATAACGGAGACCACATGTCCATGTACGGTGTCAACGCCTCTGTACCGAAAACGCTGGTGCGCCATCTGGTACAGTACTATGCGGACACCTGCGGGGATGAAGAGCTTCAGAAGATTCTGCTGGATGTGCTGGATACACCGGTAAGTCCGGAGCTTCTGCCGCCGGAGGACGGTCAGATTGCGCAGAAGACAGAAGATCTGGTGGGACCGTATGAGCTTCATGATTTTTACCTTTATTATGTGCTGCGTTTTGGATATGAGCCGTCCAAAATTTACCGGATTGCAAAGCATGCATTTAAAAGTGTCTATGATGATGAGACGATTCTGAAATGGCTGAAGAAATTCTACTGGAGATTCTTCTCACAGCAGTTTAAGCGTTCCTGCCTTCCGGATGGACCGAAAGTAGGTACGGTGGCTCTGTCTCCAAGGGGAGACTGGAGGATGCCAAGCGATGCTTCGGCGGCTGTCTGGATTCAGGATCTGGAACGGTTATAAGAGAAAGAGATAAAAGAAAGAGGGCGGATATCTTCCGGACTGTCCGGACATGAATCCGCCCCGGCTGTTTCAACCAGAACTGTCTGAAGAGGAATTACAGTTTGATATTTTTGAAAAGATCTCCAAGATTTGTTCCGATCTCTTCGGATTTTGGAAGCTCTACATGCAGTTCTTCTGTCTCTTCTTCTTTTTCTTCGGAAAGAGCTTTGATACTCAGGCTCAGTTTTCCATCTTTGATTCCGATGACTTTGACATTGACACGGTCTCCTGTCTTCAGGACATCGGCCGGTGTTTTGATCCGTTTTTCGCAGATCTGGGATACATGGACAAGTCCGGAGAGACCATCGTCAAAGCGGACAAACGCGCCGTAGGACTGAATGGATTCCACGGTGCCTTCCATAACACTTCCAACCTGGATCTTTGAGATGCGTTCGGCACGCTCTCTGGCTTCTTCTTCTTTTAAAATCTCACGGGCGGAAAGAATGAGGCGGTGTTCTTCCGGATCTGCCTCAATGACGCGGACGGTGATTTCTTTCAGAAGATAGCTTTCCAGATCTTCGATATAGGAAAGAGAAAGTCTGGATGCCGGGACAAAACCGCGAAGGCCTTCCACCTTGACGATCACGCCGCCGTTGACCACACCTTCTACTTTCAATGTAAGGTTTGTACGGTTGTCCATATAGTTTTGTACGATATGCCATGGATCGGCGATATCAAACTGGTCTTCATAGTCTTTCATGGACTCTGCCTGCGGTTCCAGGGCAGATGTTTTTGTTTCTAATTCTTCGTTCATTGATGATGCACCCCTTTTTGTGTTTTCTCTAGAAAGTATATCATAGATTTTTTGTTAGAGAAAGCAAAGTGAAAGAATATTTTTATGAAAACCGAAAAAACAGTTGGCGCGGAATCAAAAAGATGATACTCTATTTTTATATCAAGTAAAAGATTGGCCGGCACGTACGGCATATGGGAGGAAATGTAAAAAGTATGTCAGATAATCAGAAAGACAGAAAGGTATATGTGGTAGGACATAAAAATCCGGATACGGATTCCATCTGTTCTGCCATTGCATACGCAGAATTAAAAAAGCAGATTACAGGAAAAAATTATGTGGCAAAAAGAGCCGGAGAGGTCTCGGAGGAGACCAGATATGTTCTTGACTATTTTCATGTGGAAGAGCCGGCGCTCCTTCAGAATGTATTTCAGCAGTTAAAAGATGTGGATATCCGGAAGATTGACGGAGTTTCCAGCCAGGCGTCGATCAAAGAGGCCTGGGCGATGATGCGGGAAAACAGTATTCGGACGCTGCCGGTTCTGAATGAGCAGAAGCTGGAAGGAATTATCACGATTGGAGATATTGCCAATTCCTATATGGAGCTCTATGACAGTTATCTGTTGTCCGACGCACGGACACAGTACAGAAGCATTATGAATACACTGGACGGGAAGATCGTCACAGGGAACGAGCATGCATATTTCGTGAAAGGAAAAGTTGTTATCGCAGCCTCCTCTCCGGATATGATGGAGAATTTTATCGATGAAGACGATCTTGTCATCGTTGGAAACAGGTACGAGTCTCAGCTTTGTGCGATAGAAATGGATGCAAGCTGCCTTGTCATCTGCCAGGGAGCGGAAGTATCGAAGACGATCCGGAAGCTGGCATCCGAGAGAGATGTAGTGATTATCAGTACGCCGCATGACACCTTTACGACCGCCCGTCTGATCAATCAAAGTATTCCGGTCAAATATTTTATGACCAAAGAACATTTGAGCACGTTCCATATGAATGATTACCTGGAGGAAGTACGGGATGTCATGTCCAAGAAAAGATACCGTGATTTTCCGGTTATTGACAAAAAGGGACGGTTCACCGGATTTATTTCCAGACGGAGACTGTTAAAGCCGAGGCGCAAACAGGTCGTTCTTGTCGATCATAACGAAAAGACGCAGGCGGTAGACGGAATTGAAGAGGCGGAAATTCTTGAGATCATCGATCACCACAGAATCGGAAATCTGGAGACGATGGGTCCGGTTTATTTTAGAAACCAACCGCTTGGCTGTACTGCGACCATTATCTATCAGATGTATCAGGAAAACCAGATTACTCCGTCCAGAGAGACAGCAGGTCTTCTCTGTGCAGCGATTATTTCCGATACCCTGTTGTTCCAGTCGCCGACCTGCACTCCGATGGATGAAGCGACTGCGAGAACGCTTGCTCAGATTGCGGGAATAAATATCGATGAGTTCGCAAAAGAGATGTTCAAAGCAGGAAGCAATCTTGCGAATAAATCTGTTTCCGAGATCTGTTTCCAGGATTTCAAGGAGTTCCATGTCAATGAGCTGACGTTCGGAGTGGGACAGATCAATTCCATGAGCAGCGAGGAACTGCAGGAGATCCGGGAAAAGGTATGTCCGGAACTGCCGGATGTGCTGAAAGAAAGCGGACTGGATATGGTATTCTTTATGCTTACGAATATTGTAGACCAGTCTACAGAGCTTCTCTGCTGTGGAGGAAGTGCAAGGCAGACCGTGATCGATGCTTTTGAGCTTCCGGAAGATACAGATCAGATCGTATTAAACGGTGTCGTATCCAGAAAGAAACAGCTGATCCCGACACTGGTGAGCGAACTGCAGCAGTAGGAGGGAGTATATGACAGACAAGGTGATTTTTAAACCAGGCAATATGCTGTACCCGCTCCCGGCAGTGATGGTAAGCTGTGCAGGGAAAGACGGAACAGACAATATCCTGACGGTGGCGTGGACGGGAACGGTCTGTTCAGATCCGCCGATGCTCTATATTTCTGTCCGGCCGAACCGGTTTTCCCACCATATGATCGAGGAAACCGGAGAGTTTGTTGTCAACCTTACGACGGAACAGCTTGCAAAGGCGGCCGATTACTGCGGTGTGCGTTCCGGAAAAGACGTCGATAAATGGAACGAGATGAAACTCACAAGAAAAAAGACAGAGTCCCTTCAGTATGCGCCTGCAATTGCGGAATGTCCGGTGAATATTGAGTGTAAAGTCAGAGAGATTATACGTCTTGGAACACATGATATGTTTCTGGCGGATGTAACGGGCGTTCAGGTGAGCAGTGAGTACATGAATGAAAATGGAAAGTTCGAGTTGAACAAGACAGGGCTGATTGCCTATTCCCATGGGGAGTATTTAACTCTTGGGAAGCAGCTCGGAACTTTCGGGTTCAGTGTGAAAAAGAAGAAAAAGAAAAAAAGAAAATAAACTTTGCAAAAAAAGGGAAGAACCCGGAGGCTGGAAAAATTTGTTCCAGATTCCGGGTTCTATCTGTATCTCCCGGTGAATAAAGTTACAGGAGAGAAGAATGAGGCGGGCACAGCGTGAAGGAATTCGGAAAACAGTGGAGACTTACAGCGGAGATCATCCTGATTGCGGCAGTCTGCATGGCGGGAATGTGGCAGAACACAAAGAAAACGATCGAAAGCATCAGCGATGTGAAGAAAAAAGAGGAGGAAAAGAGGATTGCCATTACATTTGATGATGGACCGGACGGTATATCTACTCCTGTACTTCTGGACGGTTTGAAAGAGAGGGGAGTCAGAGCAAGCTTTTTTGTGATCGGTCAGGAGGCGGAGGAACATCCGGATCTGATCCGGAGGATGCAAAAAGAAGGACACCTGATCGGGAATCATACGTACCATCATGTGGAACTGACGAAAGTAGATCAGGAGACGGAAAGAAAGGAGATTGAAAAGACGAATGAAGTAATCGAAAATATCACGGGGGAAACGGTTGCTTTTATCCGGCCTCCGTACGGCTCGTGGAGAGAAGAAACTTTGGAAGAAATCGATCTGATTCCGGTAAAATGGGATATTGATCCTCTTGACTGGTGCACGAAAAGTACCGGGGAAATCGTAAGAAAGGTAGTGACGCAGGCAGAAGAAAATGGTATTATTTTATTACATGACTGTTACGGGACTTCCGTGGAGGCGGGACTTCAGATCATAGATACCCTGCAGGAGGAAGGATACCGGTTTGTGACAGTCGATGAACTGATTATGGATTAAGGAAAGTGAAATAAGATGCTGCATGAATTTTCGAGGACAGAATTATTATTAGGAACAGAAGGAATGGACAGGCTGAGACACTCCTGCGTTACCGTGCTTGGGGTAGGAGGTGTCGGGTCTCACTGTATCGAGGCACTGGCCAGAAGCGGTGTGGGACATTTGATTCTCGTGGACCATGACAAGGTATCTCTGACAAATATCAACAGGCAGTCCATTGCCCTTCACAGTACGGTCGGACAGTATAAAACGAAAGTCATGAAAGCAAAGATTGCCGACATTTCACCGGAGATTCAGGTGATGACTTACGAGGAGTTTGTACTGGAAGAAAATCTGGAACAGGTGTTTGAAATCCGCCCGGATTATATTGTGGATGCTATCGATACCGTGACGGCAAAGCTTGCGGTGGCAGAGTATGCCAAAGAGCATCAGATTCCGCTGATCAGCAGTATGGGAACCGGAAACAAGCTGCATCCGGAGATGTTTGAGATTGATGATATCCGAAATACATCCGTATGCCCGCTGTGCCGCGTGATGCGAAAAGAGCTGAAAAAGAGGAATGTGGAGAGCCTTAAGGTACTGTATTCCAAAGAAAAGCCGGTGGATATTTCCGACCGGGTGACAGAAGAGGAAAAGGGGGCCAGAAGATCGCTTCCGGGCAGTATTTCTTTTGTTCCGCCTGTGGCCGGGCTGATGATCGCCGGAGAAGTGATCCGTAATTTGAGCGGATACCGGGAGGGAGACAGATAGAGATGGATTTATTTGAATATGCAAGGGAAAAGCAAAAAGAGACAGAGTCGCCGCTTGCGTCAAGGCTCAGGCCGGAGACACTGGAAGAAGTAGCAGGACAGCAGCATATCATCGGGAAGGACAAGCTGCTTTATCGTGCAATCAAGGCGGACAAGCTAAGTTCCGTCATTTTTTACGGCCCGCCGGGGACCGGAAAAACGACGCTTGCCAAAGTCATCGCCAATGCAACAAGCGCAAGATTCTGCCAGATCAACGCGACGGTTGCAGGGAAAAAAGATATGGAAGCGGTGGTGGAAGAGGCAAAAAAGGCAAGGGGAATGTACCAGCAGAAGACGATTCTGTTTATCGATGAGATCCACCGGTTTAACAAAGGACAGCAGGATTACCTCCTGCCGTTTGTGGAGGATGGTACGGTGATTCTGATCGGGGCGACGACGGAGAATCCGTATTTTGAAGTAAACCGGGCGCTGATTTCCCGGTCCACCGTCTTTGAATTAAAGCCGTTGTCCAAGGAGGATGTGGAAAGCCTGATTCACCGGGCTGTCTACGATGAGAAGAAGGGAATGGGAAGCTATCACGCCAGGATCGATCCGGATGCAAGCGCATTTCTGGCAGATATGTCGGGTGGCGATGCCAGACTGGCGCTCAATGCGGTGGAGCTTGCCGTTTTGACTACCGAAAGAAGCAGTGACGGGTTCATTCATCTGACACTGGATGTTGTATCAGAATGCATCCAGAAAAGAGTAGTCCGTTACGATAAGGACGGGGACAACCATTATGATACCATATCCGCCTTTATCAAAAGCATGCGGGGATCCGACCCGGACGCTGCGGTGTACTATCTGGCAAAGATGCTTTATGCCGGAGAGGATATCCGGTTTATTGCCCGCAGAATCATGATCTGCGCATCGGAGGATGTGGGAAACGCAGACCCGATGGCACTGACCGTGGCGGTATCGGCAGCCCAGGCAGTGGAGCGGATCGGGATGCCGGAGGCACAGATTATTCTGTCCCAGGCCGTGCTTTACGTGGCTTCCGCTCCGAAGAGCAACTCTGCAGTGCGGGCGGTTTCCGAGGCAATGGAAAGTGTGAAAAGCAAAAAGACAACGGTTCCTGCGCATCTTCAGGATGCCCATTATGGAGGGCACGAGCAGCTGGGACATGGAATCGGTTACCGGTACGCACACGATTATCCGAACCACTACGTTGACCAGCAGTATCTTCCGGATGAAATCAAGGAAAGTGTATTCTACCATCCGGGAGATCTGGGAAAAGAAAAAGAATTAAAAGACTGGCTTTCCTATATCAGGAAACAGTAAAGAAGCGGATGTCCTCATCCGGAATATTATATGCAAAAAAGAACCCCGTGAGAATTCTGGAGCTGCAAACCGGAATCTCACGGGGGTTTATTCTTTTCAATACAAATTACAGCAGATGTGTCATAATGTAGGCGTAGATTTCCTGATTCTTTGCGGCCCAGTTCGCCGCCATGGTTTCAGCCTCCTCGTGAGAAGGGACCGTAACTGTCAGATCGATCAGAGGCATGGAGTGTTCGATCACCTGGCAGTGTACGGAGAATTCTCCATTTGTGTTCCGATAGTAATCGGATTTCACAGACACTTCATTTTTCAGCGAAAATTTCTTCTCGATAAAAAAGTCTTCAATATCCTTTTTAATTGCATCTGAAATTTTATTCTCGAAAAAGCAGATTGATTCGGCTCCTTCCTCGGTCAGATGGTACATCGTACGGTTGTGTGTTGTCTCCTCCCGGATCAGACCTGACTCGGTAAGTTCGGAGAGCGCTTTTTGGAGGGTAAAGTAAGTCGTATACCCTTTTCCAAGAACAAAATCGGAAATCTGAGCGTTTGCAAGAGGAAAATCCACCTTGCTGAGCATGTACAAAATGATCAGTTTATAGAGTGTGAATGTTTCTGCCATAGTGCATACTCCTTTCTAAAGAGCGTGATAGTGTTTGCCCTGCCAGATATCTCTTTCTCTGAAAGATTTTTCCATCTGATTGAGAACCAGCCGCTTGTTTCCGGTCCAGAGGGGAGCGGCAAGCAACGATTTCGGACCGTCCCCGGTCAGACGGTGGATAACAATATCAGGTCTGAGACAGCACAGGCAGGTCCCCAGAAATTCCAGATATTCTTCCATGGTTGGAAGAAAAAATGGGTGCTCCAGATAATAGTCGTACAGATCGGTATCCTTGAGTACGTGGAGCAGCTGAAGCTTGATCCCCTGGATATCCTGTCTGTTCAGATACTCTATTGTTTCCAGCATATCAGCCTCGGATTCACCGGGCAGATATAAAATCGTATGGACGATCACAGAAAGACCAAGGGCACGGAGTTTTTTCAACGCCTCCTCAAAAACCGGAAGAGGATAACCTCTCCGGATAAACTCGGCTGTGGATTCATGAATCGTCTGAAGGCCAAGCTCAATCCAGACCGGTTTGATCAGGGAGAGCCGCTCCAGGAGGTCAAGAATTTCCGCAGAGAGACAGTCCGGACGGGTAGCAATGGAAAGCACCTTCACCTCCGGATCTGTCAAAGCCTGGGTAAATGCCTTTTCCAGAACTTCCAAAGGGCCGTATGTATTCGTGTAGGCCTGAAAATAAGCAATATAAGAATGTCCCGAGTATTTGGATTTCTTTTTTTCTTTTTCCACCCGGAGCTGTTCCGGGATGGAAAGAGAAACGTCCGCCGCGAAATCACCGCTGCCTCCACGGCTGCAGAAGATACAGCCACGTGTTCCGCAGGTGCCGTCACGGTTCGGACAGGTACAGCCGGCATTCAGGGACAGTTTGTACAGTTTTTCATGGAAAGTCTCTTTGATATAATAATCCAGCGAATTATACCGCTTTTCGCCCCAGCGTACAGTCGCGTCCATCTTACGGAATCAGAGCCTTGATGGCTTCGCTCACGGCATCGGCTACACGAGGATCAAATGCTTCCGGAAGAATGCTGGTTTCGCTCAGTTCCTCCTCCGGAACAAGAGAGGCGATGGCATTGGCAGCAGCCAGCTTCATCTCTTCCGTGATCTGGGAGGCACGTCCTTCGAGGGCACCCCGGAAGATGCCAGGAAAGGCAATTACGTTATTGACCTGATTCGGGAAGTCACTCCGCCCGGTTCCGACAACCTTTGCCCCGGCTTCCTTTGCAAGATCCGGCATGATTTCCGGTACCGGATTTGCCATGGCAAAGAGGATGGAATCCTGATTCATGGATGCCACCATCTCCCTGGTGACGATATTCGGGGCGGAGACACCGATGAAAATGTCCGCACCTTTTAACGCATCCGCAAGGGTACCGTGGATCTGATCCGGATTCGTCAGTTCGGCCATCCGTTTCTGCATCCAGTTCAGATGCTCGGAATCCCGGCAGATCGTTCCATTGATATCGCACATGGTGATGTGGGAAAATCCATAGGTCAGGAGGAGCTTTGTGATAGCAACTCCGGCGGAACCTGCACCGTTTACGACAACGCGGCAGGATTCCTTTGATTTTCCGACAACCTTCAGCGCATTGATGACGCCTGCAAGAACGACAATGGCAGTGCCGTGCTGGTCATCATGGAAGACCGGAATGTCCAGAAGCTCTTTTAACCGTTCTTCGATCTCGAAACATCTCGGGGCGGAGATGTCTTCCAGATTGATGCCTCCGAAGGCAGGGGCAATATTCACTACGGTACGGATAATCTCTTCTGTATCCTGTGTATCCAGACAGATCGGAACTGCATTGACCTGTCCGAATTCTTTAAACAGAACCGCTTTTCCCTCCATGACAGGCATTGCGGCACGGGCTCCGATATTGCCAAGACCAAGAACCGCGCTTCCATCGGAGACAACGGCAACCGTATTTGCCTTCATGGTGTATTTGTACACGGCTTCAGGATCTTTGGCGATTACTTTGCAAGGTTCCGCAACTCCGGGCGTATATGCGACCGCCAGGTCCTCCCTTGAACGGACATGGGCCTTTGCCGTCGTTTCGATCTTTCCGTTCCAGATTTCATGCATTTTCAGTGCTTTTTCCAATGTATTGTTTTCTGCCATACTATTCACCTTTTCTTCTCTATTATAATATACACTTCTTCAA
>NZ_NFLO01000008.1:0-109900 GCF_002160935.1 Drancourtella sp. An12 | reverse complement strand
GGACAGACTTGGATATCCATCCATGACTGCCCACTATCTGAAAGTACGTGTAAACTATTGAACCGCGTAGTACCGAACGGTACGCTACGTGGTGTGGAAGGGGAGGGTCAAATCTCCCCTATCCGATTGTTTATCTATGATTTCTTTTTTTCTTCTTTCGGAAGAATGGTATTCAGAATAATCGCCGTCAGTGTTGCAAGGACAACCGGAGAACTTCCAAAGATTGTTGTAACCCAGGATGGAAATGACGCCAGTGAAGCAGGTGCCTGTGTAACACCCATGCCAAGGGCAACTGACAGCCCGACAATAGCGGTATTCCGGTAATTCATCTCCTGGAGCATGATCAGCTTGATTCCGGTCATTGCGATGGATGCGAAAACGGAAATCGTTGCGCCTCCAAGTACACATTGAGGAATCGTAGTCAGAAGCGCTGAAAATTTCGGGACAAATCCGGCAACCAGCATGATGACCGCTGCAAGACCAAGTACACAGCGGTTGATGACTTTTGTTGTCGTAACAATGCCGACATTCTGACTGTAAGTTGCTGTCGGAAGTCCGCCGATCAGGGAGCACAGAATATTTGTGACTCCGTACATGACGATACCGCCCTGCAGTTCTTTATCTTTTGGTTCCCGTTCCATACTTCCTACTGTTGTAGCAGAAAGATCTCCGATCGCCTGAATGGAGTTGATGGCAAACAACACACCGATCGCAATGCAGGCGGATGGATCGAAAGAAAGTCCGAAATGCAGTGGCTGCGGGAGCTGGAAGTAGCCCGCGGACTGGATTCCGGAAAAATCGACGAGTCCCAGACACGATGCAAAGATATACCCTGCGATGATTCCTACGAGGATGGACGCAAGCTTTAAAAATCCTTTCGCAAAGTGATTCAGACCGACTACTACGGCAAGAGTGAAAAAGGCCGCAAGCCAGTTTTTCCAGGAACCGTAATCAGGATTCGAAGTACCTCCTGCCATATAGTTGACCGCGGTAGGATACAGGGAGAGTCCGATTGTAAATACGACGGTTCCGGTAATGATCGGCGGGAACAGAACACGGATCTTCTGTATGGCAAGACCGACTATAATTGCGACAAATCCGCCGATGAGCTGCGCGCCGAGAATCGTTCCGACATCAGAATTCGCGGCGATGGCCTGCATGCTTGGCACGTAGGCAAAGCTGATTCCCATAATGACCGGAAGAGCCGAACCGAGCTGAAAATTTTTAAACCGGATAAAAGGAAACAGCTGAAGCAGAGTGCTGATTGCGGAAGTGAAAAGGGCAGCCTGCACTAAAATGACCTGATCACGTTCGTTGAGTCCGGCCACACCGGATACGATGATTGCAGGGGTGACACATCCAACAATCATGGCAACGACGTGTTGAAGCGCAAGAGGAAGTGCCTGGCCAAACTTCGGTACTCCGTTCAGCTCAAAAACTGAGGCATACTGCCTGTTTTGAGACGAGTGGTTTGAATTTGACATAATGTCCTCCTTAGTATAAATCTATAAAACATGATAATACTATACCAGTCACAGCCTGCCTGCAAGTGGTTTTGCCAAAAATCTTAAATTTTCTTAAAGATTTCTCCGCCTTTCTGCCTGTTACGGTGTATAATAAAGGCAGGAAAGGTGCAGGTGATGGTATGAATTACGAAGGACAGATTTGCAGGGGACCGATGGAACGTTCCTCTTTTATGCTTCCTGTGGAAGTGGGGTGCGCGTATAACGGCTGTAAATTCTGCACCCTGTTCAAACATCTGAAATACAGGGAGCTCCCAATGGAACAGATCGAAGAAGAATTAAAACGGGTCAGTACGGTGGGCGGAAATCCCAGGACCGTATTTCTGGGAGATGGAAATGCATTCGGACTTTCAACGGAAAAACTTTTGGTGATTATTGAAAGGGTACATGTTCATTTTCCGGGATGCGAGGGGATTCACATGGATGCGACTGTGACCGATATCAGCCGGAAAAGCGATGAGGATCTGCGAAGGCTCTACGAAGCGGGAGTCCGGCATCTATATCTTGGTATTGAGAGCGGACTGGATGATGTCCTTGCTTTTATGAATAAGGATCATACATTAGAGCAGGCATACCGGCAGATTGACCGGATGAGAGAAGCCGGGCTGATTTACGATGCGCATTTTATGACCGGTATAGCCGGAAAGGGCAGAGGTATAGAAAATGCGGAGTATACCGCAGAGTTTTTTAACCGGACCAGGCCGTCCAGAATGATTAATTTTTCCATGTTTCTTCATGAACGGGCAGCATTGTACGAAGAAATTCAAAAAGGTACATTCCGGCCTGCGGATGAGCTGGAAAATCTGATCGAAGAGAGAAGACTTCTGGAGCTTCTTAAGCCTTGGGGGCAGGAAGTGCTTTACGACGGATTTCATGACATGATTGAGTTCCGGGTCAGAGGAAAACTCCCGAAAGATAAGGAAAGTATGCTTGCAAGGCTTGACGAAAGAATTGCCGTAGAAAAGCCGGGACTTACAGCCTTTGTGAAATAAGAGAAAAGAAAAATGAAGGAGTGTCTGATAGAAATCAGACACTCCGTTTTTTGACAACAAAGAGAATGACGGAACGTTCACCTAAAAGGACGGTATGTTCTGCCGGAGGCATTTCCGTATCCTGAAAGATCGTCCGGGACGGATCACCGGTATTGACGGCAATGTGCCAGTTCCATTCAAAAGGAAGATCGGGCAGAAAAAGGGTAACGGGTTCCCAATGTGTATTGATGGCAAGGTAGATGGTATCCTGAATCTGCTGTTCCTTGTCAAAACCGGAAAACAGCACACAGAGAACGTGCGATTCCAGGTCAGATACAGGTTCCCATGGATGGATACCGTGAAAACTCATCGACGGGAAAGAAAATCTTCCGGCAGGAAGATCTGTACGGATGGCAGGATGTCTCTTACGGAATGCGATCATATACTTGACGAAGGAAAACAGATTCTGGTTTTTCTCAATCAGCGACCAGTCCAGCCAGGAAACCGGATTATCCTGACAGTACGGGTTGTTATTCCCGTACCGGGTGTCTCCGAATTCGTCTCCCGAAAGAAACATCGGGGTTCCGCGGCTGCATAAGAGTACGGCAAATGCGTTCTCCATCATACGTAGACGAAGGGAAAGAACATCCGGATCATCCGTTTCCCCCTCGACCCCGCAGTTCCAGCTGTAATTATCGTTGGTGCCGTCCGCATTGCTCCATCCGTTTCCTTCATTGTGCTTCGTGTTATAGGAATACAGGTCATTCAGGCAGAAGCCGTCATGGCAGGTCAGGAAATTGACGGAAGCATTGCTTCCGCGCCCTTCCGGAGGATAAAGGTCCGGTGATCCCATAATTCTCTGCGCTGCGGCATGAAGCATGAAAGTATCTCCCTTTAGAAACCGCCGCATATCATCCCGGTATTTACCGTTCCATTCTGCCCAGCGGTTCCAGGATGGAAAGGAACCGACCTGATAAAGTCCTCCTGCATCCCACGCCTCGGCAATCAGCTTGACATTGCCGAGGATGGAGTCGAAAGCAAGTGACTGCAGAAGGGGAGGCTGGTTCATAGGGGATCCGTTCTCGTTCCTTCCAAGGATAGAAGCAAGATCGAAACGGAAGCCGTCCACCCGGTATTCTGTTACCCAGTATCTGAGGCAGTTCATAATCAGATTTTGCACGACCGGATGATTGCAGTTCAGCGTATTTCCACATCCGCTGAAATTATAATAATGTCCGTCCGGGGTCAGCATATAATAAATCTGATTGTCGAATCCTTTGAAAGAAATATATGGACCGCGCTCGTCACCTTCGGCTGTGTGATTAAATACCACGTCAAAGATCACCTCGATGCCGTTTGCATGACATGCACGGATCAGCTGCTTCAACTCGGTCCCTTCCCGGTTATATTCGGAGGTAGAGGCATAACTTGTATTTGGAGCAAAAAAGCTGACCGGATTATAGCCCCAGTAATCCAGAAGCTGATTTTCATCGAGGAGACGGCAGTCCCGCATTTCATCGAACTCAAATACCGGCATAAGCTCAATGGTAGTCACACCAAGCTCAAGAAGGTAGGGAATCTTCTCGATCAATCCGGCAAAGGTGCCGGGATGTGTGACGCCGGAAGAAGGATCTTTTGTAAATCCCCGGACATGGAGCTCATAGATGATCGTGTCCGACATGGAAATCATCGGTTGTTTATGATCGCCCCAGTCAAAATTGCTTCTGACAACACGGGCACGATATCCATGTTTCTGGTCGTTTTTACATCCCCAGCGGCTCTGCCCGGTGACAGCTTTTGCGTAAGGATCAAGAAGAATTCTTGTCTTGTCAAAACAAAGTCCTTTTTCCGGTTCGTACGGGCCGTCCAGCCGGTAGGCGTATTCAAACTCTTCGATGTCAAGCCCGAATACGATCATGGAGTAGACAAAACCGATCCGGTAGGTTTCCGGAAATTTCAGAACTGCAAAGGGTTCTTCAGCCTCCCGGTGATAGAGAAGCAACTCACAGGAGGTAGCAGCCTGTGATTGAATCGTAAAGTTGACACCTCCGGGAATAACGGTGGTTCCAGGAGAAAGAAAAAATCCGGGACGTACCTGAAATCCGGAGATGACATCCAGTGGTTTTAGATGGCTGCTGGGAACAAGAGTTAAATCGGAGCAGGTCAAAATAATATACCTCCTTTCAAAAAGAAAGAGCTGCTCTGTCTTGCAGAGCAGCATTGATTTCCATGGATATTATGCTTCCGTGTTGTCTTTTTCGTCTTCTTCAGACTCTTCATCGTCGGACGCGGCTTCTTCAGAAGAGGCCTCCTCTTCAGATGATTCCTCCTGCTCTTCTTCAGAAGAACCGTTGTTCAGAGGTACATATTCTCGTCCGGATGTATCGCTTAAATCATCATCCAGATCGAAGTCAAGATCTTCAAAATCATCAGCAAATTCGTCTTCCAGCTCTTCATTGTCTTTTTTATTCTTCATATAAAGAATGCCGGCCGCTGCTGCACCGATCGCCGCGAGTCCGACGATACCTTTTGTCCATTTTTTCGCCATAAAGGGCAACTCCTTTCTGTTCAATCATATACTATCCTTATTGTAATACTTTTTGAGTGAAAAAGAAAGAAAAGATTCATAATTTTATATTTTCTTAATAGAAGTTTAGAATAGTTAATGAATGATTGAATCGTTTGGAGTTGAGGTGTAAAATGAAATGTGTTAGAATAAACCGTATTTAGTAAGGAACCGAGGTATTGAATTTGGAATCAAGCAAAAAGCGAAAAGTACAAAAGAAACTCTTCAGTGTGATCTACGGCAGAACTGCTGTCATTCTTCTTCTGATTCTGATCCAGATTCTTGTCATGGTTTTTGGTATTTATTTTCTGACGGATAGCTGGACCTATTTATATGGAGTCTTCAGTATTATCGGTACGATTGCGGTGATTTATATCATTAATTCGGAAGATAATCCGGCGTTTAAGCTGACATGGGTCCTGTGTATCATGGCTCTTCCGATTTTCGGAACGTTTTTCTACATCTATGTCAAATCCGAAATCGGTACGCGGTATATTGGAAAGAGGCTTGAAACCCTCCGGCAAGAGACCGAAGAGTACATGTGTCAGGATATGGAGATCATTGATGCCATGAAGGAGAGTAAACTGGCGAATAAGAATCTGTCCTTTTATCTTGGAAAACATATGGGATTCCCGACTTATGGCAACACCAGGCTGGAATATTACCCTCTTGGAGAGGACAAGTTTGATGCGCTTAAAAGAGAGCTGAGAAAGGCGGAGCATTTCATTTTTATGGAATACTTTATCGTGGAAGGCGGAGAAATGTGGGATGAAGTCCGTCACATTCTGGAAGAAAAAGTTGCCGAAGGCGTGGAAGTCCGGTTTATGTATGACGGTATGTGCAGTATTTCCAAGCTTCCGTCAGATTATCCGTGGTATCTTAGAAGAAGAGGAATCCGGTGTAAGGTATTCAATCCGATCAATCCGATTGTATCCACAATTCAGAATAACCGTGATCACCGAAAGATCTGTGTGATTGACGGCAAGGTAGGATTTACAGGCGGGGTTAATCTGGCGGATGAATATATTAACAGGAGAGAGCGTTTCGGACACTGGAAGGATACGGCGATCATGCTGGAAGGAGATGCCGTACAGAGTCTTACGATCATGTTTCTTCAGATGTGGAATATCGATGAGAAGAAGAGTGATGCCTACGAAAAGTATTTGTATCCTTCCCGTAAACCGTTTGATCCGAAAGACGGATACGTTCTTCCGTACGGGGATACCCCGTACGACAATGAGACTGTCGGTGAGGAAGTATACTTCCATATCCTGAATCATGCAAAAGAGTATGTCCACATTATGACACCGTATCTGATTCTGGATAATGAAATGATAAAAACGCTCGCCCGTGTGGCAAAAAGCGGGATGGAAGTGATCATCATCATGCCGCACATTCCGGATAAGCCGTATGCGTTTGCGGTGGCGAAGACATATTATAAAGAACTGATTGAAGCAGGGGTCCGGATTTATGAGTATACTCCGGGATTTGTTCACGCCAAGATCTTCGTATCTGATGATGACACCGCGACAGTAGGAACAATTAATCTGGATTACAGAAGTCTGTATCTTCATTTTGAAGATGGAGTCTTTATTTATAACAATCCGGTTGTCGCGGATATTGAGAGGGACTTTCAGGAGACATTGAAGAAGTGTCACTTTGTGACGATGAAAGAGGTTCAGGAGCGAAGTGTTAAGGAAAAAATCGAAGGACAGGTGCTGAGGCTGTTTGCACCTCTGATGTAGACCTGGATATGTCCCGGAAAGCATCCTGCCGGGCGGAAAGGCTGCGAAATCTTTGGAAAACTTCCGAAAAACGGAAAATCAAATGTACATTTGCCTAAAAATATAGTATAATGCTTAGGTGGTTAAAAAACGATTCACATACAGGAGGATATGTTATGGTAAAAGCAGTAGTAGGTGCTAACTGGGGAGATGAGGGGAAAGGTAAGATTACGGATATGCTCGCAAAGCAGGCCGATATCATCGTCCGCTTTCAGGGAGGAGCAAATGCCGGTCATACGATTATCAACGACTATGGAAAGTTTGCACTTCATACACTACCATCCGGTGTGTTCTATAATCATACAACAAGTGTAATCGGAAACGGAGTTGCACTGGACGTTCCGGTTTTAATAAATGAAATTCAGTCTATCGTGGACAGAAATGTGCCGGCTCCGAAGATCAAAGTGTCAAACCGTGCACAGATGGTAATGTCTTACCACAAGCTCTTTGACCAGTATGAAGAGGAGCGTCTTGGAAAGAAATCTTTCGGATCTACCAAGTCCGGAATCGCCCCGTTCTATTCAGACAAGTATGCAAAGATCGGCTTCCAGGTAAGCGAACTGTTTGATGAAGAACTGTTAAAGGAAAAGGTTGTGCGTGTTGCAGAGCAGAAAAATGTTCTTCTGGAGCACTTATATCATAAACCGCTGATTCAGCCGGACGAGCTGTTCGAAGAGCTGATGGGTTACAAGGAGATGATCGAGCCGTATGTCTGCGATGTATCTTTATTCCTTCACGAAGCATTAAAAGAAGGAAAAGAGATCCTTCTGGAAGGACAGCTTGGAACATTAAAAGATCCTGACCACGGAATCTATCCGATGGTTACATCTTCTTCCACTCTGGCTGCATACGGTGCAATCGGCGCAGGAATTCCGCCATATGAGATCAACAAGATCGTGACAGTATGTAAGGCATATTCCAGTGCGGTAGGAGCAGGTGCGTTTGTCAGCGAGATCTTCGGAGAAGAGGCAGACGAGCTGAGACGCCGCGGTGGTGACGGCGGAGAGTACGGCGCAACGACAGGCCGTCCGAGAAGAATGGGATGGTTTGATGTGGTTGCATCCAAATACGGATGCCGTATGCAGGGAACAACTGATGTGGCGTTCACAGTACTGGATGTACTTGGCTACCTGGATGAAATTCCGGTATGCGTTGCTTACGATATCGACGGAGAAATCACAACAGAGTTCCCGCCGACTTACCTTCTGGAGAAGGCAAAACCGGTGATCGAAAAGCTTCCGGGATGGAAATGCGATATCCGCGGCATCAGGAAATACGAAGATCTTCCGGAAAACTGCCGGAAATACATCGAGTTCGTAGAAGAGAAGATCGGTTACCCGATCACACTTGTTTCCAACGGACCGGGACGTGAGGATATCATTTACAGATAAAGAAAAACAAGAAAGAGCGGCTGCATGATGATTCATCATGCAGCCGTTTTGGATGTCCGGAATAAGTGGTTCAGAGCGGTTTTGAAATCTATAAAAGCGGAATTCCGTTTACCGCAGCTTCTTCAACCACTTCGTTCGGCCAGATGGAAGACTGAACTTCACCGATATGAGCCTTGCGCAGGTAGAACATACAGATACGGGACTGTCCGATCCCTCCTCCAACTGTATACGGGAGTTCCCCGCCGAGGAGAGATTTCTGGAAATCCAGTTCGGCACGTTCCTCGCAGCCGGCAAGAGCAAGCTGGCGTTTCAGCGCAGCTTCATCGACACGGATTCCCATGGAGGAAAGCTCGAGAGCTGTATCAAGAACAGGGTAGTAGACGATAATATCGCCGTTTAATTCCCAGTCATCGTAGTCAGGAGCACGTCCGTCATGGCGTTCGCCGGACGCTAATGTTTTTCCGATCTGTTTGATGAAGATGGCTTTTTTCTGTTTCGCATAGCGGTATTCCCGCTCCTTCGGCGTACATTCAGGATAGAGATCTTCCAGCTCCTGGGAAGTGATAAATGTAATGTCATCCGGCAGAATTTCTCCGATGTAGTTATAGCGCCGTGCCATAAAGTGTTCGGTTTCCTTCAGTGCCGCATAGACTTTCCGTACCGTGTATTCCAGCGTTTCATCATTACGCTCTTCTCTGGAGATCACCTTTTCCCAGTCCCACTGATCCACATAGATGGAATGAAGATTGTCGGTATCCTCATCTCTGCGGATCGCACTCATATCTGTATAGAGACCTTCTCCGGAGTGAAAACCATAACGCTTCAGCGCATAGCGTTTCCACTTCGCGAGAGAGTGTACAATCTCCACCTCTTTATCATTCTGCTCTTTTATTCCAAAAGAAACCGGGCGTTCCACACCGTTCAGGTTGTCATTCAGTCCGGATTCCGGACGAACAAAAAGAGGGGCAGATACACGTGTCAGATGAAGGTTCTTTGCAAGAGACCTTTCAAAGTGATCTTTCACCTCTTTGATGGCAACTTCCGTTTCACGGATGGAAAGCGGCGGGCGGTAGCCCTCTGGTATCATTAAGTTTTCCATGTTCGAGTCCTCCTTTAAAAATTATTACTAGTGTAAAATAAAACTTTTATACTGTCAAGAGATAAAGTGATAACAGATAAGAGCGGTTTTGTTTATTTTTTTAAGAAAGAAGTTAGATAAATTTTAGAACAGTGCCACAAAACAGACACATTTCGATGGTAAAGTGAAAGATGTAAAGGGGGAGTCATAAAGTTTTTTTCCGTTTCATATAATAGTGATACCGGGAAACAGAAAAAGGAGGTTTTTATATGCAGCAGAGTAGTATACCGGGACGCATGGAAGCAATTTCAATGGAAGAATACTTAAACAGAAGAAAAGAGATGAAAGAAAAAGAAAAAAGAAGCCAGAGAGAAGACGCAGGGGTGGATTTCAACCCGATTCTTTTTTTCAGTCTGGCATGAAATAAAATAGAATAACGCCCGGCCGGAAGTCAGGTCCCGGGCAGATAATAAAACAGTGTGTCCATGGAGAAAATGATTTGCTCCGGGCACACTGTTTTATTCTACAGGAAAATGTTTGCTGAAATCTGATATTCTGGTAAAGAGATTACATATCTTCATCGTTTCGGTGAAGAAGACGGTAAAACAAAGTGTAGGCATAAAGCAGAACAGGAACGAAAATTGTACAGGCGATGGATGCTTTTAACAATCCCAGGGATGCGGAATGATCAATCAATGCAAAAATGAGTGTACTGGCATACATGGTGATCAGAAGAATGATTCCAAGGACAGCCAGAATTCGTTTTGTCTTTTTCATGGTTAAACCTCCTGATGGATTATTTTCATGACAATTATATAAAAGATACGTTAAAAAAGCAATGGAAGAGGGCAGGGTGGTTTTTCTTGCAATATAAAATATCCTGTTATATAATGAAGTCTGCGAAGATTATTTTAAATCAAAGGAGAATTTGATATGAGTACGTTATTGGAACAGTGGAGAGAGACTGCGTATTCCAGAGAGATGACAAAGCAGCAGCTTGAGACTTTCTGGGGCGCATATTTTCAGACTGAAAAAGAAATTTACGAAAAATTACTTTCCAACCCGGATGAGAAAGTGAAAGGCACAGTGAAAGAACTGGCCGAAAAATATGGTGTGGAAGTTATGACAATGGTAGGATTCCTTGACGGAATCAACGAAAGCCTTATAAACGAAAATCCGATCGAGACCATGGAAGAAGATACAGAGGTCAATCTGATCTATGATAAAGAAAAACTTTACAAAAACATGGTAGATGCGAAGGCTGAGTGGCTTTACCAGCTTCCACAGTGGAACATCCTGCTTTCCGAAGAACAGCAGAAAGAGCTGTATAAGGAAGCGAAAAAGATGCATACTTTTGTAAGAGAAGGAAAGAAGATCGGAAGAAACGACCCGTGTCCGTGCGGAAGCGGCAAGAAGTACAAACATTGCTGCGGCAAAAATAAATAATGTCTTTTGTGACAGGAATGTTCTGTCTTCTTTATTATCTGGCTGTATGCCGGTATGTCGGAAGATGGAATTCAACCTTTTCCCGCTTCTGGCTTCTTTGCGGTGTGCTTTGCATCGGGTATGGATTGTTGCAGGAGAGACTTCCGTGGCAGGCTGAACGGGCGGCACTTGTGCTTTGGACACTGCTTTGGACGGCAGTGGCGGCTGTCTGGATCCGGATGCTGTTTTTTGGCAGGCAGAAAGAAGCGAAAGACCTGGAGTATCTGATTGTTCTTGGGGCAAAGGTAGACCGTACCCGGATCACAAGCTCGCTAAAGCTCCGGCTTGACAGGGCATACACTTATGCAGTCAGACACAGGGCTGTGAAAATTGTGGTTTCCGGAGGGCAGGGAAGAGGCGAGGATATCCCGGAAGCAGAGGCCATGAAAGAGTATCTGGCCGAAAGAGGGATCGAAAGAGAGCGGATTTTTCCGGAGGACCGGTCTTCCACAACGGAGGAAAATCTACGGTTTACGGCGCGGCTCATTCCGGAGATCAGGGAAAAGAAAGCCGGCGTGGTGACGAACAGCTTCCACATTTACCGGGCATGGCTTCTTGGAAAGAGGGAAGGGTACCAAAGACTTTTCCCTGTTCCGGCAAAGTCAGAGCCGGTTCTTTATCTGAATTATATGGTGCGCGAAGCACTGGCTGTGCTGCTTTTGCCTGTAAAAGGATGGAGAAACAGGCATTGACAAATAAAATCGGAATGATTATAATTACTCTATATTTGAGAAACGAAAACGTGGTGACGAGACGAGTAGGGTGTGAAACCGGATCCAGAGAGAGAGGCCATTGGCTGGAAGCCTTTTATCACGGACCATCTGAAGACTACCTCTGAGCGGCGGCAAAACCGTCCGGTTTAATACCGTTATCATTATCAGCAAGAGATGTCTTTCATCTTTCGGGGTGGACGGCATAAGCGGGGTGGAACCGCGGGTGAGAACTCGTCCCCTGCAGCGATAGCTGCAGGGGACTTTTTATTTCACAGGGATCTGATTTTACAGTTAAGAAAAGGAGGAACTTGAAATGAACAGTATTAAAGAATGCAGGACGTTGAACAATGGTGTACAGATTCCGTGTCTGGGATTCGGCACTTACAAGGCAGCGGAAGGAAGTACATCAAAGATTATCAAAACAGCTGTCCGGTGCGGATACCGGTATCTGGATACAGCCTCCTTTTATCAGACAGAGACCTATGTGGGAGAGGCTGTGAAAGAAAGCAAAATTCCAAGGGAAGAGTTTTTCCTTGTCTCCAAGGTCTGGAAAGATGAGATGGGATATGATAATACTCTGCGGGCTTTTGAGCAGACATTAAAAAATCTTCAGACAGACTACCTGGATTTGTATCTGATTCACTGGCCGAAGCCATCGCCGGACTGTGAGAACTGGAAGAAACTGGATATCGAAACATGGAAAGCACTGGAGAAGCTCTATCACGAGAAGCGGGTACGCGCTATCGGTGTCAGCAATTTCCTTCCGCACCACATTGAGAATCTTCTGGAATCCTGTGAGGTTGTACCTGCGGTTGACCAGCTGGAGTTTCATCCGGGATATACTCAGGAAGCGGCGGTGCGCTACTGCCAGGAACATGATATTCTTGTACAGGCATGGAGCCCGCTTGGAAGAAGGCGGGTGATGGATGATGAACTGATCCGTGCTCTTGCAGAAAGGCACCATGTGACCCAGGCACAGATCTGCCTGCGGTATGCCTTCCAGAAAGGAATCATTCCAATTCCGAAGGCATCGAGTGAGGAACGGATGAAGAATAATCAGGACATTTTCGGCTTTGAGTTGACGAAAGCAGAAATGCAAAAGCTCGATACCATGCCTCCGGTCGGATGGTCAGGTGAACATCCGGACCGTGAGAGGGTTTCCATAGAATAAACATAATAGAAAGGGGAAGAACAAGATGAAAATTACATTAAAAGACGGGTCTGTGAGAGAGTACGACAAGAGCATGTCTGTATTCGAGATTGCATCCGATATCAGCGAAGGCCTTGCAAGAGTGGCAATGGCAGGAGAAGTCAACGGGGAAGTGGTGGATTTGAGAACGGTGCTTTCCGATGACTGCGAACTCAGCATCCTGACATTCCAGGACGAAGGAGGAAAGGAAACATTCCGGCATACTTCCTCCCATATTCTGGCACAGGCGGTAAAACGTCTGTATCCGGAGACAAAACTTGCCATTGGACCGGCAATTGCTGATGGATTTTACTATGATCTGGACAGAGAGACTCCGTTTACAACAGAGGATCTGGAAAAGATCGAAAAAGAGATGAAAAAGATTGTAAAAGAGGCGCTGCCGATTGAAAGCTTTACACTTCCAAGAGAGGAAGCCATCGCTCTGATGAAAGAAAAAGAGGAGCCGTACAAGGTGGAACTGATCGAGGATCTTCCGGAAGATTCTATTATCAGTTTCTACAAACAGGGAGAGTTTACGGATCTTTGTGCAGGACCGCACCTGATGAATACAAAAGCGGTAAAAGCATTTAAGCTGACAAGCCTTGCAGGTGCCTACTGGAGAGGTAATGAGAAGAACAAGATGCTGACAAGAATCTATGGTACTTCCTTTACAAAAAAAGCAGATCTGGATGAGTATCTGACAATGATGGAAGAGGCGAAGAAAAGAGACCACAGAAAGCTTGGAAAAGAACTGGGGCTGTTCATGCTCAGAGAAGAAGGCCCGGGATTCCCGTTCTTCCTTCCGAAAGGAATGGCGCTGAAAAACGCGCTTCTGGAGTACTGGAGAGAGATCCATACAAAGAACGGCTATGTGGAGATTTCCACTCCGATCATGCTCAGCCGTCATCTCTGGGAGACAAGCGGACACTGGGATCATTACAAAGAAAATATGTATACAACAGTAATCGACGATCAGGATTTTGCCGTGAAGCCGATGAACTGCCCGGGCGGCATCCTCGTTTATGAGTCAGAACCGCGTTCCTACCGTGACCTTCCGCTTCGTATGGGAGAACTTGGTATTGTACACCGCCACGAGAAATCTGGACAGATGCACGGACTGATGAGAGTGCGCTGCTTCACACAGGACGATGCCCATATCTTTATGACACCGGAACAGGTGAAAGATGAGATCAAGGGTGTTGCGCTTCTGATCGATGAAGTTTACAAGCTGTTTGGCTTCAAATATCATGTAGAACTTTCTACAAGACCGGAGGACAGCATGGGAAGCGATGAAGACTGGAATCTGGCTACAGAAGCGCTCAGAGAAGCACTGGATGCACTGGGAATGGACTATGTAGTCAATGAGGGTGACGGTGCTTTTTACGGACCGAAGATCGACTTCCATCTGGAAGACTCCATCGGACGTACATGGCAGTGCGGAACAATCCAGCTTGACTTCCAGCTTCCGCTGCGTTTCAATCTGGAATATACAGGGGCAGACGGAGAGAAACATCGTCCGATCATGATCCACCGTGTAGCATTCGGCTCCATCGAGCGGTTTATCGGAATTCTGATTGAACACTTTGCAGGGGCATTCCCGACCTGGCTTGCTCCGGTACAGGTGAAAGTGCTTCCGATTTCCGACAAACATCTGGAATACGGAGAGAAAGTATTTGAGGCATTAAAAGAGGCAGGAATCCGCGCCGAGATTGACACAAGAGCAGAGAAAATCGGCTACAAGATACGTGAGGCTCAGATGCAGAAGATTCCGTATATGCTGGTAGTAGGAGCAAAAGAGGAAGAAGAGAGCCTTGTTTCCGTAAGAAGCAGATTTGCAGGAGATGAAGGACAGAAAGCTCTGGAAGACTTCCTGTGCGATATCAAAAAGGAAATCTCTGGAAGAGTGAGAAGAGAAATCGAAACAAAGGAATAGATTATCTGAAAGCTGGACATACTACCTCCTGAGAAATAGAAGGAGGATGAAAAGATGCCAGAATTAAAATGTACGGTGCAGAATTGTATGCACAATCAGAACTATTATTGTAATCTTGACAGTATTCGCGTAGGAGGCGATCAGGCAAAAAATGCATCCGACACATGCTGTGACAGCTTTGAGGAGAGAAAATCCGGAACATTTACGAATGCGTCCATGGAGGCTTCTCCTCTCAGCACGATTGACTGTAAGGCTCAGGAATGCTGTTACAATGAAAACTGCAAATGTAATGCAGGGAAGATCAGTGTAGAAGGCGGCGGGGCATGCAGCTGCGAAGAGACAGAGTGCGCAACTTTCCAGTGCCGGTAAGAAAGAAGTAAGAGAACAGACGGAATGATTTCCGTCTGTTCTTTTGTTGACGCGTTTCAAAGCTTTCGCTATAATAAATTTATATGTGTTTCAACCGGGAGGGAAGAATTTGAAGCGAAAAGATACCAGTCATTCGGGAATCGGAAACAAAAAGGAAAAAGAGCCGGATAAACTGCCTGCTTTTGGAAGAAAAGGCCCGTCCAGAATTCGCCAGTCCTTTGGGAGAGGTCTGACATTTTTCCTTGTAATCGCGGCATGTATCGTTCTTTATTTTGCGTTTCTCAGGGTAGACACGATCTTCGGCGTGATCCGGACGATCATGGGAATTCTGAAGCCGATTATTTACGGATTTGCCATCGCCTATCTGCTGAATCCAATTGTAAAAGCAGTAGACAGATACCTTTGCCCGCTGCTGGAGAAGAAGCTGAAAAAGAAGAGGACGGCAGACAGACTTTCCAGAGGAATTGGAATCTGCCTGGCTCTGCTTGTTTTATTCGCAATTATTATTACTCTGTTGAATATGCTTATTCCTGAACTCATAACAAGCGTTCACAATTTAATGGAGACATTGCCGGGGCAGTTGAACGCAGTGATGGACTCTTTTGATCATATTCAAAAAGAACAGTCGCCCGTCGGTGCTATAGTGGAAAATATTTTGAATCATGCGTCGGAGAATATTCAGAACTGGATTCAAACGGATCTGCTCAGGCAGATGAATGTGCTGATGACCAATATAACGACAGGTGCTATTAATGTATTAAGCGAAGTGTTTAATTTTCTTGTCGGATGTATTGTTTCTGTCTACATGCTGTTCGGAAAGGAAACTTTTGCGGCACAGATTAAAAAAATGCTGTATGCGGGCATGCAGGTAGAGCGCGCCAATATGGTGCTGCATATTACAAGAAAAAGCAATGAAATTTTTGGCGGATTTATTATCGGAAAAATCATTGACTCCGCCATTATCGGCGTACTTTGTTTTATCGGGATCACCATTCTGGACATGCCGTACATCCTGCTTGTCAGCGTGATCGTCGGAGTGACCAACGTGATTCCGTTCTTCGGACCTTATATCGGTGCTATTCCAAGTACGATCCTGATTGCCCTTGCAGATCCGCTTAAGGGACTTTATTTTCTGATCTTTATCATTGCCCTGCAGCAACTGGACGGCAATGTGATCGGACCGAAGATTCTTGGAAATTCCACAGGACTTTCCGCGTTCTGGGTGGTGTTTTCCATTCTGCTCGGGGGCGGACTGTTCGGATTTATCGGAATGATCATCGGGGTTCCGACGTTTGCTGTGATTTACTATATCGTGAAGATGGTAGTGGAAGAGAAACTGAAGAAGAAAAAACTGCCTCCGGACACAGAACACTACGGAGATGTAGAGTATCTGGAAGAAGATGGAGAATTTACATATTTAGAAGAAACAAAGGAGAGAAGAGAAGATGCCGATTCGAGTACAAAATGATCTTCCAGCAAAAGAAATACTGGAGCGTGAAAATATTTTTGTGATGGATGAGCACCGTGCGGTGCACCAGGATATCCGTCCCCTGAAAATAGGACTGCTGAATCTGATGCCGCTCAAAGAGGATACAGAGCTTCAGCTTCTGCGTTCGTTTTCCAATACCCCGCTTCAGGTGGATGTGACCTTTGTGATGGTGTCCAATCATCAGTCCAAGAACACATCGGCAAACCATCTGAATAAATTCTATGTCCGGTTTCAGGACGTAAAAGACCAGAAGTTTGACGGATTTATCATCACGGGGGCTCCAATCGAGCAGATGCCGTTTGAGGAAGTAGACTACTGGGATGAGATGAAAGAGATCATGGAATGGACAAAAACCAATGTCACCTCCACGATTCATCTGTGCTGGGGAGCCCAGGCAGCTTATTATTATCATTTTGGAATTGATAAATACCCGCTTGATAAGAAGCTGTTCGGCGTATTCCGCCATCGCGTCATGAACAGAAGAATCCCTCTGGTCAGAGGATTTGACGATGTATTTTACGCGCCGCATTCCCGTCATACACAGGTGGATCCGGAGCAGATCAAGGCGTGTGAGGATCTGATGGTGCTTGCAGAGTCTGAAGAAGCGGGAATCTTCCTTGCCATGACTAAAGATGGAAAACAGATTTTTGTCATGGGACATCCGGAATACGACCGGATGACACTGGATCAGGAATATAAGCGTGACAAAGCAAAAGGACTTCCGATTGAACTTCCGGTCAACTATTACCCGGATGACAATCCGGAAAACCGTCCGCTCCTTACCTGGAGATCCAATGCAAATAACCTGTATACGAACTGGCTGAACTATTACGTATATCAGGTGACACCGTACGATATGGTAGGAACACCGTTTTAGAACCGGGTTCTGATAAAGAAAATGTTGCAAAGGAGGAAAAAGTTATGGGAAACTGTAATATCTGCGGATCCAATTTCAAAATGCTTGGAGGCGGAACAGAACCGTATACCGGATGCAGCTTCACAGTATGCAATACGTGCGGAGATCTGTTGAAAAAAATTGACCAGGCAAAAAAGAACCGGGAATCACAACAATGTATCTCCCTGTCTGTAGAACTGCTGGACCGGTGTAAAGATCCGGATACGAAATCAAAAGTCAAACAGTACACGGACGAAGCATTGGAAAGATCACAGGAGGATCTCAGTAAGGAGGGGATTGATGTTTTCTCTTTCTGTGATTCCGAGGATGCATTTCTTGCCACAACAGGATATTCGTTTGAAGGATACAGAATTGAATCCTATCTTGGAATTGTGAGCGGTGATGTTGTTCTGGGTACCGGTTTTTTCAGTGAATTTTCCATGGAATTAACGGATTTATTTGGAGAGAGGTCAACGACCGCATCTAACAAGATGAAAGAGGTAAAGCGGAATGCCTATGAGGAAATGGTAAAGAATGCAAAAAAGATCGGTGCAAATGCATTGATCGGAGTGGATTTTGATTATATTACCCTTTCCAACAATATTTTGGGAGTGTCCGCAAATGGTACGGCAGTCAGGATTGAAAAGTAAATGAGTAATAAAAAAGAGCAGATTCCATGCGAGATGATGGATCTGCTCTTTTTCGTATCGTGGAAGCGTCAGAGTGTTTCCACGCCCCATGCTTTTTTTACATCCTCAATCGGAAGTTCTTCCCCGGTATACAGGCGGAATGCTGCCGCACCCTGATAGAGAAGCATGCCAAGGCCGTTGCAGCATGGCAGTCCTTTTTCTTTGGCGTACCGAAGCAGCGTTGTCTCTTCCGGAGAGTAGATAATATCCATGACAAAGAGACCTTCATTCAGAAACTCCGGTCCGGGAATCGGACAGGCATCTGTATTCGGTTCCATGCCGATGCTGGTGGCATTGATCAGAATATCGGCACGGACAAGTTCCTGTTTCAAGACAGCAGGATCCCCGATATCCAGAAGTGAAATCTGACATCCGGTTTCTTTCCGGATTTTCTCAAGAAATGCTTCGGATTTCCAGAAGCTTGACTTTCGGACAAAAACAGAAATTTCTGAAACGCCGTCCAGTGCCGCCTGTGTGATAATGGCAGTGCCGGCACCTCCGGCACCGAGGATGACAAGATGCTTTCCTGAAACAGAAACGCCCGCCTCGGAAAGAGCCAGCATAGCGCCGCTTCCATCAGTGTTATAACCGGTCAAATGCCCGTCGTCGTTCACAATGGTATTGACTGCGCCGCAGAGACGTGCCTCTGTGGAGATTTCGTCCAGATACTGCATGACAGCAGTCTTGTTCGGCATGGAAACATTTGCTCCGCGCATCCGAAGGGTACGCATGGACTGAACAGCATCCGGAAGTGTTGTCTGGTCGATCTGAAATGCAAGATACACGTAATCCAGTCCCAGTTTCTCAAAAGCCGTGTTGTACATCAATGGGGATCTGGAATGGGACGCCGGATCGGCAAAGAAGCCTAAGAGTCCGGTATGCCCGCTGATTTGTAATGACATAGGGATTCCCTCTTTCTATCTGGTATTGATTATGGTAAGATTATAAAGAATGAGAAAAAGAAAGTCAATCTATCACGGAAGGCGGAAAACAGGATGAAGCACATATTTTTAACCGGATTTATGGGGACAGGCAAGACAACGATTTCAGGAAGTCTGAAAGAACTCCTGCATATGGATGTGATCGATATGGATCAGGCAATCGAAGACATGGAACAGATGCCGATTCCGGAGATCTTTGCACAGATGGGAGAGACCTATTTCCGGCAGTGCGAGACCGGGTTCCTGAGAAATCTGAAAGAAAGAGAAGGATCCATTATCTCCTGCGGCGGCGGTGTGCCTCTGAGGGACGAGAATGTGGAGGCCATGAAAGCGTGCGGCATTGTAGTCCTTTTGACCGCCAGCCCTGAGACGATCTATGAAAGAGTAAAGGACAGCCATGACAGGCCGCTTCTGGAACAGAACAAAACGCCGGAGTACATCCGTGAACTGCTGGATAAAAGAGAGCCATATTATAAGAGGGCGGCGGATCTGGAAGTTTCCACAGACGGAAAGAGTGCAGGGCAGATTGCAGAAGAAATAAAAAAATTTCTTGACAGCAGTAAAGCAGTGTGATAAAGTATATCCAAGATTTATATTTCAAACCGATGAGAAAGAAGAGTAGATCATCAGGCGATATCACAGAGAGCGGCAGATGGTGGAACTGCTGTATGGAGCGGAGGATTGAATGGACTTTCGAGGGCAGCCTGAAAGCCGCATGGCAAGTATGGTTTGTCGGGAACCGAACCCGTTATCAATCAGGAGTGTATGTTAGTACATGAGAAAGTGGGCATCAGATGCCAATTTGAGTGGTACCGCGATAATAAGATGATTATTACCGTCTCAAGCAGAAGCTTGGGGCGGATTTTTATTTGAAGAAAAGATTTACAGACTTCTTTGAAGGGTTCCACTTCCTTTCTTACTGACAAGGGCCGGATGTTTGGCATACAACATCCGGAAGAATCATCATATTTTATGTAGTAGAAAAGGAGAAAACAATATGAAAAAGAAAATGGTAACCGTATTATTAAGTGCAGTGATGGCAATGGGACTTCTGGCAGGATGTGGAAGCGGTGATGGAAGCAGCTCGGGAGATGCGGAATATACAATTGGTATTTCCCAGTTTGCGGAGCATGGATCTCTGGATAACTGCAGAGAAGGCTTTATAGAAGGACTGAAAGAAGAAGGTATTGAAGAAGGAAAGAATCTGAAAATTGAATATAAAAACGCGGCAGCGGATCAGGGAACGACAAAACAGATCAGTGATGCATTTGTATCCGACAAAGTAGATCTGATCTGCGGAATTGCGACACCAAGTGCTCAGGCATCATTTAACTCTGCGTTGAATGCAGACATTCCTGTGATTTATACAGCTGTGACAGATCCGGTAGCTGCAAAGCTGGCTGATGAGGATGGTACTCCGGTTGGAGAAGTGACAGGAACAAGTGACGAGCTTCCGATTAAGGAGCAGCTGGAAATGATCCGTCAGATTCTTCCGGACGCGAAAAAGATCGGAATTCTCTATACAACAAGTGAAGCAAATTCCGTATCTGCGTTGGAAACATACAAAGAGCTGGCAGGAGATTATGACTTTGAGATTGTAGAAAAAGGCGTGACCCAGACAGCGGATATCTCTCTTGCAACTGAGGAGCTTTTAAGCGAAGTGGACTGTCTGACAAACTTGACGGACAATACTGTCGTCAATTCCCTTGCGACGATTCTTGACAAGGCGAACGCACAGAACATACCGGTATTTGGAAGTGAAATTGAGCAGGTAAAACTTGGATGTGTAGCAGCAGAGGGACTGGATTATATCGAACTTGGAAAGCAGACCGGAAAGATGGCGGCGCAGGTATTAAAGGGAGAAAAGAAAGCGTCCGAAATGAATTACGAGACAATTTCAGAACCTGGACTTTATGTCAATACAAAAGCAGCGGAAAATCTTGGAATTACGTTGGATGAAAGCCTGGTAAGCCAGGCGGTGGAAAGTTTCGATGAAATTTCCGCATCATAAAGGAAGAAAACGGGAGGCAGACAGATGAACCTTATTGTAACAACAGTAGAGCAGGGCCTGATTTACGGGATCCTGGCACTTGGAGTCTATATCACTTACAAGATTCTGGATTTTCCGGATCTGACCGTGGACGGCAGTTTCCCTCTGGGTTCTGCCGTGACGGCGGCTTTAATTGTCAAAGGAGTCAATCCGTATCTGACTCTGGTGATTTCCTTTGGGGCAGGAGTACTGGCAGGAGTCTGTACGGGATTGATTCATGTAAAATTCAAGGTCCGGGATCTGCTGTCCGGAATTATCATGATGACCGCGCTCTGGACGATCAATCTTCGACTTGCCGGAACAGCAAACGTGCCGATTTTTGGAGAAAAGAGTATTTTTGATAACGAGTTGATGGATGGAATTTTTACGGGATCTCTTTCTTCTTATAAAGTGTGTGTGATTTCCCTGGTGATTGCGTTGATTGCCAAAATCATTCTTGATCTGTATATGAAGACAAAATCGGGATTTCTGCTTCGGGCGGTGGGCGATAACGCAAATCTTGTGACGTCCCTTGCCAAGGATCAGGGAAATGTCAAGATCCTCGGTCTTGCTATTGCGAATGGACTTGTATGTCTCTCGGGCAGTATTTTCTGTCAGGAACAAAGAGTGTTTGAGATTTCCAGCGGTACCGGTGCGATTGTTATCGGGCTTGCAAGCGTGATTATCGGAACCAGCCTGTTCAAGAGCCTGACGTTCATGAAAGCAACCACGGCGGTTCTGATTGGTTCCGTCATCTATAAGGCCTGTGTTGCGGCAGCGCTGAAGTTCTTTGAACCGCAGGATATGAAGCTGATCACGGCAGTATTGTTCCTGATCATACTGATCATCGGAATGGAAAGAAAGAAGAAGGTAAAAGGAAATGCTTGAATTAAGAGGAATTACGAAATATTATAATCCGGGCACTATCAATGAAATGTGTCTGTTTCAGGATTTCAACCTGACTGTCCGGGAAGGAGAGTTTGTCTCTGTTGTAGGAAGCAACGGGTCCGGAAAGACTTCCATGCTGAATATTCTCTGCGGAAGTATCCCGGTGGAGTCGGGGCAGATCCTGATGGACGGTGAAGATATCACAAAAATGAAAGAATATAAAAGGAACCGTAGAATCGGAAGAGTGTATCAGAACACTGCCATGGGAACATGCCCGTCCATGACGATTCTGGAAAACATGTCTCTTGCGGACAATAAAGGAAAGTTTTATGGACTTGGAAGAGGGATCAACAAAGGACGGAAAGAGCATTACAGGGAACTGCTCCGGCAGCTCAACCTGGGACTGGAAGATAAGATGGACGTCAAAGTCGGAAGCCTTTCCGGCGGCCAGCGCCAGGCCATGGCTCTTCTGATGTCCACGATGACCCCGATAGATTTTCTGATTCTGGATGAGCATACGGCGGCGCTGGATCCGAAGACGGCGGAGACCATTATGGAACTGACCGATAAGATTGTAAAAGAAAAGCAGCTTACGACCATCATGGTCACACATAATCTCCGGTATGCGGTAGAATACGGCAACAGGATGCTGATGATGCATCAGGGACGCTGTATTCTTGACAGATCAGGGAAAGAAAAAGAGGAGACAACAGTCGATACGATTCTGGAACTCTTTAATGAGATCAGTATTGAATGTGGAAATTAGAATAAACCAGGAAAAAGGATCAGAAGCAGAAGATTTGTTTTTGATCTTTTTTTATTGTAGAATATTCAAAGGAGCACCCGGAATTCAGAATTGAATTTGACTTTCTGCGTTCAGAATAGTATGATGAAATTAATGCAAAACTTGTAAAATAAGGCAGAAAAAGGAGAACACGATGAAAAGAATCGCGAAATTTCAGAAAGTAAGTAAAGAACAGTTTCTGGAGGGGACGAAAGGAATTTTAACCGCGGAAGAGGCGGAAAAAGTATATGAAGAAATCCAGCTCCCGAGAAGGGCGACGAAAGGCTCTGCGGGATATGATTTCTTCACCCCGTACCCGATTACGCTTGCACCGGGAGAGACGGTGAAAATCCCGACCGGCATCCGTGTCTGGATGGAGGAGGAATGGGTGCTGAAATGTTATCCGAGAAGCGGCCTTGGGTTCAAGTACCGCCTTCAGCTCAACAATACGGTCGGTATCATTGACAGTGATTATTACTACTCAGACAATGAAGGGCATATTTTCGCAAAACTGACCAATGATACCAATGAGGGAAAAACTGTGGAGCTGAAAGCAGGAGAAGGATTTATGCAGGGAATCTTTGTGGAATATGGCATCACCCTCGATGACGATGCTGACGGCATCAGAAATGGAGGTTTGGGCAGTACAACAAAATAAGAAGGAGGATGTGTAATGAATCTGGTACAGGAAGTCATGGATTATATCAGTCAGTATGATCCGGAAGTGGGAAAGGGACTGGAAGCGGAGCTGGCACGTCAGAGGAGAAATCTGGAGCTGATTGCGTCGGAGAATATTGTAAGTCCGGCGGTCATGCTTGCGATGGGAACAGTGCCGACCAATAAGTACGCGGAAGGATATCCGGGAAGACGCTATTATGGCGGATGTGAACATGTAGACGAGATTGAGACACTGGCAATCGAACGGGCCAGGAAGCTGTTTGGGGCGGAACATGCCTGTGTACAGCCTCATTCCGGTGCACAGGCCAATATGGCGGTTTATCAGGCATTTATTCAGCCGGGGGATACGGTGATGGGGATGAACCTGAATCATGGCGGGCATCTGACCCATGGTTCTCCGGTCAACCAGTCCGGAAAGCTTTATCATTTTGTACCATACAATGTCGGTGAGGATGGTTTTCTTGATTACGATGAGATCCGCAAAATTGCAAAAGAATGTAAACCGAAGATGATTGTAGCAGGTGCGTCCGCCTATCCAAGAGAGATTCGTTTTGATCTGTTTGCGGACATTGCAAAAGAAGTGGGCGCATACCTCTTTGTCGATATGGCGCACATTGCAGGGCTTGTTGCAGCGGGACTTCACCAGAGCCCGGTTCCATATGCGGATGTGGTGTCCACCACGACTCATAAGACATTAAGAGGCCCGAGGGGAGGTCTGATCCTCTGCAAGGAAGAATATGCAAAGCAGGTGGACAAGGCTGTATTCCCGGGCACACAGGGCGGACCTCTGGAACATGTGATTGCGGCAAAGGCCATCTGCTTTGGTGAGGCGCTGAAGCCGGAGTTCAGGAACTATCAGGAACAGATCGTGAAGAATGCCCATGCTCTTGCGGAGGCCATGCTGGAAGAGGGATTTGACCTCGTAAGCGGCGGCACGGACAATCATCTGATGCTGGTGGATTTAAGAAAGATGAATCTGACCGGAAAAGAGATGCAGAACCGGCTGGATGAAGTGTATATTACAGTCAATAAGAACGGAATTCCGAACGACCCTCAGAAACCGGGCATCACAAGCGGTATCCGGATCGGTACGCCGGCAGTGACAACACGGGGATTGAAAGAACCGGAGATGAAAGAGATCGCAGGGCTGATTCGTCTTGCAGCAGTTGATTTTGAAAAGAACGCGGATCAGATCCGCAGGGCGGTGACCGACATCTGCGGCAGATATCCGATCTATCAATAACAGATGAATCCGCAAATCATATCAGGCGGACAGCATACCGTTAACGGGTATGCTGTCCGTTTTAAATATGTGGTTGATTACAGCTTCCAACTCTGACTGATGTCCTGCAGTCCTGCCATATGAGGGTAGATAGTGCCGGACTGAAGAAGTTCTTTTGGAGTTCCCTGTTCCGCGACAGTTCCTTCGGAAAGAACCACGACCTTGTCGGCACCGCTTACTGTCCGCATACGGTGTGCAATGACGAGAACAGTTTTCTCTTTGATCAGACGGGAAAGAGCGCTTTGAATCAGCGTTTCGTTCTCGACGTCCAGACTTGCGGTGGCCTCGTCCAGAAGAATGATCGGGGCGTCTTTCAGAAAGGCCCGTGCGATGGAGATACGCTGCCGTTCACCGCCGGAAAGTTCGCATCCATTTTCTCCGATCATGCTGTTGTAACCGTCCGGAAGCCGGAGAGCAAACTCTTCACAGTTTGCCAGTCTTGCGGCAGCCAGGACTTCAGCGTCTGTGGCGTCTTTTCGTCCGATCCGGATATTCTCCATGATTGTATTATTAAACAGGGTCACGTCCTGAAAGACGATGGAGTAAAAGGAAAGCAGTGTTTCCGGATCCACTTTGGAGATGTCCATACCTCCCACGGTGATGGTTCCACGCTGAATATCCCAGAAACGGGCAGCCAGGCGGGAGACGGTTGTCTTGCCGCCGCCGGACGGGCCGACCAGGGCAGTAACTTCCCCCTGCTTTGCAGTGAAGGATACGTCTTTTAAAACGGCTTCTCCGGTATTGTAGGAAAAGCCTACATGGTCAAAGCAGATATCATACCCTTTGTTGGTCAGGTCTTTGTTCCCGGTCTGCACCGGGTGATCGAGAATCTCGTTCATACGGCTGATATTTGTCCTGCTGGAAATGACGGCGGCCAGATTCTGGAGTGCGCCTTCCAGCGGAGAGTAAAGACGGGATACTACAAGCAGAAACATAAAAAACAGAGGGATATCGATCTCCCCGCGGATCAGAAGCACGGATCCGGTCAGAGCAGTGGTGGCGATTCCAAATTTCAGAATCAGGGTGGAAGATACGACAAAAAGGGCGGTGCCAAGCTCCGTTACAATATGGCGTTTTTCCGACTCGTCGATTTTCCGGTACAGACCGGTAAGATAGCGGTGCTCTGCGTTATATGCTTTCAGATCCTGCATACTTTCGATACATTCCTGGACGCCCTTCTCCAGTGCAACGTTGGCAGCCACCGCTTTCCGGTTGAAATATTCCTGAATCCGGGCAGAAAAGAGAGTAATGGCAAAGGCAACAGGAAGGACCCATATCGCGGCAAGGGCCATTTTTACATTGAAAAACAGCAGGCAGACCGCAACGAGGGTGGTTGAAATCAAGGATCCGAACAGGGCGGGCACATAGTGGGAAAACGTAGTCTCCAAGGTGGCACAGTCTCCCATGATGGAATTGGTCAGATCGGCGAGATCTTTTTTTCCGAAGAAGGAGAGGGGGATCTTCCGGAGCTGTTCGGCCAGCGAGATCCGCCGCACACCGCTTTCCACATAGGTTGCCAGATAAGTGGCATTATACTGAAACCAGGTGACGACAAAAATCAGAACCAGGCATGCGGCACATCCTGCCAGATAAAAGAGGATCCGGCTGCCGTTTACGCCTCCGGCCATCATGTCAAGCACAAACTGGTATAAAAGTCCGACCGGAAACATAAAGGAAAGATCCTGCAGGACACAGGCCAGACAACCTTTGATCAGGTCAATGGCTCCCTGACGGGATAATGCAAATCGTCTTTGTAATTTCTGAATCATACTTTCTCCTCCTTTTCGATTTTCCATTCCGCCGCTTCGGAATAGTTCCGCCACATATGGGCAAACAGTCCGTTTTTTTGAAGCAGTTCTGCGTGAGTGCCGCTTTCCGTGATTTTCCCATCCTGCATGACATAAATACAGTCTGCTCCGGTGATGGAAGAAAGCCGATGGGCAATCATGAGCACGGTCTTGCCTCTGGAGAGTGTGGAGAGTGCCTGCTGTACACGGACTTCGTTATCGGGATCCGCAAATGCGGTGGCCTCATCCAGGATCAGGACAGGCGCGTTTTTCAAAATCGCCCGGGCAATGGCGATCCGCTGCTGTTCACCGCCGGACAGGTAGATGCCGTCCGCACCGATGACCGTGTCAATGCCGTCCGGAAGCTTTTCGATGATATCCATACACTGGGCGGCTTCCAGTGCCTGAAATACCTCCTGCCGGGAAGCATCAGGCCTTGCCATCCGGACATTTTCCAGAATGGAGGCCTTGATCAGCCGACTGTTCTGAAAGACAAAGGATACCTGATTCATCAGATCTTCTTTTGAAATCTGCCGGATATCCACATCTCCGATCAGCACCCGGCCTTTCTGAGGATCAAAGAATCTGGCAGCGATGCCGGCAAGCGTTGTTTTGCCGCCGCCGGAAGGACCAACCAGGGCGGCGACCTGCCCGGATGGAATGGACAGGGAAAGGTCGCTGAGAGCATCTTTCTGACCGTCGTAACTGAATGTAACATGTTCCAGAGTGATAGAATGGCTGGAAGGGATTGTATGGGCAGCACTTTCGGCAAGGGGCTTTTCATCCAGGATGGTATCGATGCGGGAGAGGGCGTCCGTGACAATCATTGCATCTTCACTCATGAACATGATTTTGGTCAGGGTCGTTCCGATTACCGGCGTAATAATAATATAGAAAATCAGATTCAGAAGAAGGTCGTTTGAGACGCCGTTTCTGGACAGAAAGATTCCGCCTGCAATCAAAAAGGCAAAGACGCCGTTGATGGCTGTGGTATAAAACATCATTGGAAGCCGCAGCGTCTTCGTATAGGCGATCACCCATTTCTCATAGTTGTCAATGGAAGCTTTGAACCGTTTGAAGGAATAGACACTCTGGCCAAAGGTCTTGACAACAGGAATACCGCGGACGTACTCTACCGCTTCATTGGACATGTCTGAGAGGGCGTTTTGGTACTCTTTCATTTTTGCCTCCATATCCGGCCCTGTCATTTTCATCATAATCAGAAAGCCGAGTATGACAGGGATGAGACTTAAAAGCCCGAGACGCCAGTCAAATACGAGAAGCAGAAAGAGAAGACCAACGGGAGTTGCAATGGCTCCGGCCTTGTCCGGAAGACGATGGGCAAGATATGTCTCCGCGGCGGCGCTGGATGTGTTGACAACTCGGCGGAGTTTTCCGCTGCCGTATTTTTCGATGGTGCCAAGCGGGAGAGAAGCAATATGGCGCAGGAGCTCTTTCCGGATGTTGGAAGCAATCCGGAATGCGCTAAGATGAGAACACATCAGCGCAGCAATGTAGACCAGAACAGAAAGTACTGCAAAAAGCACAGCACTCCAGCCATAGGATGCTGTCTGGTCTGCCCTGAAAAAATCAGGGGCTGCTTCCAGAAGATCATGGATGATACGCCAGATGTACCAGAAAGGGACAAGTGCCAGAAGCGCACTGACCACTGACAAAATCCATGAAAGCCCTGTCAGGATTTTGTGACCGCCGGCATAGGACAAAAGCCGCGATAAATTTGACTGTTTTTTCATGATAAACCTCCTTATAAAAAGTGTCGGATGCTGTCCGAATACCTGCCAAGCCCGGCCGGAACATACAGGAACGGAGAAGCAGCCGGAGTCCGCTATAAAAAAGTTAGCACAAACTAACCTCTGGATAAAAATTACAGGGCTTACTGCCCCATAATCTTCAGCCATCCTGCAGTATAAAATTCCCGCATCTCTTCGAGATAGTTTTCCGCTTTTGGAAGCGGCATTTCATGGATAATAAGCTCAAAAAAAGCATTAAACATTCCGGTCACAAGGATGTGTTCCAGATGCTCATCAATCGGCGGTGCGGGTCTTCCAAGTGACTTCAGCACATTCAGATAGTCATGAGTCGCCTGAAGCTCGATTCTTACCATTTCATCAATCATACCGGCAAAGCGTGTGCCTGTGGAATGACAGAGAATCAATTTGAACTCCTTCAGATGAGAATAGGCATACAAAAGCATCTCGCGCATACATGAGCCGGACGTGATGCCTACCTGGTCAGGCTGAGCTTCCGCCGGAAGAGAAGCGAATTCCTGTTGAGCGCTGCAGAAACAGTTCATGAAATACTCATACTGTTCTCCGACGAGAGCTTCGAACAGAGCTTCCTTACTGGAAAAATATCCGTAAAAGGCTCCGGTGGTTACACCAGCCTGTTTCACGATATTCCTAAGAGAAGCTGATTGAAATCCCTTTTCCAGGAATTCGTCCATTGCTGCTGTCAGGATAGCCTGCAATGTGTCTGGTTTTGTTTCATTCATGCGGATCCCCTTCTATATAACACTGCTATATATCACTGTTATATTACAAAAGAAATGAAAAGATGTCAATAGAAGAAGGGGATTTTCCTGAGAATAAACAGAAGATAGATTGAGAAAATGTGCCCGAAAAAGGACTCTGCATGAATGCAGAGTCCTGTAAATCTTATCTTTTATTTCCCATACAGAACGTGGCAACAACGCCAGGGCCGGTATGGCTTCCGATGACAGTTCCGATCACATTGATCAGAATGTTATCGATTCCGTATTTTTCCCGGATCAGACCGGCGACATATTGGGCATCTTCCTCGCAATCCCCATGTGTGATCATGACAATTTCATTGTCCCAGCCCTTCATCTGCTCCTCCATGATATCGACGATCTTGTGCAGGGAGCGCTTGCGTCCCCGTTCTTTTCCGATGACACTGAGTTTTCCTTCATTGTCCATGTGGATCATAGGCTTGATCTTTACCATGGTTCCAAGGACGGCGGTAGCTTTGGAAACACGGCCTCCCCGGTGCAGATGGTTCAGATCATCCACTGTAACATTGTGGCAGACGTGAAGCTTGTTCTCCTCTGCCCAGGTCACGATCTCATCGTAAGTTTTCCCTTCTTTTTTAAGCTTCAGAACATAGTAGAGAAGCAGTGCTTCACCAAGACATGCACAAAGAGAATCGATCACGGTGATCCGTGCTTCAGGATAGTCTTCCATCAGATCCTGCGCGGCCATCCGTTCACTGTTCAGGCTTCCGCTTAATCCGGAAGAAAATCCGATGTGGATAATATCTTTGCCTTCTTTTATGATAGGTTCAAACAGTTCCCTTGCCTGACCTGGTGTCACCTGGGACGTAGTCGGAAGAGAACCTCTTCTGATGCGGTCAAAAAATTCTTTTTTTGAAATCCCCTCCATATCCGGATAGGTTTCGCCGTCAATGGTATATGATAATTTCAGCGTCGGAATATTACGCTCTTCCAGCCATTCTTTTGGAAGATCGACGGTGCTGTCCGTAGTAATAACAAACTCTCTCATTGCTGTAACCTCCTCATCCTGCTTTTTACTTATCATACCATTTTTCAAGGCATGAAGCAAAAGATTTTATGCTGGAGGCTGTAATTTAATTCCTGCGGATATTCAGATAGCTTCGTCCGGAAACCGTACGGTTAAAACAGATGGAACACACGATAATGATGCACCCCGCCGCAAAACCGATCCAGTCAAATAAGGCCGTGAGCGTGAGAAGAAGAAGACGCATGAATTTTAATGCATACCCCAGTTCAAAATTGGGCTGGGTATAGTTTGCCACAGCAACAAAGGCCATGTAAAGCATGATTTCGGAATTAAACCATCCGGATTGAACGGAAAATTCCCCCATCACAATACCGGCGATAACACTGAGAGGAGTACTGAGCATGCTGGGGGTGTTGAGAGCTGCCAGCCGCAGTCCGTCAATGGAAAGCTCCAGCAGCAGAAGCTGAAAGTACAAGGGGATATTTACAGTAGACCTCACAAGCACAAAATCGAAAATTTCCGGTATCCACTGCGGATTCTGCATAAAAAGCAGGAAAAGTGGCGTGAGAAAAATGGTCATCAGAGTAATCAGACCGCGGGAAATCTTCAGATAAATCCCGGTCAGTGTTGGAAAATAATAATCGTTTGCCTCCTCGATCATATCAAAGATAGATGTCGGCAGAATCATCGCGGAAGGAGAGGTATCTACAAGCAGAATGATTTTTCCCTCCAGAAGACAGGCGGCAGCAGTATCCGGACGCTCTGTATACTTGAACTTCGGAAATGGATTATACCACTTTCTTTTAAAGAGAAGCTCGGCAAGACTCTGCTGATTCATTTTCAGATCTTCTTCCTGCATTGCTTCCAGTTTTTGTGTAAGAAGTGAAAGCAGGTTCTGATCTACCCGGTCAGACATATAGCAAAGAGCGACATCTGTCCGGGAAGACTTCCCGATTTCCGTCATTTTCATAGTCAGATGCGGATCGCGAATCCTTCTTCTCATTAATGCGGTGTTAAAGACAATTGTTTCTACAAATCCATCTCTGGATCCCCGGAGTGATTTGTCCTGTGCTGGTTCGTCCACACTTCTGGAAGGGTAGGTTCTGCAGTCAATGGCAATGCAGGATTCAAAGCCGTCTACAAAAAGACAGGAGACTCCGGATAAAATATTCTTTATAATTTCATCATATTCTGAAAAAGTATCGATTTCTACATACGAGATCATTGTTCTGGAAAGCTCGGTCGCCGTTTTCGGCATTTCTTCCGGTGTGAGTTTAAAGAGCGTATCCATAACTTTGGACATGACTTCATCTTTCATAAATCCGTCGATAAAGAAAAAGCAGCTTTCACGTCCGCCGATGATCATATCGCGTTCTATAATGTCAAAGCTTTCTTTTACCGGAAGGATTTCATTAATATAAGAAATATTTTCCTGTATCATCTTGGAAATCTTCATTAGACTGTTCCTCCGTTTTTCCTGTTTCAGTATGGAGTTTTTCCGAAATGGAGAAAAAGTATGCAAAAAAGCGGGCACAGTATCGAATAATACTGTGCCCGCCAAAGAACTCTTTTTAAACTATACCCAGTGAAATACGGAGCTTAGCAGGATTGCGACAAGGAAAAGCGGAGCGATCCATTTAATCATGACAGAGAAAAGCTTTTCGCTTTTGAATGTTCTGCTGCTCAGACGTACTTCTTCGCCGATAGCCTCCGGTTTGATAAAGAAACCTACAAAAATGCAGGTGAAAAAGGCTACAACAGGCATCATCACGCTGTTGCTGATAAAATCCATGAAGTCCAGAATCGAAAGATTCAGAATTTTGACGAAGCTTAACGGCCCAAATCCCATAGAAGAAGGAGCGCCGAGAATCAGTGCGCATACGGCTACGGTAAGCGCTGAACGTTTCCGGGTCCAGTGCAGTCTGTCGCAGATAATCGAGACAATCGTTTCCATCAGGGAGATGGAAGAAGTCAGTGCGGCAAACAATACAAGGAGGAAAAATACAGCTCCGATCAACTCTCCGAAAGGCATGTTTGCAAATACTTTTGGAAGTGTGACAAACATCAGGCCGGGACCTGTCTGAAGAGCGTCCTTGCCGGAAAAGACGAATACAGCAGGGATAATCATGAGACCGGCAAGAAACGCAAAGCCGGTGTCAAAAATTTCGATCTGCCGTACGGAAGATTCCAGGTTATTGTCTTTCTGCATGTAGGAGCCATATGTTACCATGATTCCCATGGCAAGGGACATGGAGTAAAACAGCTGTCCCATGGCAGCGAGGACGGTTTTGGTTGAAAAATCTTTCAGGTTCGGTTTCAGATAGTAGGCGACACCTTCACCGGCTCCTGGCAGTGTGATGCAGTATACCGCAATTCCGACTGTCAGGATTACGAGTACAGGCATCATAAACTTGCTGACCTTTTCGATTCCTTTTTCCACGCCCAGAAGGACAATAACAGCTGTGGCGGCGAGAAAAAGAAAAAACCAGCCCAGCGGCTCGACAGGAGAAGCGATAAAATCAGTATAATAGGTATCGGCTGCAGCTGACTTTCCTCCTCCTGTCAAAAAGACTGCAAGATATTTTGTAACCCATCCGCCGATTACGGAATAATAAGGAAAGATGATGATCGGCACAAGGGATGCCAGAATTCCGAGAAACCCAAAACGATGATCCAGTTTTTTGAATGCACCAATGGCGCTTAATCCGGTTTTTCGTCCGATGGCGATTTCAGCAAGCATCAGAGAAAAACCAAAAGTGACAGTAAGAATCAGATAAACCAGAAGGAAAGTTCCCCCGCCGTATTGTGCTGCCAGATAGGGAAAACGCCAGATATTCCCAAGACCTACAGCAGATCCGGCCGCAGCAAGAACAAAGCCGAGCCTGCTGGAAAAATTACTTCTTTCTTTCATTTGTACCCCCAAATTCCCAACAATTTATTTTTTTATCACTTTAAAGTGAGTGTGTATATTATGTCACAGAGACGTGTAAAAAACAAGAGAAAAATAGAAAGATCAGATTTCCAAAAAAAAGTATTTGACAGAAAAAGAAAGCTGTGCTAGAATAACAGCTGTGTGAAAAGAAAGCAGAGTATCCACTCTCACCGCAGCACGAAAGAGTGACTGATGGTTTGATATAGAATTACAATCGTTATCTCTATATTTTATATCAGAGAGCCCGGTTTGTAAAGATAGATCATGTGGATAGTCTGTGCTATCCATTTTTTTATGGCAAGGAATGAGTATTCAAACATGGAGGTGTACAACAATTAGCGATTTAATGATTAACGAACAGATCCGCGACAGAGAAGTGCGGCTGATCGGACAGGATGGAGAACAATTAGGAATTATGTCTGCAAGAGAAGCGCAGAAGATCGCGCAGGAAGCCGAGCTTGATCTCGTGAAGATTGCTCCAACAGCAAAGCCGCCGGTATGCAAGATTATCGATTACGGCAAATACAAATACGAGCAGACAAGAAAAGAAAAAGAGGCAAAGAAAAAGCAGAAGACTGTAGATGTAAAAGAAGTTCGATTATCTCCAAATATTGATACGAATGACTTGAACACGAAAGTAAACAATGCAAGGAAGTTTATCCAGAAAGGGAATAAGGTAAAAGTTACACTTCGTTTCCGCGGACGTGAAATGGCTCATATGCAGCAGAGCAAACATATTCTGGATGATTTTGCGGAACACCTGAAAGAGATTGCGGTTGTAGAAAAGCCGGCAAAGCTGGAAGGAAGAAGCATGAGCATGGTTTTAACTGAAAAACGTTAAAAATAAATTTTATAATTTAAGGAGGATCATTATTATGCCAAAAATTAAAACAAATAGAGCAGCTGCAAAGCGCTTTAAAAAAACAGCAACAGGACAGTTAAAGAGAAATAAAGCTTACAAGAGCCATATCTTAACAAAGAAATCTACTAAGAGAAAAAGAAATCTTAGAAAATCTATCATTACTGATTCTACAAATGTAAAGAACATGAAGAAAGTATTACCATACTTATAAGAGTTGGAAGAATAGAAGGAGGAGTAAGACATGGCAAGAATTAAAGGCGGAATGAACGCAAAGAAGAAACATAATAGAGTATTAAAACTGGCGAAAGGATACAGAGGAGCACGTTCCAAACAGTACAGAGTTGCAAAACAGTCTGTTATGAGAGCTCTTGCAAGCTCCTACGCAGGACGTAAGCAGAGAAAACGTCAGATGCGTCAGCTCTGGATCGCTCGTATCAACGCGGCAGCAAGAATGAACGGATTATCCTACAGCAAGATGATGCATGGATTAAAGGTTGCAGGTGTAGAGATCAACAGAAAGATCCTTGCGGATATGGCAATCAACGATGCGGAAGGATTTACAGCATTAGCAGAACTTGCAAAAGCAAATCAGGCTTAAGATAGAACTGGAAAAACAGAGGAAACCTCCTCTGTTTTTTTGATGCCTGAAAATGTGGTTCCGAGACTGGCTGTATCCGGCTTGCAGGATATGAATAATAAACTGAAATTATGAAATAATAAGAATATATCATTTTTCTTTATTGAAACTCTGTGTTATGATCATCACTGAAAAGAAAATAGAAGCGGAGGAAATAGAATGTACGATATTTGTGTCATTGGAGCGGGGCCGGCAGGAATCAGCAGTGCAGTATATGCCGCAAGCAGAGGGTTAAAGACCATTGTCTTAGAACAGAAAAAGGTAGGAGGACTTCTTGGAAGTGTGTCGACTGTCACTCATTATGCAGGAATTCTTGCGGACGAAACAGGTGAGAGTTTTTCCCTCAGATTGAAGGAACAGGCCGAACGTGCGGGAATCGAAATTGCAATGGAAAAAGTAGTAGAAGCAGATTTTTCCGGAGAGGTAAAACGGATCGTGACAGAAGGAACGACATACGAAGCGAAGGCGGTAATCATTGCAGCAGGAACGACTCCAAGAAAGCTTGGTATTCCGGGAGAAGATACATTTGCGGGACGTGGAACAGGGCTGAATCCGGCAAAAGATGCAAAGAAGTACGAAGGCAGAGAAGCATTTGTTGTGGGCGGAGCAGACGGAGCGGTGAAAGAAGCGCTTTTTCTTTCGAAATTTGCTTCTAAAGTAACGATTATCCACTTTGAAGATACGCTGGGAGCAATTCCGGAATTTACAGAGAAAGTAAAACGGACGGCGAATATGGAGGTGCGCCTTCACAGCAGACTGTCCCGGATTGAAGGAGAGGGGCAGGCGGATCGAATTGTTATTGAAGATGAACATACGAAAGAGCAGGAGTGGATTGAGGCGCCGGGATGTGCGGTCTATATCTATGCTGGTTCAACGCCGAATACATCGCTCTATCCGGAACTGGAGAAAAAAGACGGGTATCTTGTAACCAATGAAAAACAGGAGACGAATCTGCCGGGGGTATATGCGGCGGGGGATATCTGTGTCAAACTTGTACGACAGGCGGCCACAGCGGTAAGTGACGGGGCGGTTGCTGCGATTTGGGCGGCAGCGTACGTCAGAAGCCTGTCATAATAATAAAGAAAGAAGCGAAAAGACAAGCGGAAAGAAAAAAAGATTTCTTTCTGCTTTTTTTGTTTTGGAGTGCGGAAAGAGTGGAAGCTAAAAATCCTTCCTTTATTCAAAAAGAAAAAGCTGAAATCCTGCATAAAATGAGGATTTCAGCTGAATAATGAAAAATGCGGAAGATGGGACTTGAACCCACACGACTGCAATAGTCACAAGATCCTTAGTCTTGCTCGTCTGCCAGTTCCGACACTTCCGCATGTGACTGCCTTATCGGCTGTCCGTAAATTATATTACTACAAGTAAAAGAAAATGTCAATATAAAAATTAAAAATAATTGAAAAATGTATATTTTTTAATCAATAGATACAATTTATCATCAGATCGTGCTATAATAGAAAATAACACATTCTGATCAAAAAAGCAGAGCCTGACCTGCAGCACTCTGCTTTCAAGATGCGGAAGATGGGACTTGAACCCACACGACTGCAATAGTCACAAGATCCTTAGTCTTGCTCGTCTGCCAGTTCCGACACTTCCGCATGTGACTGTCTTTCGACCGTCCGAAAGATATATTACTACAGATCAGAAGGAATGTCAACAAAAAAATATAATTATTTTGTAGCATGAGGAGGAAGGACGATGTTAGAGAAAATTGACTTGTCGAAAAAAATGAAGAAACCGGAATACAAAGAAGAGATTCAGACACTTTCGATCAGGCTTGGGGAACTGCAGAGAGCCTGCCAGAGTGCCAAAATTCCGGTGATGATAGTATTTGAAGGCCTGGATGCGTCTGGAAAAGGAGTGCAGATCGGCAAGCTGATCCAGGCATTAGACCCGCGGGGCTTTGAAGTATTTGCAGTCAAAAAAGAAACAGAAGAAGAAAAGTTCTATCCTTACATGAAGCGTTTCTGGACGAAGATCCCGGAGCGGGGCAAGATATCTATTTTTGACACGAGCTGGTACCGGAAGGTGCTTGGGGAGCGGTTTGAAAATCAGATGTCCAAAGGGGAAGTCGCCAAAGCATACCATACTATCCAGAATTTTGAAAAAGAACTGACTGATGACGGTATGGTGATTATTAAACTTTTCCTTTATATCAGTAAAAGGGAGCAGAAAAAGCGGTTTGAAAAGCTGACATCTTCCAGAGAAAGTGAATGGAGAGTGACAGGAAATGACTGGCGCAGAAACGAGGAATATGATGCATATCTCCAGGTGAACGAAGAGATGCTGGCAAAGACGGATACGGACTTTGCTCCTTGGACGATCGTGGAGGCAACGGATAAGAGATATGCTGCCGTCAAGATTTACAAGACGGTGATCAAGGCTCTGGAAGCTGCGGTGGAACGGAAGCCGGAGGAAGAAGAAAAAGCATCGGAACTGGATGAAAAGCCGGTAGAGTCTGTATTGAATAAAGCTGATTTGTCCCTGTCCTACACAAGAGAAGAATATGAGAAGAAAAAGAAAAAGCTTCAGAAAGAACTGACAAAACTTCATGGGGAGTTGTACCGCAGAAGAATTCCGATGATCCTCGGATTTGAAGGGTGGGACGCCGGAGGAAAGGGCGGTGCCATCAAGAGGCTGACTCAGGCACTTGATCCGAGGGGATATGTCGTGATTCCGACGGCAGCTCCGAACGACTGGGAGAAAAAGCATCATTACCTGTGGAGATTCTGGATTAAGATGCCGAAGAAAGGACATATTACCATTTTTGACCGGACCTGGTACGGACGGGTGATGGTGGAACGGATTGAAGGATTCTGCACAAAGCAGGAGTGGAAACGTGCCTATAAGGAAATGAATGATATGGAAGAACAGCTTGCGGATTCCGGCGCGATTGTAATGAAATTCTGGATGCAGATCGATAAAGACGAACAGGAGCGGAGATTTAAAGAACGCCAGGCAAATCCGGCGAAACAGTGGAAGATTACGGACGAAGACTGGAGAAACCGGGAAAAATGGGATCTATATGAAAGAGCTGTTGAAGAGATGCTCGTGAAAACATCAACCCCGTCTGCACCTTGGATTATTGTAGAAGGAAATGATAAGTACTATGCGAGAATCAAAGTGCTTGAGACGGTAGTAGAAGCAATCCGCAGGCGGCTTTCTGAAGAAAAAGAGAAATAAAAAACAGTCTTTCATCGCTTTTTTGAAAAAATTAAAAAAAGAAAAAGGAAATCAACATCTTTTGTCGAATATATAATTTGTAGGAGAATGTACACAGGCAAGAAGGAAGGGAAAGACGTGTATTATTCAGAAGACGTGATAGAAGAAGTAAGAATGAAAAACGATATTATAGACGTGATTTCTTCTTATGTAAGACTGCAGAAAAAAGGAAATTCTTATTTTGGACTTTGTCCGTTTCACAATGAAAAATCCCCGTCCTTTTCTGTCAGCCGGGACAAGCAGATGTACTACTGCTTTGGCTGCGGGGCAGGAGGAAATGTGTTTACATTCTTGATGGAATATGAGCACTATTCGTTTACCGAGGCGCTCCGTTATCTTGCGGACAGAGCGGGAGTGGAGCTGCCGAAGGAACAGTATTCCAAAGAGGCAAAAGAAAGAGCAGATTTAAGAGAGACGCTTCTTGCGATCAACAAGCTTGCAGCAAAATATTATTTTGCACAGCTGAAGTCGGAAAAAGGGCGGCAGGCCTATCAATATCTGACCGACAGAGCATTGACAGAGGAGACCATCGTGCACTTCGGGCTCGGATATGCAAATAAATACAGCGATGATCTGAGCAGATTCCTGAAGTTGAAGGGCTATTCGGATGAGCTGATCGTGCAGTCCGGGCTTGCAAGTGTCGATGAGAAACAAGGAATTCATGATAAATTCTGGAATCGTGTGATGTTTCCGATCATGGACGCAAACAGCCGTGTTATTGGATTCGGCGGCCGTGTCATGGGTGACGGGAAACCGAAATATCTGAACTCCCCTGAGACTCCGATTTTTGATAAAAGCAGAAATCTTTACGGGCTGAACCGTGCAAGAAGTTCCAGAAAGCCTTATTTTCTGCTGTGCGAAGGGTATATGGATGTGATTGCGCTTCATCAGGCAGGATTTACCAATGCAGTTGCCTCCCTCGGGACTGCATTTACACCTGGACATGCATCTTTAATTAAGCGGTACGTTCAGGAAGTATATCTGACTTATGACAGCGATGAGGCAGGAACGAAGGCAGCCCTGAGAGCGATGCCGATTCTGAAAGAGGCGGGCATTACGGCGAAAGTGATCCGGATGGATCCGTATAAGGATCCGGACGAGTTTATCAAAAATCTGGGTGCGGCGGCTTTTGAAGAGCGGATCAGCAAAGCCAGAAACGGGTTTATGTACAGTCTGGAGGTGCTGGAACGTCAGTATGACATGAATTCCCCGGAAGGTAAGACCGGTTTCATGAAAGAGGCAGCGGCAAGACTTGGAGAATTTGAAGAGCAGATTGAAAGGGATAATTATACCGAGGCGGTTGCCAGAGCATATAAAGTAGCCTTTGAGGATCTGAAAAAGCTGGTGGCAAAGACGGCTATAGAGAAGGGGCTGGCAGCACCGGCCAGACGGCCGAAGCAGACTGCGGCTGTCAAGGAGAAGGAAGACGGAAATCTGAAGTCCCAGAAGATCCTTCTGACCTGGATGATTGATGATATGACAGTATTTTCTCAGGTGAAGAATTACATTACACCGGACGATTTCACCGGAAGCCTGTATAAGGAAGTTGCCTCACTGCTTTATGAGCAGTATGAAGAGGGAGATCTCAATCCTGCCCGCATTTTGAATCACTTTACGGATGAGGAAGAGCATCGGGAGGCCGCATCACTGTTTCATACAAAGATTCGTGAGCTATCCACGAAAGAGGAGCAGGAAAAGGCTCTCAAAGAGACGGTGATCAAGGTGAAAAACCACAGTATTGAAGAAGCGGGAAGAGCGCTGGACCCGACGGATATCAAAGGTCTTCAGAAGCTCATGGAAGCCAAAAAGGATCTGCAGAAACTGTATCAGATGCAGATATCCATAAAATAAAAGTATAGAACAAGCGATGAGAGGATGGACAAAAGCATGGAAGAAAACGTAGCAAAATTTGAGGAAAAGCTGAAAGAGCTGGTCGAACTTGGAAAAAAGAAAAAGAAAGTTCTGGAAATTCAGGAGATCAGTGATTTTCTGGCTGATCTGGAATTATCTTCAGAGCAGATGGAAAAGGTGTATGAGTATCTGGAGGCAATGAACATCGATGTGCTGCGTATTGGAAATGATGATGACCTGGACGCAGATATTGACGATCTGATTCTTGCAGAAGAAGAGGAAGAGGTCGATATGGAAAAGATCGATCTGTCTGTGCCGGACGGGATCAGCATTGAGGATCCGGTGCGTATGTACTTGAAAGAAATCGGAAAGGTTCCTCTTTTAAGTGCAGAAGAAGAGATTGATCTGGCCAAAAGAATGGCGGAAGGCGATGAGAGTGCCAAAAAGAGACTGGCAGAGGCGAACCTCCGTCTTGTAGTCAGCATTGCAAAGCGCTATGTCGGGCGGGGAATGCTCTTTCTGGATCTGATTCAGGAAGGTAATCTTGGTCTGATCAAGGCGGTTGAGAAGTTTGATTACCAGAAGGGATTTAAGTTCAGTACCTATGCGACCTGGTGGATCCGTCAGGCAATTACGAGAGCGATTGCGGACCAGGCGAGAACGATCCGTATTCCTGTTCATATGGTGGAGACGATCAACAAACTGATCCGGGTATCCAGACAGCTCCTTCAGGAGCTCGGAAGAGAGCCGCTTCCGGAAGAGATTGCAAAAGAACTGGACATGCCTGTGGACCGTGTCAGAGAGATTTTGAAGATTTCACAGGAACCGGTGTCTCTGGAGACACCGATCGGGGAAGAAGAGGACAGCCATCTTGGTGATTTCATTCAGGATGATAATGTGCCGGTTCCGGCGGAAGCTGCTGCCGCCACACTGTTAAAGGAACAGCTCAATGAAGTGCTGGATACACTGACAGACAGAGAACAGAAGGTCTTAAGACTGCGTTTTGGAATGAACGACGGCCGGGCAAGGACACTGGAGGAAGTCGGTAAAGAGTTTGATGTTACAAGAGAACGTATCCGTCAGATTGAGGCCAAGGCACTGAGAAAACTGCGCCATCCAAGCCGCAGCCGTAAATTAAGAGACTATCTGGATTAGGAGCGGAGCATGGAATTATCAAAGAGACTTCGGGCGGTCGCCGAGCTGGTGACGCCCGGATACAGAGTGGCAGACATCGGGACGGATCACGCGTATGTCCCGATCTGGCTGGTGCAAAACGGACGGATTCCATCCGCGGTTGCGATGGATGTTAACGAAGGGCCGCTCCAGCGTGCCAGAGAACATATCGGAGAATATGGGCTTGAAGAGCAAATCGGGACAAGAAGATCAGATGGACTCAAAGAACTGAGCATCCAGGAAGCAGACAGTATGATCGCCGCCGGAATGGGCGGCGCTCTTATTATACAGATTTTGTCGGCCTGTCCGGAAACGACGGCTTCGCTGAAAGAATGTATTCTCCAGCCGCAGTCGGAGATCGGGAAAGTCCGCCGGTTTCTGATTGAAAACGGATTTTCCATTGAGTATGAGAATATGATATATGAGGATGGAAAATACTACCCGATGATGAAGGCTGTTCCGGGGAAGAGGGAGCAGTTCCCGTACACGGAAGAGGAATATGAGTATGGAAGAGTTCTTCTGAAAGAGAAACATCCGGTTCTCCATGATTTTCTGAAACGGGAAATCCGGATCCGGACGAACATTCTGGAGAATCTGAGGAAGAGCCAGGATCCGTCGGAAAGTTCCAAAGCCCGGATCATAGAGATAGAAAAAGAACTGAAGCAGCTGTATGCAGCAGAAGGCAGGTACCGGTAAAAGGAGAGGCAAGATGAAGGTAAAAGAAATCCGAAATATTTTGGTGGAGGCTGCACCGGAGAGTTATGCGCTTGACTGGGATAACAGCGGTCTCATACTTGGAAGAGAAGAAAAGGAGGTCCAAAAGGTCCTGATTACGGTTGATGTCGATGATGCTGCCGTGGAGACGGCACTGGAAATCAAGGCGGATATGATCCTTTCTCATCATCCGCTTCTGTTCCGGGCTGTGAAGCGGATTACGGATGAAGCGTTTATCGGAAGAAGAATTCTAAAGCTGATACAGGCAGACGTGGCCTACTATGCCATGCATACGAACTACGATATCTGCAGGATGGGGATGCTTGCCGCAGAAAAAATCGGACTGGAAGAGACCGGTCCGCTTGAGGAAACCGGGGAATGGCTGGGGGTTCCGTGTGGAATCGGCGTGACCGGAACGTTGAAAGAGCCGGAGAGCCTTCTTGAATTTGCGGCCAGAATCAGAACACGTTTTGGCCTGGAGGAACTTCGGTGCTTTGGAGCAGACAGGCCGGTCAAAACGGTGGCGGTCTGTCCGGGATCGGGCGAAAGTGTAGTGCAGGAAGCGCTTTTGAAAGGTGCAGATGTATTTCTGAGCGGAGATATCGGTCACCATACCGGAATTGATGCCGATGCCCAGGGGATGGCAGTGCTTGATGCGGGACACTACGGACTGGAATATCTGTTTATGGAGGATATGAAACAGTATCTGGAGGATAAAACGGAAGGCAGAATCGAAGTGATTACCATGCCGAAGCATTTGCCGTATTCCGTGATTTTATAAAGGCTGGAAAGAAGGTGTTAGTTTGCACGATGTACTACAGTATACGGTTACATTTGAAAATGGAGAAACAAAGCAGTATCCGGAAGGAACCACTTTTCTTGAGATTGCAAAAGACAGACAGAAAGAGTACAAAAATGATGTTGTTCTTGTGATTCAGGACGGAAAACTGAAAGAACTGTATAAAACGCTCCGGAAAGATTGCAGGGTCAGGCTTGTCACGACCGGAGAGGACATCGGGTATAAGACCTACAAAAGAAGTATGAGCCTGATGCTTGTAAAGGCGGTCTATGATACAGCCGGACATGATAAGATTCAAAAAGTGCGGATTCATTACTCGGTGGACCAGGGGTATTACTGTACGATTGACGGGGATATCTGTCTGGATGAGGTATTTCTAAACCGTGTTAAAGATACGATGCGAAAGATCGTAGAGGCTGATATTCCGATAGAAAAACGGAATCTCCATACGGATGAAGCGATTGAGCTGTTTCATCAATATGGTATGTATGATAAAGAAGAATTGTTCAAATACCGGAGAAGTTCCAGAGTCAACCTGTACAGGATGGGAGCTTTCGAGGACTATAACTACGGCTACATGGTGCCGTCCACAGGATATCTGAAATATTTTGAACTCTATCCGTATGATGAAGGATTTGTGATCCAGATGCCGAAAATGTCGGATCCGGAACGGGTTCCGCCTTTACAGGTGCGGGAAAAGTTGTTTCAGGTACAGAAAGAATCCATGAAATGGGGTGATCTCCAGGATATTGAAACCGTTGGCGATCTGAACCGCGAAATTGTGCGGGAGGGAGCTCAGAACATGGTACTGGTGCAGGAAGCACAGCAGGAAAAGAAGATTGCTGAAATTGCGGAACAGATCGCAAAAAGAGGTGATGTGAAGTTTGTGCTTGTGGCAGGACCTTCTTCTTCGGGAAAGACGACCTTTTCGCACAGGTTGTCCGTCCAGCTCAGGGTAAACGGCCTGCGTCCTCATCCTCTTGCGGTCGACAACTATTTTGTCAACCGGGAGCACACTCCAAAGGACGAGAAAGGGAATTATGACTTTGAGTGCCTGGAAGCGATTGACGTAGAACAGTTTAATGAAGATCTGAGACGTCTGCTTCATGGCGAAGAGGTGGAAATTCCGACCTTTGATTTTATCACGGGACAGAGGAAATACGAAGGGAAAAAGCTGAAAATGGAGAGCAGGGATATTCTTGTGATTGAGGGAATTCACTGCCTGAATCCAGAGCTTACCAAAGCTCTTCCGAATGAGCGGAAGTTTAAGATTTATATCAGTGCGCTGACACAGCTGAATGTAGACGAACACAACAGGATCCCGACTACGGACGGACGTCTGATCCGCCGGATTGTCCGTGATGCAAGGACCCGGGGCACTTCCGCGGCAAGAACAATTGCCATGTGGTATTCGGTCAGAAGGGGGGAAGAGCGAAATATTTTCCCGTTCCAGGAGGAAGCGGACATCATGTTTAACTCGGCCCTGATTTACGAACTTGCGGTATTAAAACAGTATGTGGAACCACTGTTATTTCAGATTACACCGGAAATGGAAGAATTCCATGAAGCCAAGCGGCTTTTGAAGTTTCTGGACTATTTTCTCGGGATCGGAACAGAGAGGATTCCGGCAAACTCCCTGTTGCGGGAGTTTATCGGAGGCGGATGCTATGATCTTTAAAGAGTATTCAGAGAAACAGACGGGAAGAAAGAACGCATATCATCCGGCAGCGGGGCGGTAAAGGAAAGAGGATGCCCCGTAACAGGATGGAGAAAAGAGAGACGGCAGGAGTGAAGCGCCTGCCGTTTTATTTTTGTGTAATCCGGACAGTAAAGAAAGTCGCCGGGCAGAGGATGCCCAAGATATTTCATGTGGACACGGATCTGATGGGTACGCCCTGTGTCAAGGCGGAGCCGGACGAGGGAATATCCGCCCTCGGAGTAAAGGAGTTCATAATGGGTACGGGCCGGTTCACCGTGTTCAAAGTCCACCCGGCGTTCGATGGTAGATCCTTCTTTACGTCCGATTGGAGCATCGATGATTCCGGAAACATCCGGAGTGCCTCTGACAACTGCAAGATACTCCCGCTTAATCTGGCGGGCAGAGACCATCCGGGAAAGAAGGGCAGCGCTGTAGGCATGCCTGGCAAGGATGAGAAGTCCGGTTGTGTCCCGGTCCAGACGGTTGATACAGCGGTACACAAATGATTCCCCTTTTTCTTTGAAATACCAGGCGGCAGCATTGGCGAGAGTATTCTCGTAATTTCCCTGAGACGGATGAATCGGCATGTCAGCCGGTTTGTTCACGACAAGAAGATCTTCATCCTCGTATACAACCGGAAACGGAAGCGGACGCGGAACAATATGATCGGAAGAACTGTCTTCGACAATCCGCACCTGAAGGCAGTCGCCCGGCAGGAGTGGATCGTGTGCTCGTGCCCAGACACCGTTTTTTAGAATTCCCTCCGGAGTTTTTTTGAGGGAGACGATGACAGCATGAGAATATCCCCTGCTTTTCAGAAAGCTTTGGACGGTAAGCGGCGCAGCCGTACCGTCCGTTTCTTGTATGATATAGGTCAGTTCTCTTTTCATAAAGGACTTCCTTTCTCTCGTTTGAGCGTAAGATTACCGGTAAATCCGGAGAAGATGATCCATGGAGGCGCTCATGTTCCGAAGCAGCAGATCCACGGTGGTAAGCGCTGCCATGGATTCCACAACGACAACGGCCCGCGGAACAATGATCGGATCATGTCTTCCTTTGACAGAGATGTCAACCTCTTCCATAGAGGAGTTGACCGTCTGCTGCAGAGAGGAGATGGAAGGAGTCGGCTTGATGGCCGCACGGAAAATGACAGTGCTTCCGTCACTCATCCCTCCAAGTGTTCCGCCGGAATGATTTGTCTTCTTGGTGATCTGTCCGTCTTTCAGGCAGAAAGCGTCATTGTTTGTGGAACCGTTTGAACGGGCGGCTTCAAAGCCATCTCCGATTTCAAATCCTTTGACAGCTCCGATGGAAAGAACTGCGTGGGCAAGGAGGGCGTCCAGCTTGTCAAAAACCGGTTCGCCGATGCCGGCAGGAAGTCCCGCGATCTGACATTCGATAATGCCTCCTGCGGAATCCTGGTTTTCCATACAGGTACGCAGATATTCTTCCGCTTTTTGAGAGTATCCCAGATGAGGCATACAAAGCGGACTGCTTTTCAGAACGGAAAAGTCGTACTCATCAGCAGGGATGGTGTATGGACCGATCGCTTTCGTATATGCCTGAACCTGGATGCCGAGATTTTTCAGAAGGAGAGAAGCAATGGCGCCGGCAGCAACACGTCCGATCGTTTCTCGTCCCGAGGAACGTCCGCCGCCCCGGTAATCCCGGAATCCGTATTTTGCATCGAAGGTATAATCCGCATGACCGGGCCGGTAACAGTCTTTGATCTGAGAATAGTCATGGGAGCGCTGGTCCTGATTCCGCACGAGAAGGGAGATTGGTGTACCGGTTGTCTTTCCCTCAAACACGCCGGAGAGGATTTCCACTTCGTCTGCTTCCTTGCGCATGGTAGAGTAAGCATTCTGTCCCGGTTTTCTGCGGTTTAAAAAGGCCTGAATATCGGAAGGGGAGAGTGCAAGCCCTGCCGGGCAGCCGTCTACTACGACACCGATGCCGGCTCCGTGGGATTCTCCCCATGTTGTAATCTGAAAAAGAGTTCCAAAAGATGATCCTGCCATAATGATACCTCCAAATATACAAAATAATCTGAATAAACTTCTATCTATTATATAGAAGCACTGAAAAAACTGCAATCGAAATTTGAGGGAAAACGCCGAAAAGTAAGTAGGATATACGACAAGATTCAACAAATTTTCACTGTACTTTTCCACATAGACATATTATAATAGCGATGTATAAGGTAAAATAGTAAGGGGTAGATATTGAATGAAGAAAAACGAAAATATTCCGGAAGAAGAACTCCGGATTTCGGATCAGGATCATACAATGGACAGTGAAAATGAAATAGCAAGAAAGACGAGAATCAAACATAGACGGGGACCAAGGAAAAAGAAAGAGAAACGCCGGATATCCAAGGCGGCAAAGAAACGGATCGCGATTACCTGCGGCAGCATTGTCGGAATTGTAGCGGTTGCCTATTTTGGCGGAGTGATCTTTTTTCAGAGCCATTTCTATCCGGGAACAACGATCAACGGTAACAGCTTTTCACTCAGAAGCGTTCATGATGCGGAGGATTATATGGCAGAGCAGGTTGCCGGATACACGTTGACATTAAATGAAAAAGACGGAGGAACGGAGACGATCTCCGGAAAAGATATTGACATCTCCTATCAGGAGAGCGGTGCTCTTGAGAAAGTCAAGGAGGAGCAGAATCCATTTCTCTGGCCGACGGCACTGTGGACAAAATCCGATGTCACAACGGAAGTCGGAATCGAATATAATGAAGAAAAGCTGGCAGGGTTTGTTTCCATGCTGAAGTGCGTGACTTCCGCAGGCCAGACTGCCTCAGAAAATGCACATCCGGTATATGACGGAAACCAGTTTGTCATCCAGGAGGAAGTAGTCGGAAACCAGGTGAATCAGGAGACGCTTCTTCAGAAGGTAAAAGAGTCCGTAAGCGGCTTTAATCAGGAAATGAATCTGGAGACGGAAGGATGCTATATCACACCGGCTTACACGAAAGATTCTCCGGAAGTGCAGGCTGCGGTTGATACCATGAATAAGTATCTCCAGAGCAAGATTACATATGATCTGTCACCAAAGACAGAAGTAGTAGATAAGACGCTTATTTCCCAGTGGCTGACGGTTGATGAGAATATGCAGGTGACATTCAATACCGATCAGGTGAATGCCTATATTGCGCAGCTTGCTACAAAGTATAATACAGTTGGAACGACGCGGACATTTGTGACGGGCCGCGGAGATACAGTGCAGGTATCCGGAGGTGACTTTGGCTGGTATTTAAATCAGGAAGACGAGTATGCGGCTCTGGTTGCGAATATTCAGAGCGGCGAAGAAGTTTCAAGGGAGCCGAAATGGTCCAGAAGAGGAGCGGATCACGGAGACGACAATGACTACGGAGACACTTACGCGGAAGTGGATCTGACGACACAGAAATTCTGGTTTTTCCAGAACGGAGAAGTGATCATGAACTGTGATATTGTCAGTGGAACTCCGAATGGAGAAGATGACACACCGCAGGGAAGCTATGACCTGACTTACAAGACCAAGAATGCAGTACTTCGTGGAGAACTGCTTGCAAACGGAGAGTATTCCTATGAATCTCCGGTGGCATTCTGGATGCCTTTCAATGGAGACATCGGATTCCATGATGCGTCCTGGCAGACACGATTCGGAGGGGACTGGTACCTGAACCATGGTTCCCACGGATGTATCAATATGAAATACGATGATGCGGCAAAGCTTTATGATCTGATCAATGAGACGACACCGATCATCTGTCATTTCTAAACCAGATTTCAGAACGGAGCAAAGAAAACATGTATGAATTGTTAAAAAGAGACGGCCTCGCAAAAAGGGGCCGTTTTACAACGGTACACGGTGTTGTTGAAACACCGGTGTTTATGAATGTGGGGACGGCTGCCGCCATTAAAGGAGCAGTGTCCACCGATGACTTAAGAGAGATCAAAACCCAGGTGGAGCTTTCCAATACCTATCATCTCCACGTAAGACCGGGCGATGAGGTAGTAAAAAAACTTGGAGGGCTGCATAAGTTTATGGTATGGGACAAGCCGATTCTGACGGATTCCGGCGGATTTCAGGTGTTTTCCCTTGCGGGCCTCAGGAAGATCAAGGAGGAAGGAGTACATTTCCATTCTCACATTGACGGGAAGAAGATTTTTATGGGACCGGAGGAGAGTATGCAGATCCAGTCCAATCTGGCATCCACCATTGCTATGGCGTTTGACGAATGCCCGGCCAGTACAAAAGACCGGGATTATATTGAGCGTTCTGTCGCGAGAACATCACGGTGGCTTCGCAGATGTAAGGCCGAGATGGAGCGGCTGAACAGTCTTCCGGATACGATCAATCCGCATCAGCTGCTGTTCGGAATCAATCAGGGCGGAATTCTGGAGGATGTCCGGATTGCACATGCGCAGGAAATCGCAGAGCTTGATCTTCCGGGATATGCCATCGGAGGACTTGCGGTAGGAGAATCTCATGAGGAGATGTACCGGATTCTGGATGCCGTTGTTCCTTATCTGCCGCTTGAAAAACCAACGTATCTGATGGGAGTCGGTACCCCTGCAAATATTCTGGAGGCAGTGGACCGGGGCGTTGACTTTTTTGACTGCGTTTATCCGACACGAAACGGCCGGCACGGCCATGTGTACACGAATCATGGCAAACTGAACCTTTTCAATGCCAAATATGAACTGGATGACCGCCCGATTGAAGAAGGCTGCGGATGCCCGGTATGCCGGAAATATTCCAGAGCCTATATCCGTCACCTTCTGAAAGCAAAGGAGATGCTCGGCATGCGGTTCTGCGTACTTCACAACCTGTATTTTTACAATACAATGATGGAAGAAATCCGTGCCGCAATCGAAGAAGGCCGCTACAAAGAATATAAAAAGCAGAAACTTGAGGGAATGGCGCAGGGACAGAAAGGATAAAACCTGATAAAATTCCCAAAAGTACTTGATGAAACGGGAAAAATTGTGTATGATAGCAATAGTGTTTAGCTAGAAATTAGGAGGAAAGAATGATGGAATACACGTTACTTACAGAGTCAAGCGGAGGCATTTTCTCAAACCCGCTGTTTTTGATCCTTTTTTATGTAGTTGTTCTTGGCGGACTCTGGTTCATTCTGATGAGACCGCAGAAGAAAGAGCAGAAGAGGGTAGCGGCGATGATCGCTGATATGGAAGTTGGAGATACTGTTCTGACGACAAGTGGATTTTACGGAGTAGTGATCGATATCACAGAAGAAGATGTGATCGTAGAGTTCGGAAATAATAAAAACTGTCGTATTCCGATGCAGAAGGCTGCTATCATGCAGGTAGAAAAGCCTGGTGCAGGTGAAACAAAATAATGATAAGTCAGTGAAAAGAAAAGCAGATTCCGTTTTAGAGGGATCTGTTTTTTGTTGTTGAAAAAAGCCTCAGGCAGGTGGTTTTCATGGAGAAAACGGGTGGAAAAGGCACTTTTACGAGGTAAAGGGTTGAAACAAAAACAAAAATATTATATGATATTCTGTAACAGATTTTCTGGGAGGGATAGCAATGAAATTAAACATAGGAATTATAAAAGGAGACGGAATCGGCCCGGAAATTGTCACGGAGGCCATGAAGGTTCTGGATAAAGTAGGAGAGATATACGGACATACCTGTGATTACACGGAGCTTCTTCTGGGAGGCGCATCCATCGATGTGCATGGAGTGCCGCTTACAGATGAGACGGTGGAAAAGGCAAAAGCATGTGACGCTGTACTGATGGGGTCCATCGGAGGCGATGCAAAGACTTCCTCATGGTATCAGCTGGAACCGTCCAAAAGGCCGGAGGCAGGACTGCTTCGGATTCGTAAGGAGCTTGGCCTTTTCGCCAATTTAAGACCGGCAGTTCTCTATGAGGAACTGGAAGGGGCATGTCCTCTGAAACCGGAGCTCACCGAAGGCGGATTTGATTTTATGATTATGAGAGAACTGACGGGCGGACTGTATTTTGGTGAAAGAAAGACAGAAGAAAAGGATGGTGTCATGACCGCGGTGGACACACTTTCCTATAATGAAAATGAAATCCGCAGGATTGCAAAGCGCGCATTTGACATTGCCGGGAAACGTTCCCGCAAGGTGACAAGTGTGGATAAGGCAAATGTTCTGGATTCCTCCAGACTGTGGAGAAAGGTGACAGAAGAGGTGGCGGCAGAGTATCCGGACGTGACGCTGGAACATATGCTTGTTGATAACTGTGCGATGCAGATCGTAAAAAATCCAAAGCAGTTTGATGTGATTCTGACAGAGAATATGTTTGGAGATATTTTATCCGATGAAGCCAGCATGGTGACTGGATCTATCGGAATGCTGGCAAGCGCAAGCCTTAATGACAGTAAATTCGGCCTGTATGAGCCGAGCGGAGGATCCGCGCCGGACATTGCAGGAAAGGGAATCGCAAACCCGATTGCCACAATCCTTTCCGCAGCAATGATGCTTCGTTTCTCCTTTGATCTTGATAAGGAAGCGGACGCGGTAGAGAGGGCAGTGGATCAGGTTTTGAAAGACGGATACCGGACAGGAGATATCATGTCTGCAGGATGTACACAGGTCGGCACAAAGGAAATGGGAGATCTGATCTGTGAAAGAATTCAGGCATAATGACTATAGAAACAGAGTAAGGACAGGAGGAAGAAAGATGAGAAGTGATACTGTAACAAAAGGAAGCCAGCAGGCGCCGCATCGTTCTCTGATGAATGCGCTGGGACTGACAAAAGAAGAGATGGAACGTCCGCTTGTAGGAATTGTAAGCTCTTATAATGAGATCGTGCCGGGACATATGAATCTCGATAAGATTGTGGAAGCAGTCAAAATGGGAGTTGCCATGGCTGGAGGGACCCCGATCGTATTTCCGGCGATTGCAGTCTGTGACGGGATCGCCATGGGACATATCGGAATGAAGTATTCTCTTGTGACGAGAGATCTGATTGCAGACTCTACGGAAGCGATGGCTCTGGCTCATCAGTTTGATGCCCTTGTCATGGTTCCAAACTGTGATAAAAATGTGCCGGGTCTTCTGATGGCGGCGGCCCGGATCAATATTCCGACCATTTTTGTCAGCGGCGGCCCGATGCTTGCCGGACATGTGAAAGGAGAGAAGAGAAGTCTTTCCAGCATGTTTGAGGCGGTTGGAGCTTATGCGGCTGGAACGATTACAGAAGAAGAGCTGGATGAGTTTGAATGTAAAGTCTGCCCGACATGCGGTTCCTGTTCCGGAATGTACACGGCCAACAGTATGAACTGTCTGACAGAGGTGCTTGGAATGGGCTTAAAGGGCAACGGTACCATCCCGGCAGTTTACTCCGAGAGAATCCGTCTTGCAAAACATGCGGGTATGCAGGTAATGGAGCTCTGGAGAAAAAATATCTGTCCTCGTGACATTATGACCAGGGAAGCCATTTTAAATGCCCTGACAGTGGACATGGCCCTTGGATGTTCCACAAACAGTATGCTTCACCTTCCGGCAATCGCCCATGAGATTGGAATGGATTTTGAGATTGATTTTGCAAACGGAATCAGCGAGAAAACACCAAACCTCTGTCATCTGGCACCGGCAGGACCGACATATATTGAGGACCTTAACGAGGCGGGCGGCGTTTACGCAGTCATGAATGAGCTGGACAAAAAAGGGCTTCTCTATACAGACTGCATGACGGTGACCGGAAAAACAGTGAAAGAAAATATCGCAGGATGTATCAATAAAAATCCGGAAGTCATAAGACCGGTAGATCACCCATATAGTGAGACGGGAGGCCTTGCCGTTCTGAAAGGGAATCTTGCTCCGGACGGAAGCGTGGTAAAACGTTCGGCGGTAGTAGAAGAAATGATGGTTCATGAGGGACCTGCCAGAGTCTTTGACTGCGAAGATGATGCAATCAAGGCAATCAAAGGCGGAGAGATTCATCCGGGTGATGTAGTGGTTATCCGCTATGTCGGACCAAAAGGCGGACCGGGAATGCCGGAGATGCTCAATCCGACATCCGCAATCGCGGGAATGGGACTTGGATCCAGCGTTGCCCTGATTACAGACGGACGATTCTCAGGGGCATCCAGAGGCGCGTCTATCGGACACGTATCACCGGAGGCGGCAGTAGGCGGACCGATTGCACTTGTAGAAGAGGGAGATATCATTAAGATTGACATTCCGGGGCTGAAACTGGAACTGGATGTTCCGGAAGAGGAGCTGGAAAAAAGACGCAAGGCATGGCAGCCGAAAGAGCCGGAGGTCAAGACCGGTTATCTGGCACGGTATGCAGCCATGGTAACAAGCGGAAACAGAGGAGCGATCCTGGAGATTCCGAAAAACTAGACGAAAGGAAGAAGAGCAATGAAGCTTACAGGAGCAGAAATTGTAATAGAATGTTTAAAAGAGCAGGGTGTGGATACCGTATTCGGATATCCGGGCGGTGCGATTCTGAATGTATATGATGCGCTGTATAAGCACCAGAACGAGATCCGTCACATCCTGACTTCCCATGAGCAGGGGGCGGCGCATGCGGCGGACGGTTATGCCAGGGCAACGGGAAAAGTCGGTGTATGTCTGGCCACAAGCGGACCGGGGGCGACAAATCTTGTAACAGGTATTGCGACTGCCTATATGGATTCTATTCCTGTTGTGGCAATCACCTGCAACGTCGGAGTATCCCTTCTTGGAAAGGACAGTTTCCAGGAAATCGATATTGCGGGAGTCACCATGCCGATTACGAAACATAATTATATTGTAAAAGATGTCAATAAACTGGCTGATACGATCCGGAAAGCGTTCCGGATTGCACGTAAGGGCCGTCCGGGTCCCGTACTGATTGACATTCCAAAGGATGTAACGTCCAATCTTGCCGAATATGAGCCGAAAAAAATCACACCTCAAAAGAGAAACGAAGAGGTCAATGAAGAAGATCTTCAGACGGCAGTAGAGATGATCCAGAACTCGAAAAAGCCATATATTTTCGTGGGTGGAGGCGCAGTGCTCTCCGATGCGGACGAAGAACTGTTTGAATTTGTCAAAAAGGTGGATGCGCCGGTTGCGGACACTCTGATGGGAAAAGGTGCGTTTCCTGGAACAGATCCATATTACACAGGAATGCTTGGCATGCATGGAACAAAAACATCGAATCACGGAGTCAGTGAGTGCGACCTTCTTGTTGTAGTGGGGGCACGATTCAGTGACCGTGTCACGGGAAATGCGGAGAAATTTGCGCCAAAGGCGAAAATTCTGCAGATTGACATCGATCCGGCAGAAATGAATAAGAATGTAGTTATCACGCATGGAATTACCGGGGATGTCAAGGTGGTACTTTCAAAGCTGAATCAGATGCTGGAGCAGCAGAATCACAGTGAATGGATTCAGACGATCGAAGCATACAAGGCAAAATATCCGATGACCTATCATCCGGACGTGTTAAGCGGACCGTTTGTCGTAGAGGAAATTTACCGGCAGACGAAAGGAGATGCTGTTATTGTAACAGAGGTCGGACAGAATCAGATGTGGGCCGCACAGTATTATAAATATCCAAAGCCGAGAACACTTCTGACATCCGGCGGTCTCGGAACGATGGGATACGGACTTGGGGCGTCCATCGGTGCGAAATGTGCGAGACCGGAAAAATGTGTGGTTAATATTGCAGGTGACGGATGTTTCCGGATGAACATGAATGAGATTGCAACAGCAGCACGTTATCAGATTCCGATTATCGAAGTCATTCTGAATAACCACGTACTTGGAATGGTGAGGCAGTGGCAGGATCTGTTCTATGGAAAACGGTATTCTGCTACCATCCTCAATGACAATGTGGACTTTGTCAAACTTGCCGAGGCGATGGGAGCGAAAGCATACCGCGCCACAACAAGGGAAGAATTTGTCCGGATCTTTGAGGAGGCAAGAAACGCAGACGGACCGGTTCTGATTGACTGTCAGATAGACTGCGATGAGAAGGTATGGCCGATGGTTGCTCCGGGAGAAGCGATCGATCAGGTATTTGATGAGGGAGATCTGAAAGAAAAAGCAAAACAGAATTAAAAATCGACCTGCCGGGCGAAGGGGAATGTTTGGCCGGGAAACAGGGAGGAATCGTATGAGCAGAGTATATAATTTTTCGGCGGGACCGGCTGTTCTGCCAGAGGAAGTATTACAGGAAGCCGCAAAGGAGATGCTGGATTACAGGGGGACCGGAATGTCCGTTATGGAGATGAGCCACCGGTCTGCGGCGTTTGAAACGATCATACAGGATGCCGAGAAGGACATCCGGACACTTTTAAACATACCGGAAGACTATGAGGTACTGTTTCTGCAGGGAGGGGCATCGCTGCAGTTTGCAATGATTCCGATGAATCTCATGAAACACAAAAAGGCAGACTATATTCTGACCGGGCAGTGGGCAAAGAAAGCCTGGAAGGAAGCGCAGAAGTACGGAGAGGCAAAAGCAGCAGCCTCCTCTGAGGAGCAGAATTTTTCCTGCATCCCGGATCTGAGTGAGCTGTCTGCTTCCGGGGATGCGGATTATGTGTACATCTGTGAGAACAATACGATCTACGGAACGAAGTTTCATACCCTTCCGGATACGAAGGGCATCCCTCTTGTAGCGGATGTTTCCTCCTGCTTTCTGTCTGAGCCTGTGGACATTACAAAGTACGGCATCATGTACGGCGGTGTGCAGAAGAATATCGGACCGGCGGGTGTGACGATTGTGATTATACGGAAGGATCTGATCCGGGAAGAGGTGCTTCCGGGAACTCCGACCATGATGCAGTACCATGTCCACGCCAAGGCAGGTTCTCTTTACAATACGCCGCCTGCATACGGAATTTATATCTGCGGGAAAGTGTTCCGGTGGCTTCTGGATCAGGGAGGACTTCCGGGAATTCAGAAGAAGAACCAGAAAAAGGCGGCACTTTTGTACGAATATCTGGATGACAGCCGCCTGTTTTCCGGCACAGTAGCGAAGAAAGACCGTTCTTTGATGAATGTTCCATTTGTGACAGGCGACAAAGATCTGGATGCCAGATTTACGGCAGCGGCTGCAGAACATGGTCTGGTCAATCTGAAAGGACACCGGAGCGTTGGAGGCATGCGGGCCAGCCTCTATAATGCCATGCCATATGAAGGCGTGGAGGCACTTGTATCATTTATGGAAAAATTTGAAAAGGAGAATCGGTAATGTATCAGTATCAATGTTTGAACGCCATTTCGGAAGCAGGGCTTTCCCTCTTTTCGGAAGACTACCAGAGAACAGAAGAGATGGCCGGGGCGGATGCGGTTCTCCTGAGAAGTGCATCCTTGCATGAAACGGTTTTTCCAGAGAAATTAAAAGCAATCGCAAGGGCAGGAGCAGGAGTGAATAATATTCCGCTGGAAGACTGTGCGGAAAAAGGAATTGTAGTCTTTAATACGCCGGGAGCGAACGCAAACGGGGTGAAAGAGCTGGTGATTGCGGGGATGCTTCTGGCGTCCCGCGATATCATCGGAGGCATCGAGTGGGTGAAGGCCCATGCCGGAGAAGAGAATATCGCAAAGACAGCGGAGAAGCAGAAAAAGATGTTTGCCGGACAGGAGATTGAAGGAAAGAAGCTTGGCGTGATCGGTCTTGGAGCCATTGGCGTGCTGGTGGCGAATGCGGCGCTTCATCTTGGTATGGAAGTATATGGATACGATCCGTATATGTCGGTGGATTCCGCGTGGAATCTGTCGCGCCACATTCATCATGTGAAAAATCTGGAGACGATTTATCAGGAATGTGATTATATTACGCTTCATGTCCCGGCACTGGATGACACGAAAGGAATGATTGACCGGGAGGCTGCAGGGCAGATGAAAGACGGTGTAATTCTCCTGAACTTTGCAAGAGACCTTCTTGTTAAGGAAGAAGATCTGATCGAGGCACTGGAAACCGGGCACATACGGAAATATGTCACAGACTTTCCGACAGCGGGGCTGGCAGGAAGAGATCATGTCATCGTTATTCCCCATCTGGGTGCTTCCACGGAAGAGTCTGAGGACAACTGCGCCAGAATGGCTGTCCGGGAGATCCGGGAGTATCTGGAAAACGGAAATATCATGAATTCCGTAAACTTTCCGAACTGCGATATGGGAAAGAAAGGGAAAAATCCAAGAATTACCGTACTTCATCACAATGTGCCGAACATGATCGGCCAGTTTACGGCTCTTCTTGCAAAGAGAGGAATCAACATCGCGGATTTGACGAACAAAAGCCGCGGACGCTTTGCTTATACGATGATCGATATTGAAGATACGGATTCTTCCGGAATTGCGGAAGAACTTTCCAAAATCGAGAATGTCCTGAAAGTGCGTATCATTCTGTAAAAGAAAGAAAATATAAGGGAAATTTCATTCTTATTTAAGAACTCTTTCATTGTATCCGGGAAAGAAGTGCGCTATAATCGTAACGGATAACATAGGAATCGAGGTCAGATACGAATGAAGAGAAACATTCTTTCTGTTGGAAAAAAGACGAAAAAAAATTTGTTTCATACAAAAAGAATACGAAATAAATGGAACGTACCGGCCGCTTTTGCAGCCGGTGTCGTTTTTTGTCTGCTGATTTTCCTTTTGGTGAAAGTTATGCCGCAGTTCAACCGGAACGAAGAAACGCTGATTGTACTGACTGCACGGTCTGAAACAATTTACCAGGGAGAAAATCTGCCGGAATTATCAGCCGGAGCAGAGTTCGCAGACGGAACGGGAACGAAAGAAAAGGAAGCATGGCTGAGCAAAGAGGCGGGATACCGTGTTCAGGATCTGCTGGATGATCTGAACGAAGGCGGTGATTACGAGGTAGAATGCGATGCGGACGGCAGTGAGGCTGGAGAATTTCCGATCCGGATCAGACTTTCCGGAGAACTGGAAAGTTCCCTTGAGAGTGAATGGAAAGGAAAAGTCCGGATCGAGGTGAAGGACGGTACTCTGACGGTGAAGAAGGATTCTTCGGAGGCAGGAAAATAAGTATTGACAAACCTGCAGATGTGAAGTAATATGGAAACAACTTCATAGATCTGCTTTGAAAATACGAAGAAAAGAAGTAGTAAGTATCATGGAATGTTACAGAGAGTCCCGCGTGGTGGAATGGGATACAGAAAGTGTTACTGAATTCCTCTTGGAGTAGAGTGCTGAATGTACAGACTAGTAGGCATTTCCGGCAGCAGCCGTTATCTGCAAGGGTATATCTGGAGACAGCGTACCTGATGAGGCAGTCATCGTGAGATGGCTGTAAAGTGAGGTGGAACCACGATGACAGTATCGTCCTCTGAGTAAATCAGAGGACTTTTTTTATTCTATAGAAAAGATCTTTGGACTCCCTATAGAATCAGGACACTTCCTTTGCAAGGTGATTTTCAAAGTCAGGAAAAGTGTGAGAAAGCAGGAGGAGAAGCATATGATTATTGTACTGAAACCAAGAACAACAGAAGAAAATTTGAACCGGGTAATAAAAATGGTAGAGGCAAAAGGTCTGGAGGCTCATGTCGTCCGGGGAGAAGAGATGACGATTATCGGATGTATCGGTGATACCGTCAGAATTGATCCGCGCCTGTTTGAGGTGGATAAAAGTGTAGATAAAGTCATGCACGTGCAGGAGCCTTATAAACTTGCAAACCGTGCATTCCACCCGGAGGACACCATTGTGGATGTATCCGGTGTCCAGGTGGGAGGCGGAAACATGGCGATGATTGCCGGACCGTGTTCAGTGGAAAGCGAGGAACAGGTGATTGAAGTGGCAAAGGCAGTCAAAGCTGCAGGCGCCAATTTGTTAAGAGGCGGGGCATTCAAGCCGCGTACAAGCCCGTATTCCTTCCAGGGACTTGGACTGGAAGGACTGGAGATGCTCTGTAAGGCGAAGGAAGTAACGGGGCTTCCGATTGTGACAGAGCTGATGTCCGCAGAATACCTTGATATTTTCGATGAGAAGGTGGATCTGATTCAGATCGGGGCGAGAAACATGCAGAATTTTGACCTACTGAAACAGCTCGGGAAGACCAGACGTCCGATCCTTTTGAAACGCGGATTAAATGCTACCTATGAGGAATGGATTATGTCTGCGGAATATATTATGGCGTCCGGAAATGAAAATGTCATTCTCTGTGAACGGGGCGTCAGGACTTTTGAGACTTATACAAGAAACACACTGGATCTTCAGGCGATTCCGGTACTGAAAAAGATGACCCATCTTCCGGTTGTTGTGGATCCAAGCCATGCCGGGGGCAAATGGTGGCTGGTAGATACGATGGCAAAGGCGGCGGTAGCAGCAGGCACAGACGGGCTGATGATTGAAGTACATAATAATCCGGACTGCGCGCTGTGCGACGGAGGTCAGTCCTTAAAGCCGGAGAAGTATGCGGAACTTTTAAAACAGCTTCGAAAGATTGCACCGATTGTAGAAAAAACTTGGTAGAAGAAGGCAGGCGGAAGAAATGGAATTGAATGTTAATCTGGGAAAAGACAGTTACCGTATTTTGATTGAAAGAGGACTATTAAAAAGAGCGGCCAAAGAAATCCGGGAGATTTATCAGGGGAAGAAAATCGCGGTGATCTCTGACGACAGTGTTTACGCATTTTACGGAGAGAGCCTTCTGGAACAGCTGAAAGAATACTGGGAGTGCAGTGCAGTCATTCTTCCACATGGGGAGGCGTCCAAAAGTATTGATGTCCTTCCGGGAGTGTATGCACAACTGTTAGAAGCGGGAATTTCCAGAAGCGACCTGATCGTTGCCCTCGGAGGAGGTGTTGTCGGAGACCTGGCCGGATTTGCGGCGGCAACGTATCTGAGGGGAATTCCATTCGTACAGATTCCGACTTCCCTGCTGGCTCAGGTGGATTCCTCTGTCGGAGGAAAAGTAGCAGTTGACCTGAAAGAAGGCAAAAATCTTGTAGGGGCATTCTATCAGCCAAAGAAAGTCCTGATTGATCCGGATGTGCTGAAAACACTTCCGGAGCGTTACATCCATGACGGAATGGGAGAAGTCATCAAGTATGGCTGCATCAAGGATGCAGAGCTTTTTGCGCTGCTCAGGCGGGCCGGAAGTTTTGACGGACTTGCGGATTATCTGACGGAAGTAATTACAAGATGTGTGGATATCAAACGTCAGGTGGTGGAGGAAGACCAGTTTGATACCGGAGAGAGGATGCTGCTTAATTTCGGTCATACGCTGGCACATGCAGTAGAGCAGAGGTTCGCATATGAAAGAGAAAGTCATGGGGAAGCGGTTGCGATCGGCATGTATCAGATCACACGGATCTCGGAAGAACTGGGACTGACCCGGGAAGGAACGGCCGGGGAGATCCGAAAGATTCTGGAAAGCTACGGACTTCCGGTTTCCTGCGGCGTGCACCTCTCAGAACTGAAAGAAGCCATGAAGCGGGATAAGAAAAACTTTAAAAACAGTCTGAGGCTTATCCTTCTGAAAGAAATCGGAGAGAGCATCATTTATCCGTCGGATTTGTCATTTTTTGAAGATGAACGTATGGTATAAAAATACAGCAGGGAAGAAGTCTCTTTCCTGCTGTGTTTTTAAGAATTTTGTCTTTCGGTTCCGGAACCCTAAGCATTCCGGCCTGCGATCAGTGCATGAATCTTGTCTGTCGGATTCAGTACAGAACTGATGGCGATATCATGATTCATGGAATCGATGATGATTGCCAGGAATTTGCTCATGTCTGCTTCGATGAAGTATGGACGTTCATAGATCTCCGGCGGCAGATAGGTCAGATTCGTTGTAATCAGACGATCTATATAGCCTGTCCGGTAATAGTCGTCAAATTTCTCAAGCCCGTCGGTAAAGAGTCCGAATGTAGTGCAGACAAATACACGGGAAGCGCCCCGATCTTTGATCTGTTTTGCAACATCCAGCATACTTTCTCCGGAAGAGATCATGTCATCTACGATGATGGCAGTCTTGCCCTTTACGTCATCACCGAGAAATTCGTGGGCAACGATCGGATTTTTTCCATTTACGATTGTGGAGTAATCTCTTCTTTTATAGAACATTCCCATATCCACGCCAAGAACATTGGAAAAATACACTGCACGATGCATCGCACCCTCGTCCGGGCTGATGATCATGAGATGATCCTTGTCAAGCTTCAGGTCAGGCTCCGTTTTCAGAAGCGCTTTGATAAACTGATAAGGCGGATTGAAGTTGTCAAAGCCTTTCAGAGGAATCGCGTTCTGCACACGCGGGTCATGGGCATCAAAGGTGATAATGTTGGATACTCCCATGTCAACCAGTTCCTCCAGTGCCTGGGCACAGTCCAGAGATTCGCGTTTGGTACGTTTGTGCTGGCGGCTTTCGTAAAGAAACGGCATGATGACATTTAATCTGTGAGCTTTGCCGTTTGCTGCGGATATGATACGTTTCAGATCCTGATAATGATCGTCCGGCGACATGTGGTTCAGATGACCGTTCACTGTATAGGTCAGACTGTAGTTGCAGACATCGACCATGACAAAAAGATCTTTTCCGCGGACCGATTCGCCCAGAACGCCTTTTGCCTCACCAGAACCGAAACGCGGGCAACTGTGCTCTATGAGATAATTTTCGCATTTATAGGATGCGAAAAGTGCGGAATCTACATATTTTTTAAGGGATTCCTTGCGAAATCCGACAATATGGTCGTTGACCTTCTTCCCAAGAGTTTCGCAGCTCTTGAGCGCGGCGATTTTAAGCGGAGCTGTCGGAAGCACCTGCTCTAACATTTTTATATTTGTCATAAACCCTCCTATGTAAGAAAACATGGAATTAAGACGCGGCATCAGCCGTAATCTCAATCCATTTATAACATTTTTTTATAGGTATGGCAAGAAAGGAATAGAAAAAATTGCATTTTGGGAAGGAATTTAGTATTATGAAAAAGGCAGGAAAATGAAGAGGAAAAGGAGACGAGATATGGAAAAACAGCGGAAAAGACATGAACATCTGGTTTCGGCTGTAGAAGAGGGAAGTATTGCATGGGAGATGGGCATCGAACCGGGGGACAGGCTTCTTTTGATAAACGGTCAGGAAATCGAGGATGTTTTTGATTACCATTACTATGTCAATGATGAGAATCTTCTCGTTCTGATTGAGAAGCCGGACGGCGAGCAGTGGGAACTTGAGATAGAAAAAGAATATGAGGAGGATCTGGGTCTGACCTTTGAGCAGGGTCTGATGGATGAGTACCGGTCCTGCAGAAACAAGTGCGTTTTCTGTTTTATTGATCAGATGCCAAAGGGGATGCGTGAAACACTGTATTTCAAAGATGACGATTCAAGACTGTCTTTTCTGCAGGGAAATTATGTGACGCTGACAAATATGAGCGACCATGATATTGACCGGATCACCCGTTATCATCTGGAGCCGATCAATATTTCCTTCCATACGACAAATCCTGAACTTCGATGCAAAATGCTTCATAACCGGTTTGCGGGAGAAGCATTGAAGAAGGTGGACCGCCTTTATGAGGCGGGAATTACGATGAATGGACAGATTGTACTCTGTAAGGGATTAAATGACGGTCAGGAACTGGAACGGACAATACAGGATCTGACAGCATATCTTCCGAAGCTGCAGAGTGTATCGGTCGTGCCGGTAGGGCTGAGCAAGTACCGCGACGGACTTTACCCGCTGGAGCCGTTTACGAGAGAAGATGCAAGAAAAGTGCTGGATACGATCCACCGGTGGCAGGAAAAAGTATATCAGGAATACGGATATCATTTCATCCATGCCGGAGATGAATGGTACATCCTGGCAGGATACGAAATGCCGGAGGAGAGCAGGTACGATGGATATCTGCAGCTGGAAAACGGGGTCGGCATGATCCGGCTTCTTCAGAATGAATTTGAAGAAGGCTTTCAGAAAATCCGTCCGACAGACCGGAAGATGTCCCTGTCGATTGCAACCGGAGCGCTTGCCTATGATTATCTGAATGAGTTCATCGGGCGGATGAAAGAAAAATGTCCGAATCTGGATGTTCATCTATATAAGATCCGCAATGAGTTTTTCGGAGAAAGCATTACCGTGTCCGGCCTGATTACCGGACAGGATCTGATCAAACAGCTGAAAGGGCAGGAACTTGGGGACAGGCTTCTGCTTCCGTGCAATATGTTAAGAAGCGGAGAGGATGTTTTCCTGGACGATGTGACAGTTTCGGAGTTAGAAGAAACTTTACAAGTGAAGATAGATATTGTAAAATCAAGCGGACAGGATTTTATCGATGCAGTTTTAAAGGAGAGGTACGATGAGTAAACCAGTAGTTGCGATCGTAGGACGCCCGAATGTCGGGAAGTCTACGTTATTTAATGTTCTGGCCGGGGAGATGATCTCGATTGTCAAAGACACACCGGGAGTGACAAGAGACCGTATTTATGCGGATGTATCCTGGCTGGACAGAGACTTTACATTGATTGATACAGGAGGAATCGAGCCGGACAGCTCGGATATTATCCTTTCACAGATGCGGGAGCAGGCGCAGATTGCGATAGATACGGCAGATGTGATTATTTTTATTACAGATGTGAGACAGGGGCTTGTAGATGCAGACTCCAAGGTTGCAGATATGCTGCGCCGCGCGAAAAAGCCTGTGATTCTTGCAGTGAATAAGGTAGATAATTTTGACAAATTTATGCCGGACGTCTACGAATTTTATAATCTTGGAATCGGAGACCCGAATCCGGTATCTGCATCCTCCAGGCTTGGAATCGGAGACCTTCTGGACGCAGTTGTCGCGTATTTCCCGGAAAAAGACAAAGAAGAGGAGGAGGACGAAAGACCGCGGGTTGCCATTGTCGGAAAACCAAATGTCGGAAAATCCTCCATCATCAATAAACTTCTCGGGGAGAACCGTGTCATTGTATCGGATATTGCAGGGACAACACGGGATGCTATTGATACGGAGATTGTTCATAACGGAAAAGAGTATGTATTCATTGATACAGCAGGTCTTCGCAGAAAGAGCAAGATCAAGGAAGAGCTGGAACGGTACAGTATTATCCGGACCGTAACCGCGGTAGAAAGAGCAGATGTTGTTTTGATGGTGATTGACGCAGTGGAAGGTGTAACCGAGCAGGATGCCAAAATCGCCGGAATCGCGCATGAGCGCGGCAAGGGAATCATTATTGTAGTCAATAAATGGGACGCGATCGAGAAAAACGACCGGACCATGCGTGAATATGAAGGAAAGATCAGGAATGTACTGTCCTATATGCCGTATGCGGAGATCATGTATATTTCGGCAAAGACAGGGCAGAGGATTCAGAAGCTCTTTGATATGATTGATATGGTGATTGAAAATCAGTCCCTGCGGATTGCGACAGGCGTGCTGAATGAGATCATGACAGAGGCAGTTGCCATGCAGCAGCCGCCTTCTGATAAAGGAAAACGCCTGAAACTTTACTATATTACACAGGTATCTGTCAAACCGCCTACTTTTGTGATTTTTGTCAACGATAAGGAACTGATGCATTTTTCTTATACAAGATATCTGGAGAACAAGATCAGGGAGGCATTCGGTTTCCGGGGAACTTCACTGAAATTCTTTATCAGAGAAAGAAAGGAAAAGGAGAAGTAAGGTCATGGAACGGATCGTGTGTATTTTGATCGGGTATGTTTTCGGGCTTTTCCAGACAGGATATATTTACGGGAGACTGCAGCATGTGGATATCCGGAAAATGGGGAGCGGAAATGCCGGTTCTACAAATGCGCTGAGAACACTCGGGGTCAAAGCGGGAGCGTGTACGTTTTTGGGGGATTCCTTTAAGTGTATTTTTGCCGTTCTGGCAGTACGGCTGATTTTTGGAGAAACACATGGAGACATTCTTCCACTTCTTTCTATTTATGCCGGAATGGGAGCAGTGCTTGGACATAATTTCCCGTTCTATCTGAAATTCAAAGGAGGAAAAGGAATTGCGGCCATGGCAGGACTTCTGGCCGCCCTTACGAATGTCTGGATCTGCTTGATTGCGATCGTGGTATTTGTTACAATAGTAGCAGTAACAAAATATGTTTCCGTTGGTTCGATTGCGGTCGTTCTGATTTTCTTTGCAGGTGTCGTATTCCGCGGACAGACAGGAAGCTACGGGATGGCTGCGCCATATCTCCATGAGATGTATGTGGTGGCAGCATTTCTTGCAGTTCTTGCAATCTGGAAGCACAGAGCGAATATTCAGAGACTGTTAAGCGGCACAGAAAATAAAATCAGCATCGGAAAGAAAAAATAGGAGGCACAGTATGGCAAAAGTTGGAATTATGGGAGCCGGCAGCTGGGGAACGGCGATTTCATGGCTTCTGACAAACAATGGACATGAGGTGACTGTCTGGTCTATCGACGCGAAAGAGGTGGAGATGCTTGACAGAGAGCGGGAACACAAGTCCAAACTTCCGGGGGTGAAGCTTCAGGACGGTATCCGTTTCACAAATGAGATCCGGGAAGGCATTGAAGGAAAGGACTTTGTAGTGCTTGCCGTTCCGTCACCATTTACGAGATCGACGGCTCAGAGGATGTGTCCTTATGTGAAAGAGGGACAGATCCTTGTCAATGTGGCAAAGGGGATCGAGGAAAAGACGTTGATGACATTGAGCGAGCAGATTGAGGAAGAAGTGCCTCAGGCGGATGTGGCGGTTCTTTCGGGACCAAGCCATGCGGAAGAAGTAGGAAAGGGTCTGCCTACCACATGTGTAGTCGGTGCAAAAACAAGAGAGACGGCAGAGTACCTTCAGAAAGCATTTATGAGCGAAGTGTTCCGTGTGTATACAAGTCCGGATATCAAAGGCATCGAACTGGGAGGATCTTTGAAAAATGTCATTGCTCTTGCCGCCGGTATTGCGGATGGCCTTGGATACGGCGACAATACAAAAGCCGCTCTGATCACAAGGGGGATTGCTGAGATTGCACGTCTGGGAGTAAAGATGGGCGGAAAGATCGAAACCTTTACCGGGCTGACAGGAATCGGTGATCTGATTGTGACCTGTGCAAGTGTCCACAGCCGGAACCGGAAGGCAGGATATCTGATAGGACAGGGAAGGACGATGCAGGAAGCCATGGATGAGGTCAAAATGGTAGTTGAAGGCGTCTACTCTGCAAAAGCGGCAAAGCAGCTTGCCGGGCAGTACCGGATTTCCATGCCGATTGTAGAACAGGTCAATCAGGTGCTCTTTGAAGGAAAGAGTCCGGCCGAGGCGGTCAAAGAGCTGATGCTTCGTGACCGGAAAGAAGAACACAGTGCCCTTCCTTGGGGAGAAGAAGATACAGATACAAAATAAAACAGGTCTAAATACCTCCTTGCAGGCATACATTGGTATCAGCATTGCAAGGGGGTATTTTCATGGAGAATTTTCAGCTTTATCATGATATGCAGGTCAGAACAAACGGGGAAATCTATTTCGGGGTTGTAGGTCCGGTAAGGACCGGAAAGTCCACGTTTATCAAACGGTTTATGGATCTTCTGGTTCTCCCGCATATGAATGATGAAAATCAGCGGGCGAGGACAATGGATGAACTGCCACAGTCCTCTTCCGGAAAAACCATTATGACAACAGAACCTAAATTTATTCCAAAAGAGGCGGCGGAGATTACACTTTCAGATGATGTCCGGGTCCGGGTCCGGCTGATCGACTGTGTCGGATATATGACAGAAGGGGCAAGAGGGCATATCGAAGACGGGGAGGAACGCAAAGTTAAAACGCCGTGGTTTGACTATGAGATTCCGTTTACAAAAGCAGCCGGAATCGGAACAAGGAAGGTGATTCATGATCATGCCACTATCGGAATTGTAGTGACAACGGATGGAACGATCGGAGAGATCCCAAGAGAAGCGTACCGGGACCCGGAAGGAAAGACCATCCGGGAACTGAAAGATATCGGGAAACCCTTTCTCGTTCTGGTAAATTCAGCAAGGCCTTACGGGAAGGAAGCGTCAGAGACCGTAAAAGAGATCCAGGAGTCCTATCAGGTGGCGGCGATGCCGGTCAATTGTGAGCAGCTGAAAGAGGAGGATATCCATCGGATGATGGAGGAGATCCTGTTTGAATTCCCGGTTTCCGAAATGGAATTTTATATACCAAAATGGGTGGAAATGCTGCCGCGAAGCCATAGAATCAAGGAAGAAATGGTATCCTATATCAGAGACTTGATGGAGGAAAAGACGGAAATCCGGGATTTTATCGGAGGAATCGAACAGCCGGATGATACATATATCGAAAGTGTCCGTGTGGATCATATTGCGATGGATACCGGATGTATCCGGATGGAAATCCGTGTTTACGAGAAATACTATTATGAAATGCTCAGTGAGATGACAAACATGAAGATACAGAATGAGTACGAACTCCTTAGGGCCATGAAGGAAATGTCCGCCCTTCAGGAGGAGTATGCCAATGTCAAAGATGCTATGGACAGTGTCAGGGCAAAGGGGTATGGAGTGGTGAGTCCGAAGAAAGAGGAGATTTCCCTTACAGATCCGGAGATCATCAAGCAGGGCAGCAAGTACGGGGTGAAGATCCATTCGGAGGCACCGTCGATTCACATGATACGAGCCAATATTGAAACGGAGATCGCGCCGATTGTGGGCAACGAGCAGCAGGCTCAGGATATCCTGCGGTACATCAAAGATGCGAAAGAGCAGGAAGGAGGAGTCTGGGAAACCAACATTTTTGGAAAAACAATCGAGGAACTTGTGATGGACGGAATGCGGCATAAGATTACGATGATCAATGACGAATGTCAGGGAAAACTTCAGGATACGATGCAGAAAATTGTAAACGACAGCAATGGAGGGATTGTCTGTATCATTATCTAAACCGGATAAATGGGCCTGTACGCAAAAAGTTGAAAAACTTGATGAACGTACAGGCCTCTTTGTGGTATACTTGATCTGTTAGAGAAAGAAGGAGAGCGGATATGATAATGATTACGGGCGGAAGCTTTCAGGGAAAGACAGAGTATGCCAGAGCACAGTACCCGGACCGGGAGATCATCGTACATTTTGAAGAACAGATTTTACAGTGCATCCGGGAGAACAGGGATCCAGCAGCGTACACCGGGCAGTTTATTGAGAGTCATCCGGATGCAGTTGTTCTGATGGATGAAATCGGAAACGGGATTGTTCCGGTGGACCGGGAGGAGCGAGCATGGAGAGAGGCTGCAGGACGTGCCGGATGCCGGCTGGCAAAAGAGGCCGGGGAGGTCTACCGTGTCATGGCAGGGATCGGGATCAGGATCAAATGAGCAGGGAAAAATATCCGCGGTTTCCGCTCTTTTTGAGTCTGTGCGGCAGAGAGATCCTGATTGTCGGCGCCGGGAATATCGCGGTCCGGAGAGCCGGCATCCTTCTTCCTTTTGGCTGCAGCATCCGGATGTGCGCTCCGGAAAGAGAGGATGAGCTGAAAGAGCCTCTCAGAGGATGGATTCTGGACGGAAAGGTCCGGTACGAGAGCAGGCGGTTTGAAAAGGATGTGCTGACCGGCCGGGAGTTTCTTGTGTTTGCGGCGACGGATGAAAGCGAAACAAACGCAGAGATTGTTCAGATATGCAGGGGAAAAGGGATTCTGGTGAATAACGCATCGGACGCTTCCGTGTGTGATTTCTTCTTCCCGTCTGTACTGCGGGATGAGGAGATTGTAATCGGAATTGCAGGGGACGGAAGCGACCACAGAAAGGTAAAACAGATACGAAAAAAGATACAGGACATGCTGAAAGGAGAGAAAAGACCCAAATGAAAGTCACTTATCTGTATCACAGTGGATTTACAGTAGAAGATGAACGTGCAATGTATGTTTTTGATTACTATAAGGGGAAGCTGCCTGAGACAGAGGCCGATAAACAGATGTATGTTTTTGTGAGCCACCGCCACAGCGACCACTTCAATCCGGTAATTTTTGAGTGGGAGAAAGAGCATCCGAAGATCCAGTACATTCTGTCGGATGACGTGGAGGCGGATCCTGCTCCCAACCGGATTTTTCTGCCTCCGGATAAAAAAATAAAGATCGGAACGCTGAAAATAGAGACGCTTCGTTCTACGGATGAAGGCGTTGCTTTTCTCGTTGCCTTCCGTGACAAGAGAATTTATCATGCAGGTGATCTGAACTGGTGGCACTGGGAAGGCGAGAGTATTGACTATAACCGCAGTATGCGTAAAAATTACCAGAAGGAAATCAAAAAGCTTGCACGAAAGAAGATCGATCTGGCGTTTGTCGTTCTGGATCCAAGACAGGGCGGAGCGGCATTTTCCGGCATTGATTATTTCATGAGAAATGTGAGGGCAGAGCATGTCTTCCCGATGCACATGTGGAAGGATTATGGGCTGACAGACCGTCTGCTGACTTCGGAAATTTCCTCGGGCTACCGGAACCGGATTCACCGCGTATGGGAGGAAGGACAGACTGTGGAGATCAAGGAACGGAAGGGAGAATAACAATGCTTGTAAAAATCTATACGGACGGTGCGGCAAGAGGAAATCCGGACGGACCGGGAGGATATGGAACGATTCTCTCCTATACCGATCCGAAAGGACAGACCCATATACGGGAGCTTTCCCAGGGGTATGAAAAGACGACCAACAACCGGATGGAGCTGATGGCAGTCATTGCCGGACTGGAAGCGCTGAACAGGCCCTGCGAAGTGGAAATCTATTCGGATTCCAAATATGTAGTGGATGCGTTTAACCAGCACTGGATTGACAACTGGATCCGGAAGGGCTGGAAGCGCGGGAAAAATGAGCCGGTCAAAAACATCGATCTCTGGAAAAGGCTTTTGGAGGCGGCAAAGCCGCACAAGATGACATTGATCTGGGTAAAAGGGCATGACGGCCACCCGCAGAATGAACGATGTGACGAACTTGCGACAACGGCAGCGGACGGTGAGGACCGGATCGTTGATGAAGGGCTTGCAAGTGAAGGCCAAGTGTGATATTGTATTACAGGTGCAGGTAAGATAAACAGTCGCGGCTGCGAATCCCGAAAGGGTGCAGACGAGGAAAGTCCGGGCTTCACAGGGCAGGATGCCGGATAACGTCCGGTGGAGGCGACTCCAAGGATAGTGCAACAGAAATAAACCGCCGCTTATGCGGTAAGGGTGGAAAGGCAGTGTAAGAGACTACCGCTTTTCTGGTAACAGAAGAGGCACATGTAAACCCCATCCGAAGAAAGACCGAATGAAAACGATACGGCGGCCCGTCGTGTTTTAGGTGGGTTGATGGACTCCCGCGGCGACGCAGGAGCTAGATAGATGACTGTTCAAGACATAACCCGGCTTATCGTCTTGCCTGCCGCTTATACAGAAAGCAAAAAAGGGTGCGGTGCTTAAACCGCACCCTTTTTATAAGCTTTCCGGCAGAATGATAGATTCCGTTTATGCGACAGCAGTTTTTATTGATAGCGCAGATAATCAGCTGCCATTTCAATCAGTTCTTTTGGGTAAAGAGTACCGTGAGAAAGAAATCCGGGAAAGAAGGCCCGGAGCTGCGCTTCGTTGGCGGCCGCTATCTGGCAGACAGTGCGGATCGCCCTCGCGATACTTGGGACAGAGACGTGATACATTTCGGCAATCGGCCGGTAGATTTCCTTTTGGATGTTACACAGACAATGCTCGTCTTCCATTACAAGAAAGACGGCCTCCTTCAGATAGTAAAAGCCTTTGTATCTCCCTGAAATTCCGATGCTTTTCAGAAAGATACTTAATTTTTCTTCCATATTTGATGTTGTCATCTTTGTTTCCTCCTTGGTTGGCCGGAAGCTTACATAACCTTTATATAAAAAGGGAGGAAAAAAGAAAGTCAAGATATGCAACAAAACGTGGCATTTTAACACGCACACCTAAAATATGGATAAAAAGAACCGGGAGGGCATCAGCCCTCCCGGCAGTTTATTTTCTATGATACTTTTCTTCGCAGTATTTGCAGCGGTATTCTTCACGTTCCGGATCCGTCAGAATAAACACATGATCCAGCTCCTGCTCGATGGAAGTGATGCATCTCGGGTTTTTGCAGCGGATCACATTGGTGATTTTTTTTGGAAGTTTCAGAGACATTTTATCTACAATTTTTTCATTCTCAATGATGTTTACCGTAATATTGTGATCGATGAAACCAAGGATGTCCAGATCGATCATCTCCAGCGGACACTCAATCTTGATGATGTCCTTCTTCCCCATCTTGTTGCTTTTTGCGTTCTTGATAATCGCGACACAGCAGTCCAGCTTGTCGAGACGCAGATATTTGTAAATATCCATACTTTTTCCTGCCTGGATATGATCCAGTACAAAGCCTTCGGAGATTCTTCCGATATTCAATGTATTTTTAACCATAATTAGCTCCTTTCCAGATTTGCAGATCAGTCGACATGGATGTCGAGAAGAGTAAGAATCAGTGCCATCCGTACATAAACACCGTATTTGGCCTGCTTGAAATAAACGGCGCGTGGATCGTCATCCACTTCCACGGAGATTTCATTTACTCTCGGGAGCGGGTGGAGCACAAGCATATCCTTGCTGGCAAGTTCCATCTTTTTCTTGTCCAGAATGTAGAAGTCTTTCATACGGACATAGTCTTCCTCGTTGAAGAAACGTTCTTTCTGAACACGGGTCATGTAAAGGATGTCCAGATCCGGAAGTGCTTCTTCCATGCGGACAACCTCTTTGTATGGAACATTGTTGCGTCTCAGTACATCGTGGCGGATGTAGGTTGGAAGACGCAGCTCCTCAGGGGAGATCAGTACAAAGTTCAGATTGTCATAACGGACAAGTGCCTGAATCAGAGAATGGACAGTACGCCCGAACTTCAGATCTCCGCAAAGACCGATTGTCAGGTTGTTAAGACGCCCTTTTAAAGAACGGATCGTCAGAAGGTCCGTCAGCGTCTGGGTCGGATGCTGGTGTCCCCCGTCACCGGCATTGATAATCGGAATAGAAGAATGGGCAGCGGCTACCATCGGAGCGCCTTCCTTTGGATGACGCATCGCAACGATGTCAGCATAGCATGCCACAGTCCGAATCGTGTCCGATACACTTTCCCCCTTTGCAGCGGAACTCGAATCGGCAGAAGAAAAGCCAAGAACACTTCCGCCCAGGTTTAACATGGCAGCTTCATGACTTAAACGGGTACGGGTACTTGGCTCATAAAACAATGTTGCTAATTTTTTTCCTGCACAGGCATGTGCATATTTCGCTGGATTATTTTCAATATCATTGGCAAGATCTAAAAGCTTGTCCAGTTCTTCCACGGAAAAGTCCAGCGGACTCATTAAGTGTCTCATATAACATCCTCCTCTTGCTACCTAGCTCTCCTAATAATATATAATAAATTGATCTTGTTTTCAACAGCCAATTCAAATATGAACGTAGATTTTGCAGAAGAAATGTATTATAATATGGAAGAGTTTAAGCGAAGGAGGAAGCAGATGGCATCGTTAGAGGAACTGCGCGGTGAGCTGGATTGTCTTGATGAGCAGATCATCGCTTTATTTGAAAAACGGATGGAAGTCTGTTCTTTAGTTGCAGACTATAAGATTGAAAATGGAAGAAAAGTCTATGACCGGGCAAGGGAGCAGGAGAAGCTGCTAAAAGCAGCATCCCGGGTGGAGCATGCGTACAACAAGAAAGGAGTACAGGAGCTGTTTACCCTTCTGATGTCGGTCAGCAGGAAACTTCAATATCAGAAACTTTCCGCCTGCGGGACAACGGGGAGACTTCCGTTTATAGAAGTAAAAGAGCTGGATGTAAAGAATTCACGGATTGTATTCCAGGGAGTGGAGGGAGCCTACAGTGAGGCGGCGCTGAAGCAGTATTTCGGAGATGAAGTCAACAGTTATCATGTACGTACCTGGAAAGATGCGATGGACGCCATCGAGGACGGGGCGGCGGATTTTGCCGTGCTCCCGATTGAGAATTCTTCAGCAGGCGCAGTGAATGAGGTATACGATCTGCTTGTAGAATATGAAAATTATATCGTGGGAGAGACCGTGCTTCCGGTCAGCCATGTACTTGCGGGACTGAAGGGGAGCAAAGAGGATGAGATCACAAGAGTCTATTCCCATCCGCAGGGGCTGATGCAGTGTGAGAAATATCTGTATGACCATCCTGCAATGGAGAAGATCAGCGTACCGAATACTGCGGTTGCGGCACGCAAGATTGTGGAGGAGCAGGATGTGCACCATGCGGCAATCTGCAGCGCCTACGCGGCTTCTTTGTACGGACTGGAAATTCTGCGGGAGCAGGTCAACGACAACCGTCATAATTCCACCCGCTTTATTATTGTGACCAACCAGAAGATTTTTCTGGAGCATGCGGACAAGATCAGTATCTGTTTTGAACTTCCGCACGAGAGCGGCTCGCTTTATCAGATACTGTCCCACTTTATCTACAACGATCTCAATATGACAAAGATCGAATCACGGCCGATCGAGGACAGGCCTTGGGAATACCGCTTTTTCGTGGACTTTGAGGGGAATCTGGCAGACGGAGGCGTGAAAAACGCGATCCGGGGACTGCGTGAAGAGACGAAGAGCATGAAAATACTGGGGAACTACTAGAAAACAGAAAAGAAGGAAGAGAAGATGCATACAAACGAACTGATGATTTACAGAAATATGGAATATGGTCGGATTCTCCAGGATATGACTTTTCTGATGGAGCATGCGGGAAGTGATTATTATAATCCGGAGGATCTGAAAAATCTGTTCTTTGAATGTGTCAATAAGATCCTTGAGCTTTCGGAACAGCATGGTCTGGAGGGAAATCTGTGGCATACCTATCTGACATTTCTGCTCGTTAACGACGAAAATGCCTACAGCACAGCCTGCGAGATCCGGGGAGCGATTGAGGGAAGTGTCAATGACGTGGCGCTGCATGATTTCGCGATTATGAAGGAGCTGTTTGACTATGATGTAAAGGGGCTCGGTGAGAAACTAGGCACGAAAGCTCACAGGATTTTATTTGACTATCAGGGAACGAGGCAGGAAGGACATGTCTACAACCGTAGGGTAAGAGACCGGATCTGCACGTTGGCTGTCCACCTTGCAGGGACTTCTTCTCCGGAAGAATTTAAAACAGTCATGACCCAGTTTTACAAGGAGTTCGGGGTAGGGAAATTCGGGCTTCACAAGGCTTTTCGGGTCGAACATACTGAAGAGGGTGCCAGGATTGTTCCGATTACCAAGATTGCCCATGTCAGACTGGATGATCTGGTAGGATATGAGATCCCAAAGAAGAAGCTGATTGAAAATACAGAGGCTTTTGTACGGGGAAGAAAGGCGAATAACTGCCTGCTGTTTGGGGACGCGGGAACCGGAAAGTCCACTTCCATCAAGGCAATTCTGAATCAGTACTATGAAGAAGGACTGCGTATGATCGAAGTGTACAAGCACCAGTTCCAGGATCTCAATGATATCATTGCCCAGATCAAAAACAGGAATTACAAGTTTATCATTTACATGGATGATCTTTCTTTCGAAGAATTTGAGATTGAATATAAATATCTGAAAGCGGTGATTGAAGGCGGTCTGGAGCGTAAGCCGGATAACGTTCTGATCTATGCCACATCCAACAGAAGACATCTGGTACGGGAACAGTGGAGCGATAAAAATGACAGAAGAGATGATGATCTTCACACATCGGATACGGTACAGGAGAAGCTGTCCCTTGTGGCGAGATTTGGGGTATCGATCTTTTTTGTCGGTCCGGATAAAAAAGAGTTCCAGAATATCGTTCTCGAACTTGCAAAACGGAACGGCATTCAGATGGAGGAAAACGAACTTCTGCTGCAGGCAAATCAGTGGGAGATGACCCATGGCGGCAGATCCGGAAGAACAGCGCAGCAGTTTATTGACTACCTGCTGGGGAAAGCATAAAACATAAGAAAAGAGAGGATGAGACGATGAAAAAAGAGAATGTAAAGTATGGAGCGTATGTGCAGATTTTAAAGGAAGAGCTGGTACCGGCAATGGGATGTACGGAGCCGATCGCACTGGCTTATGCGGCAGCGAAGGCAAGAGAAGTCCTTGGGGAAAAACCGGATACAGTGAAGATCGGCGCAAGCGGAAGTATTATTAAAAATGTAAAATCGGTAATTGTACCGAATACGGATCATCTTAAAGGAATACCGGCGGCAGCGGCAGCCGGAATCATTGCAGGAAAACCGGAAAAAGAACTGGAAGTCATCGCAGAAGTATCACAAGAACAGATTGAGGAGATGAAGGACTTCCTTCAAAATGCAGATATTTCCGTAGAATACGTAGACAACGGCATCACTTTCGACATCATTGTAACAGAGACAAAAGGGGAATCCAGCGCGACAGTACGGATCGCGAACTATCATACAAACATTGTCCTGATCGAAAAGAACGGACAGGTGCTTTTTGAAGAAAAGGTAGAAGGAGAAAAAGAAGAGGGACTGACGGACCGTTCCCTTCTGAATATGAAAGACATCCTGGATTTTGCAGAAACCGTGGATATTGACGATGTCAGAGAAGTGATCGGACGCCAGATCCGGTATAATACGGCGATTGCAGAGGAAGGGTTAAAAGGAAACTATGGCGCAAATATCGGAAGCGTCCTCCTCGAAATGGAAGGAGACAATATCCGTGTCCGGGCAAAAGCGATGGCGGCAGCAGGATCCGATGCGAGAATGAATGGATGTGAGCTTCCTGTCATTATCAATTCCGGAAGCGGAAATCAGGGAATGACCTGCTCTCTTCCTGTGATTGAATATGCCAAAGAACTGAACTCCGGCGAAGAAAAGCTGTATCGGGCATTAACGTTGTCAAACCTTGTGGCAATCCACCAGAAAACCGGAATCGGAAGGCTGTCCGCATACTGCGGAGCGGTCTGTGCAGGTGCAGCGGCCGGAGCCGGAATCGCCTATCTGCATGGAGGCGGATATGAAGAAATTGCGCATACGGTAGTCAACGCACTTGCAATCGTATCCGGAATTGTCTGTGACGGAGCAAAGGCATCCTGCGCGGCAAAGATTGCTTCCTCCGTGGAGGCGGGAATTCTTGGATATAATATGTACAAATGCGGACAGCAGTTCTATGCAGGCGATGGTATCGTGACGAAAGGCGTTGATGAGACGATCAAGAATATCGGACGTCTTGGAAAAGAAGGCATGAGGGAGACCAATGTCGAAATTATCGATATCATGGTAGGAGAAGGATGTAAATAAACGAAAGTAGGTGAACAGATGCCGGCTTTTTTTGAAGACATCGAAGCATTCCGCGGAGATGGAAGCAGAAACGAAAAGGGAGAATCACTGGAAGCGTTTCTGGAAAAGTATGATCCTTACAAATACAAAAATCCATGCTGTACGGTGGACATGGCAGTATTCGGGTATTCCGGAACAGAACCGGATCGGGCAGAGGACCTGAAAGTCCTCCTGATCCGGAGAAAGAATCATCCGAGTATCGGAGACTGGGCACTGCCTGGCGGGTTTATAGATCTTTATGAAGATCTGGAAGAATCCGCAAAACGGGAACTTTATGAAGAGACACATATTGAAGGAGTCGAGACAGAGCAGATTCGGGCCTTCGGGGATGTCAGAAGAGATCCGAGAGCGAGAGTGATCACTACTGCATTTATGGCTCTTGTCCGGCTGGAAGATGTGAAAGCACAGGCAGGCGATGATGCAAAGGATGCGGCCTGGTTTACAATTGATGTCAGCGAAAAAGAGACAGAAGAAGGGAGCTTCTATGCGATGGAGCTTTCCAATCCGGAACGGAAGCTTCTGTTGAAACCTTTGGTCTGTCTTCGGGAAACCGGGGAATTGATCCGAAAAGAAGAGACTGTCATCCGGGACCGCGGCCATGTGGCATCTGATCATGCGGCCATTCTGCTTCTTGCCTGGCTGAAACTGAAACGCAGGATGGAAAACGCAAGAGCAAAAAAGGAGACAAAAATCAAATGAAATGGAATAAATTCAGACTACAGACGACAACTCAGGCGGAGGATGTTGTCAGCAGTATTCTTACGGACCTCGGAATCGAGGGCGTGGAGATCGAGGACAAGGTTCCGCTTACACAGAAAGAAAAGGAGCAGATGTTTGTCGACATTCTGCCGGAGACCGCACTGGATGACGGCGTGGCGTATTTAAGTTTTTATCTGGAAGAGAGCGAGGACAAAGAAGCAGTTCTTGAGAAAGTCAGAAAAGAACTGGACGAAATGAGAGAATTCATGGATCTGGGACCTTGCACGATCGAGGAATCCCAGACCGAGGATGTGGACTGGGTCAATAACTGGAAACAGTATTTCCATCAGTTTTACGTGGATGATATCCTGATTATTCCGTCCTGGGAAGACGTAAAGCCGGAAGATGAAGGAAAGATGATTATCCATATCGATCCGGGAACCGCGTTTGGAACCGGGATGCATGAGACAACACAGCTGTGCATCCGGCAGATTAAAAAGTATGTGACAGATACCACACGAATTCTGGATGTAGGATGCGGAAGCGGAATTCTCGGCATGCTGGCACTGAAATTTGGCGCAGACTATTCCGTAGGAACGGATCTGGATCCGTGCGCGATTGACGCCACCCACGAAAACATGAAAGAAAACGGGGTGTCAAAAGATCGCTATGAGGTCATGATCGGAAATATCATCGATGATAAAGAAATTCAGGACCGTGTCGGATATGAAAAATACGATATTGTTGCGGCAAATATTCTTGCGGATGTCCTTGTCGCCCTGACTCCGGTGATTGTAAACCAGCTGAAACCGGGCGGAATTTATATTACAAGCGGCATTATTGATGACAAGGAAGAAGTTGTAAAGCAGGCGGTAAGTGATGCGGGACTGGAACTTCTTGATGTAACCTGTCAAGGAGAATGGGTCTGCGTCACAGCGAGAAAACCGCTGGAAAAGGCGGGAGAGTAATCAACATGCAGCATTTTTTTGTGACACCGGAACAGGTGGAGGAAGAAGAGATTACGATTACCGGAAGCGATGTGAACCATATCCGGAATGTGCTGCGCATGAAGAAGGGCGAACAGCTTGAAATCAGCGACGGCAATAATAAAAAATATTTGTGTGAGATCCGGGAAATGACTGCGGATACCGTTCAGGCCGGGATCCTGGAGGTTTATCAGACAGATACGGAGCCGGCCTGCCGGACTGTCCTGTTTCAGGGGCTGCCAAAAAGCGACAAGATGGACTGGATTGTGCAGAAGGCTGTGGAGCTTGGTGTATCCGAGATTGTTCCGATGGCTACCCGCAGGGCGGTCGTAAAGCTTGACGCGAAGAAAGCAAAAAAGAAGACGGACCGCTGGCAGGCAATCGCCGAGAGCGCCGCAAAACAGGCGGGACGCGGAGTGATACCGGAGGTTCACGATGTAATGAGCTTTTCGGAGGCGCTTGCCTTTGGCAGGACACTGGATCATGTATTCATACCGTATGAGCTTGCCGAAGGAATGGAAGAGACGAGAAAACAGCTTCAGTCACTGAAAAAGGGAGAATCTGCAGGGATTTTTATCGGACCGGAAGGCGGATTTGAAGTGGAAGAAGTAGAAAAAGCCGCAGCGGAGGCCGGGGCGGCTCCGATTACACTTGGTAAACGGATCCTGCGTACCGAGACGGCGGGACTATTTGTACTTTCTGTTCTCTCGTATCTGATGGAAGAATAAAACCGGTGTCAAGATCCGGAAGAAATCATATGGTAATAAAAAAGGCGGAAAGGTAAGATCTGATGGAAGTATATTTGGACAATTCGGCAACAACAAAAGCATTTGACGAGGTCGGCGATCTGGTCCGGAAAGTGATGTGTGAGGACTATGGAAACCCGTCATCCCTGCACCGGAAAGGGATGGAAGCAGAGCAGTATGTCCGCAGCGCGAGGGAGACTTTCGCGAAAATCCTGAAAGTCCAGGAAAAGGAGATTTTCTTCACTTCTGGAGGGACAGAAAGCGATAATCTTGCGCTGATCGGGACGGCACGGGCATACAAAAGACGCGGTAACCACCTGATTACAACGGCGATTGAACACCCGGCCATTTTAAATACGATGCGGTATCTGGAAGACGAGGAAGGATTCCGGGTCACCTACCTGCCGGTGGACCAGTACGGCAGAGTGAAGCTCTCCGCGCTCCGGGAAGCACTCTGCAAGGAGACGATTCTTGTTTCCATCATGTATGTAAACAATGAGGTCGGATCTGTTCAGCCGGTCAAGGAGGCGGCCGGCATTGTGAAGGCATACAACAGGGAGATTATTTTCCACTCGGATGCCGTACAGGGATTTGGAAAGTACAGAATTTTTCCAAAAAGAGAAGGAATCGACCTCCTGACAGTCAGCAGCCACAAGATTCACGGACCGAAAGGAATGGGAGCGCTTTATATCAGCGACAAGGTGAAAATCCGTCCGATTGTGTTCGGAGGAGAACAGCAGAAAAATATCCGGTCCGGAACGGAAAATGTGCCGGGAATCGCGGGATTTGCTCTGGCTGCAAAAATGGTTTATTCGGATCTGGAAGAAAAGACGGCGCGGATGCGGAAACTGAAAGAGCGTTTCATAGAAGGAATCAGGCAGGTGGACCATGTGTCTGTACACGGACTGCCGGATGAAACAAGCGCTCCGCATATTGTCAGTGTCGGAATTGCCGGAATCCGGAGTGAAGTACTGCTTCATACACTGGAAGAAAAAGGAATCTATGTATCGTCAGGCTCGGCCTGTTCTTCAAATCATCCTGGTATCAGCGGGGTGTTAAAGGGAATCGGTGTGGAGCGTGAATATCTGGATGCGACACTGAGGTTCAGTCTTTCGGAATTTACAACAGAAGAAGAAATTGACTATACGCTGAAAACATTATATAATTGTATACCGATGCTCAGAAGATACAGACGGAGATAAAGGAGAAAGAAATGACATTTCAGACGTTTTTGATAAAATACGGAGAGATTGCGATCAAAGGGAAGAACCGTTACATGTTTGAAGACGCACTGGTGCGTCAGATCCGCTTTGCTCTTCGCAACACAGAAGGAACATTCCGTGTGCATAAATGTCAGGGGCGCATTTATGTGGACTGCGACGGATATTATGACTATGATGAGACCGTTGAGAGCCTGAAAAAGGTATTCGGGATTGTCGGCATCTGCCCGGTTGTCCGGACAGAGGTCAAAGAGTTTGAAGAATTGAAAAAAGATGTAGTGGCATACATGGACGAAGCATATCCGGACAAAAATCTGACATTTAAAGTGGAGTCGAGGCGCGCAAAGAAGACCTACCCGGTCAACTCCATGGAGATGAACTGTGATCTGGGAGAGGCGATCCTGGATGCGTTTCCGGAGATGCGGGTGGACGTTCACAATCCGGATGTGCTCCTGAACGTGGAGGTACGGGAAGAGGTTTATATTTATTCCCACATCATACCGGGGCCTGGCGGAATGCCGATCGGAACAAACGGCAGTGCCATGCTGCTCCTCTCGGGAGGAATTGACAGCCCGGTTGCAGGTTATATGGTAGCAAAAAGAGGCGTCGGTCTTGAGGCGGTTTATTTCCATGCACCTCCGTACACAAGCGAGCGGGCAAAACAGAAGGTAGTGGATCTTGCAAAGAAGGTGGCGGCTTACACCGGACCGATCCGGCTCCATGTTGTCAACTTTACAGATATTCAGCTTTACATCTATGATAAATGTCCTCATGATGAGCTGACGATCATTATGAGAAGATATATGATGCGGATTGCCGAGACGATTGCAAAGGAAAATGGCTGTCTGGGACTGATCACAGGGGAAAGTATCGGACAGGTTGCAAGTCAGACGATGCAAAGTCTTCTTGTGACAAATGAAGTATGTACCCTTCCGGTATACCGCCCATTGATCGGATTTGACAAGCAGGAAATCGTAGAGATTTCAGAAAAGATTGATACTTATGAGACTTCGATTCTTCCGTACGAAGACTGCTGTACGATCTTTGTCGCAAAGCATCCGGTGACCAGGCCGAAATTGGATGTGATCAAGCGTTCTGAGACAAGGCTGTCGGAAGATATTGACCGTCTCGTACAGGAAGCGCTTGACACAACAGAAGTCATCGATGTGGAAGCATAGGAGAATTGGAAAAGTTTCCAGAGTGAATGAGGGTCCTTTTGACTCTCTTATGGAATAAAAAAATCCCCCGCGCTCAACGTGGGGGATTCGATTTCATCTAAACAAGATAAGGTTTTAAAACTTCTAAAACTTCATCAACGCCAGCATCAGCGTGAATGTTTAAATCAATCGGTTTAGATAAATCCAGGCTGAAGATACCCATAATGGACTTTGCGTCGATTACGTATCTGCCGGATACTAAATCGAAATCGTAATCAAATTTTGTAATGTCGTTTACAAATGATTTTACTTTGTCAATCGAGTTTAATGAAATCTTTACTGTTTTCATTGGAAACACACTCCTCTCTCTTTGTTTATATCAATATCTTATGATAGTACAATTAAAAAGTCAAGAAACAACTTGCCAAAGAAATGGAAGAAATTTCGTCATATTTTATAAAATTTTAGAAAAGGACTGAGGAAAAAATGAAAAAAGCGGCACTTCATAATCTCGGATGCAAAGTAAACGGATATGAGACAGAGGCCATGCAGAAACTTCTTGAAGAAGATGGATATGAGATTGTCCCTTTTCATGAGAAGGCGGATGTTTATGTAATCAATACCTGCACAGTGACAAATATTGCTGACAGAAAATCCAGACAGATGCTCCACCGTGCAAGAAAGCTGAATCCGGAGGCGGTGATAGTGGCGGCAGGATGCTACGTCCAGGCACAGGAAGAAGCGGGACAGGCGATTGAGGGAATCGACATTCTGATCGGGAACAATCAGAAAAAGAATCTGATCAGCCTTCTACATGCACATGAACAGCATGAGGATATAAAGGCGGTGATTGATATCAATCATACCGGCGAGTTTGAAGAACTCTACGTGGATTCAGCCGGAGACCATACGAGAGCCTACATCAAGATTCAGGACGGATGCAACCAGTTCTGCACGTACTGTATTATCCCGTATGTGCGGGGCAGGATCCGCAGCAGACAACCGGAGGAAATCGTAAAAGAAGTGGAACGGCTTGCGGATGCCGGCTATCAGGAAGTAGTTCTGACCGGAATTCATGCAAGTTCCTACGGGGTGGATTTTGTGAATCCGAAGATGGATCTGGATTCCTGGGTGACTATGGAGGGAGAAAAAAAAGATCTTCTCTACCTGATTCAGCAGATCCATAAAGTAGAAGGAATCAGGAGAATACGCTTAAGCTCGATCGAGCCGAGAATTATTACAGAAAAATTCGCAAAAGAACTTGCAAAGCTTCCAAAGGTCTGCCCGCATTTTCATCTGTCCATGCAGAGCGGCTGCGATGCAACGCTGAAGAGAATGAACAGACACTATACGAGCAGAGAATACTATGAAAAATGCGGTATTTTAAGAACGTATTTTGAGCATCCGGCGATTACAACGGATGTTATTGTAGGCTTCCCGGGAGAGACGCAGGAGGAGTTCGAGACGACCAGGGCGTTTATTGAAAAAGTCGGATTTTATGAGACTCATGTGTTTAAGTACTCCAGAAGAAACGGTACAAAGGCGGCGTCCATGCCGGACCAGGTGCCGGAACAGAAAAAGGCGGAAAGAAGCCAGATCCTGCTTGATCTCTGTAAAAAGAAAAAGAAAGAGTTTGAAGATCAGATGATCGGAAAGCAGGTAGAAGTCCTTCTGGAGGAAACCTTTGAAAAAGACGGGGTCCTTTACCGGACGGGCCTTACAAAAGAATATGTAAAAGTTGCGGTAAAGGCTGATAATACGAGGGAAAATCAGATTCTGGAAATGACCATTGAGAATCATTCTCAAATTATGGATTGAATTTTAGATGGGATTATATTAGAATAGAGTAGTAGTATTGGAGGTCGCAACGATGAAAGATTTATCAAACACACAGTTTTTCCAGGTGGGCCAGGGCCCGCAGATTCAGGCAAAGGATATTCTTGAGATCGTTTATAAGGCTTTGCGTGAGAAAGGATACAATCCGGTCAACCAGATGGTTGGTTATATCATGTCCGGAGACCCGACTTATATCACAAGCCATAACGGTGCAAGAAGTCTTGTCATGAAGATGGAACGAGATGAACTGGTCGAAGAGATGCTCAAAGCATATATTGAGCACAATGGCTGGGAGTAACGATGAGAGTAATGGGATTGGACTTTGGCGCGAAGACCGTAGGAGTCGCTGTGAGCGATCCTTTAGGTCTGACTGCCCAGGGGGTCGAAACAATTACTAGGACGCAGGAGAACAAGCTGAGAAAGACACTGGCGAGGATCGAGACACTTGCCGGAGATTTTAAGGTGGAAAAAATTGTGCTTGGATTCCCGAAACACATGAATAATGATATCGGAGAGCGTGCCGAGAAGACACTCGCGTTTAAGGAAATGCTTGAGAGACGGACCGGGCTTGAGGTGGAATTATGGGATGAGAGGCTCACGACAGTCTCTGCTGAGAAAGTACTGATGGAAAGCGGCGTGCGCCGGGAAAACAGGAAACTCTATATAGATAAAATTGCAGCAGTTTTCATACTGCAGGGATATCTGGATTCCGTTGGTATGAGAGGAGTTTAGAATGGAGAAAATTATGTTTATGCCGGAAGGTTCGGATCAGCCGGCAGCATTCTATGTTTTGGAACAGACAAAAATCAGGGGAATTTCCTATATTCTTGTGACGGATAAAGAAGAGGGAGATGCGGAATGTCTGATTTTAAAAGATAAAAGCAATAGCGAAGGGGAGGACTCCCTGTATGAGATCGTAGAAGACGAAGTGGAACTTCAGGCAGTATCGAAAGTGTTTGAAGAACTTCTGGAAGATGTGGGGATCGAACTGTAGCTTTTTGCGGATCTTATTACCAGTCAGAGAATGAATGGACGGAAAATAAAATCATGGAGGTGTAGATTTGAAAAAAACGAACAATTCAAAATTGCGTATCATTCCGATAGGCGGACTGGAGCAGATCGGAATGAACATTACTGCCTTCGAATATGAAGACAGTATTATTGTGGTAGACTGCGGTCTTGCATTCCCGGAGGACGACATGCTGGGAATTGATCTTGTGATACCGGATGTCACCTATTTAAGAGATAATATTTCAAAAGTGAAAGGGTTTGTGATTACCCACGGACATGAAGACCATATCGGAGCGCTGCCGTATGTATTGAAAGAACTTAATCTTCCAATTTACACGACAAAACTTACGATGGGCATTATCGAAAACAAGTTAAAAGAACACAATCTGATGAGGAGTACGAAGCGGAAAGTCGTACGCCACGGCCAGTCTATTAATCTCGGGAAATTCCGAATTGAATTTATCAAAACAAACCACAGCATTCAGGATGCGTCTGCGCTTGCCATTTACTCACCGGCGGGGATTGTTGTTCATACGGGAGACTTTAAGGTGGATTACACGCCGGTATTCGGTGACGCGATTGATCTGCAGCGCTTTGCCGAGATTGGAAAGAAAGGCGTACTGGCGCTGATGTCGGACAGCACCAATGCGGAGCGGCCGGGATTTACCCAGTCTGAACGTACGGTCGGACGGACATTTGACCATATTTTTGCGGAGCACACTAATACGAGAATTATTATCGCGACGTTTGCATCGAACGTGGACCGTGTGCAGCAGATTATCAACTCTGCTTACAAATATGGCAGAAAAGTTGTCGTGGAAGGACGGAGCATGGTCAATATCATCTCTACCGCCGCGGAACTGGGATATCTGGACATTCCAAAGAATACACTGATCGAGATTGACAAGCTGAAAAACTATCCTCCGGAGAAGACGGTTCTGATTACGACAGGAAGCCAGGGAGAGTCCATGGCGGCACTTTCCCGCATGGCAGCGGATATTCATAAAAAAGTGACCATTATGCCGGGAGATACGGTTATTTTCAGTTCCAACCCGATCCCGGGAAATGAGAAGTCTGTATCGAGAGTGATCAATGAGCTCTCTTCAAAAGGGGCAAATGTGATCTTCCAGGATGCCCATGTATCCGGACATGCCTGCCAGGAAGAACTGAAACTGATCTATTCTCTTGTGAAGCCGAAATATGCGATTCCGGTACATGGAGAGTACCGCCATATGAAAGCAAATGCGGGGATTGCGGAGCAGCTTGGAATTCCGAAGGAAAACATTTTCATTCTCCATGCCGGAGACGTGCTGGAGCTGGATGACAAGGGTGCAAAGATTGCTGACCATGTGCAGACGGGAGCGATCCTTGTCGATGGACTTGGCGTCGGCGATGTGGGAAATATTGTGTTAAGAGACCGCCAGCATCTGGCAGAGGACGGAATCCTGATCGTTGTTCTGACCCTTGCAAAAGGAACAAACCAGCTGCTGGCCGGACCGGATATTGTGTCCCGCGGATTTGTCTATGTACGGGAATCCGAAGGGCTGATGGAAGAGGCGAAAGAGGTGCTTGGTGTCGCTCTGGAGGGATGCTTAAGCAGCCGTAACGCAGACTGGAGCAAAATCAAACTTGTAATCCGTGATACCATGAATGAGTTTATCTGGAAGAGAACAAAGAGAAGACCGATGATTCTTCCGATCATTATGGACGTCAATGTATAGGCGGGAAAGGGACAAAACGGATGATAGTGGATGAGAGGATCGTAGATTACATCCGTTCACTGGAAACACGAAACAGCGAAATACTGGAAATGATTGAGCAGGAAGCACTTAAAGAGCGGGTTCCGATTATCAGAAAGGAAATGCAGAGCTTTTTAAAAGTGCTTCTGCTTTTGAAAAGGCCAGAACGGATTCTGGAGATCGGTGCCGCGGTCGGGTTTTCGGCACTGCTCATGAGCGAGTATGCTGGAAACGGATGCAGAATCGATACGATCGAAAATTATGAAAAGCGGATTCAGAAAGCTGAAGAAAATATCAAAAGAGCCGGAAAAGAAGAGCAGATTCATCTTCTGAAAGGGGATGCGATGGAGATCTTAAAGACACTGGAAGAACCGTATGACATGATCTTTGTCGACGCAGCGAAGGCACAGTATATTGCCTATTTTCCGGAAGTGATGCGGCTTTTAAACAAGGACGGGATGCTGATCTCGGACAATGTCCTTCAGGACGGCGGAATTATGGAATCCCGGTTTGCTGTGGAGCGGCGTGACCGGACGATCCACAGTAGAATGAGAGAGTATCTCTATCTTTTAAAACATGACGAAAGACTGGAGACAGCTGTCGTGCCAATCGGGGACGGGGCGTCTGTCAGTGTAAAGAAGGAGTGAACAAAAATGCGTCATCCGGAATTATTAGTGCCGGCGAGCAGCCTGGAAGTGCTGAAAACCGCAGTGATTTTCGGGGCAGATGCCGTATATATCGGTGGAGAGGCCTTTGGCCTTCGTGCGAAAGCGAAAAATTTTTCCATGGAAGACATGAAAGAAGGAATTGCCTTTGCGCATGAACATCAGGTGAAAGTCTATGTGACAGCCAATATTCTTGCGCACAATGCAGACCTTGAGGGCGTACGGGCATATTTTCAGGAATTAAAGGAAATTGGACCGGATGCACTGATCATTGCAGATCCGGGAGTGTTTGAGATCGCAAAGGAGGTCTGTCCTGAGATTCCGCGCCATATCAGTACACAGGCGAACAATACAAACTATGGTACCTACCTCTTCTGGCATCACCAGGGAGCGGAGAGGGTTGTGACGGCAAGAGAGTTGTCTTTGGATGAAATCCGGGAGATCCGTGAGCACATTCCGGATGACCTTGAGATCGAAACATTTATTCACGGGGCAATGTGTATTTCCTATTCCGGCCGCTGCCTTCTGAGCAATTATTTTACCGGCCGGGACGCGAATCAGGGGGCATGCACCCATCCGTGCAGATGGAAATATTCCATCATGGAAGAGACAAGACCGGGCGAATACATGCCGGTTTATGAAAATGAACGTGGAACCTACATTTTTAATTCCAAGGATCTGTGCATGATTGAGCACATTCCGGAATTGATGGAAGCCGGGATCGACAGTTTCAAAATCGAGGGAAGAATGAAGACGGCTCTCTATGTAGCCACTGTGGCACGGACCTACCGGAAAGCGATCGATGACTATCAGGAGAGCCCGGAGCTTTACGAGGAACATATGGACTGGTACAAAGAGCAGATCGCAAACTGTACCTACCGCAAATTTACAACAGGCTTCTTCTTCGGAAAGCCGAATGAAGAGGCGCAGATTTACGATAACAATACCTATCTGAAAAATTATACGTATCTTGGTATTGTAGACGAGATAAAGGACGGTCTCATCCGGCTGGAACAGAAAAATAAATTCTCTGTAGGTGAGGAGATTGAGATCATGAAGCCGGATGGAAGCGATGTGAAGACGAAAGTCCTTGCAATCTATGACAGCGAAATGCAAAGTCAGGAATCTGCCCCGCACGCCAGACAGCTTTTGTGGGTGAAGCTTGACAGGGAAGCATCCAGATACGACCTTCTGAGGAAAAAAGAAGAATAAAGAAGACATAGTATGTAAAACACGGCAGAAAACGCCGTGTTTTTTTAATCCTCAAAGAAGAGACGGAGTTTTTCAATAGCGCTCTTTTCAATCCGGGAGACGTAGGATCTGGAGATGCCAAGCCTTTTCGCGATTTCACGCTGTGTCAGGATTTCCTCGTTGTAGAGACCGTAACGAAGTTTCAGCACCAGACGTTCTCTCTGAGAAAGTTCGGATTCTACTTTTTGATATAGTTTTCCAATATCATCCTGGAGTGTGATCTGCTCATCCACTTCCCGTGCCTCGGATTCCATAATGTCAAAAAGACGGATTTCGTTTCCCTCCTTGTCAGTTCCGATGGGTTCGTAGAGGGAAACCTCCCCGGATACTTTTTTCCGGGAGCGCATCAGCATCAAAAGTTCATTTTCAATACAGCGGGCGGCATAGGTGGCAAGACGTACGCCTTTGTCCGGATTGAATGTCATGACAGCTTTGATCAGTCCGATGGTTCCGATGGAGATCAGGTCCTCGGTATCTTCGGAAAGATGCTGGTATTTTTTGACCACATGTGCTACAAGGCGCAGATTATGTTCAATCAGGATGTATTTTGCTTCCAGATCTCCCTCTGTATACTTCTGCATATAATACTGTTCTTCGTCGGCAGTGAGGGGCTGTGGAAATGATTTCAAGGGAATACGCACCTCTTAACATGTTTGCTATCAGTTTATGAGAATGTAGGATTTTTTGTGCTTTTCCAAAATAAGAATTGACATTTAGGGACGAAGGGACTACCATGAAAGCAAAGATCTGAAAATTCACATGCCGGTTCCGGCAGAAACAGGGATTCACCTGGGTATTTCAACGGGAAAATCAGAAAAAGAAATATGGGATTTGCAATGGTAAAATCAGCAGTGATGGATGGACTGACGGTGAGAGAAGTCTGCGTGGAGGCTGATACAGGGAGCGGCCTTCCGGTTTTTCACATGGTAGGGTATCTTTCGTCCGAAGTAAAAGAGGCTGGAGAACGTGTCCGGACAGCGATCCGCCATACAAGGGCGCGTCTGCAGCCCCAGAGGATGGTGGTCAACCTGTCGCCGGCAGACATTCGAAAGACAGGTGCCTCATTTGATCTTCCGATTGCGGTGGCCCTTGCTTTGTCGGCGGGGAGTATTATGGACCGGTGTGAAAAGAGGGTCCTTTTCATTGGCGAACTGAGCCTGGATGCCAGAATACGGAAGGTAAGAGGTATCCTGCCGATTGTTTCTTATGCCAGAGAAAATGGATACGAGATCTGTGTCGTACCGTGGGAAAATGAGACAGAAGGGAAGCTGGTTTCGGGAATCGAGGTGGTTGGAGCCGCCACGCTTTCCGAAGTATGGAATTTTCTTGAAACAGGGGAACGGCCGGTCAGAAAGCAGCAGGCGGCAAAAGTGCGTGACAGAGACAAAAGTGAGCTTGACTTTGCGGATATAAAGGGTCAAAGTGGTCTGAAACGAGCTTCGGAAGTGGCTGCCGCAGGAGGTCATAACATTTTATATCTTGGCCCGCCGGGTTCGGGAAAAACCATGGCGGCACAGCGGCTTCAGACCATTTTGCCGGATCTGGACGCCAGGACCGGGATGGAGGTAACGACGATCTACAGTGCAGCAGGACTTTTAGATGAAGCGCAGCCGCTGCTTATCCGGCCGCCGTACCGGGAAGTCCACCATACGGTAACAAAAGCAGCACTTCTTGGAGGCGGCAGATATCCGACACCGGGAGAATTAAGCCTTGCCCATGGGGGAATTCTTTTTCTGGATGAGCTTTCCGAGTATCAGAGAACGGTGCTGGATGCGCTGAGAGAGCCTCTGGAGACAAAGCAGGTACGGATAACAAGAAAAAAAGGCACTTACATCTTTCCGGCGGATGTACTGGTTGCTGCAGCTATGAACCCGTGTCCGTGCGGAAACTATCCGGATCTGGAGCGCTGCCGCTGTACACCCGGCGAGATTCACCGGTATCTTGGCAAGGTCAGTCAGCCGTTTTTGGACAGGATGGATATTTGTATCGAGACGCCGAAAATTTCCTACGGGGAGCTGACATGCGAAAAGCAGGAAGAATCTTCCGGAACAATCCGGGAAAGAGTGCTTCGGGCCAGGAAAATCCAGAAGAAAAGGTATCGGGAAAGGGAGATGTTGACAAACAGCAGAATGGGACGGAAGGAAATCGAGGAATTCTGCTGTTTAGAAGAAAAAGAGAAGCAGATGATTGAACGCGCGTTTGAACGCCTGAATCTGACAGCCCGCACCTACTACAAGACACTGAAAGTAGCGCGGACCATTGCGGATCTGGAAGGAAGCGGACAGATCCGTACGAATCATCTTGCGGAAGCAATCAGTTACCGGATGGTAGACCAGACAATATGGGGGAATCAGAAAAGATGAGTAAAGAAGAGGAGTTTGTATTCTGGCTGGCATGTATCCAGGGAATTTCATCTTCCAAAAAAAGACTCCTGCAGGAGACATTCGGCTGTGCGAAAGCAGTCTATTATATAGAAGAAACAGGACGGAAATCATGCTGGTTTTTAACGGAAAAGGAGAAAGCAGCTCTCAAAGAGCATCAGAAGGAGGCAGTTCTGGATGAACGGAAAAGAGTCTGGGAAAAGGCCAGGAAAAAGGGGATCAAGCTTACATACTGGACAGACAGTGCCTATCCGGAAAAGCTTTCCCGGATCGCGCAGCCACCCTATGCACTGTTCGGAGCCGGGAAGGAATGTTTTGCCTTTGAGGGTGTGACTGCGGCGATTGTAGGAGCAAGAGAGGCAAGCGCATACGGCAGGCAGATGACATATGAGTATGGGAGAGAACTGGCAAAAGCCGGAATGAACATCATCAGCGGCATGGCAAGAGGAATCGATGCTGCAGGACTGGAAGGAGCGCTGCTGGAAGGGAAAGGGCATTGTGCAGTGCTTGGTTCCGGAGTGGATGTCTGTTACCCGAAAGACAATCAAAGGCTTTATCAGAGACTTTGGGAAGACGGAAGGATCCTCTCGGAATATCCGCCTGGAACACCGCCGCTTGCCCGTAATTTTCCTCCAAGGAACAGGATCATCAGCGGGCTTGCCGATGTGGTTCTTGTAATGGAGGCAAGAAAAAGGAGCGGCTCTTTAATCACGGCTGACTTTGCGCTGGAACAGGGAAAAGACGTATATGCCCTTCCGGGGCCTGTGACCAGTGACTTGAGCCGGGGGTGCCACCAGCTGATCCGGCAGGGCGCTGGTATTTTGGTTTCACCGGAGGAATTCCTTTGTGATTTGCCGTATAAATTGCAGAAATCACTCATAGAATTCTGTAAAAATCCGGTTAAAAATTCAAACGAAAATGAAATAATGCTTGAAAGTCCTGAAAAATTGTTGTATAGTGTTCTGAGTTTGGAGCCTAAAAATATACAGGAAATCGAGGATCAGTTATCGCTTCCGAGAGGTGAAATCATGGAAGCGCTGTTAAATCTGGAGATGAATGGATGGATCCAGGAAGTTTCAAAAAATGATTATATCCGATTGAAGTAAGATTTGAAGTTGGATGGAGGAATAGGTATTATGGCACGTTATCTGGTGATTGTGGAGTCACCTGCGAAAGTAAAAACGATCAAAAAATTTCTGGGAAGCAATTATGTGGTGATGGCATCCCAGGGACATGTGCGCGATCTGCCGAAAAGCCAGCTCGGTATTGATGTAGAGCACGATTTTGAACCAAAGTATATTACTATTCGCGGAAAAGGAGAGATCCTTGCGCAGCTTCGCAAAGAGGTCAAAAAGGCGGACAAGATTTATCTTGCGACTGACCCTGACCGTGAAGGAGAAGCAATTTCATGGCATCTGACCAAGGCGCTGAAACTGGAAGGGAAAAAGGTTTACCGTATCAGTTTTAACGAGATCACAAAGAACGCAGTCAAGGAGTCCATCAAGAACGCCCGGGAAATCGATATGAATCTGGTTGACGCACAGCAGGCGAGAAGGGCGCTTGACAGGATTGTAGGATATAAAATCAGCCCTTTGCTCTGGAAGAAGGTAAAACGCGGCTTAAGTGCAGGCCGGGTACAGTCTGTGGCGCTTCGGATTATTGCGGATAGAGAGGCGGAGATTGATGCGTTTATACCGGAAGAGTACTGGACGCTGGACGCGGTTTTAAAGGTACAGGGAGAGAAAAAGCCTCTGCGTGCCAAATTCTATGGGACGAAAACAGAAAAAATGGTGATTCGTTCTGCCGAAGAAGAACAGAAGATAGAAAAAGAACTTGAGAATGCCGATTTTCATGTTGCAGAGGTCAGAAAAGGAGAGCGCACCCAGAAGTCTCCGCTTCCGTTTACTACCAGTACCCTGCAGCAGGAAGCATCCAAGGTACTGAATTTTGCGACACAGAAGACAATGCGGATTGCCCAGCAGCTATATGAAGGAATTGATATCAAGGGTCAGGGAACGGTTGGTATCATTACCTATCTCCGTACGGATTCCACCCGTGTTTCCGAGGAAGCGGAGCGTCTTGCGAGAGAATATATCTCCTCTGTTTACGGTGCAGAATATGTAGCGGACACAGAAAAGAAAAAGGACGGGGGAAAAAATATTCAGGACGCCCACGAGGCAATCCGTCCTACGGATATTTCCAGAACACCGGCTTCTCTCAAAGAGTCTCTTTCGAGAGACCAGTTCCGCCTGTATCAGCTGATCTGGAAACGCTTTGCGGCGAGCCAGATGCAGCCGGCGAGATTTGAGACGACTTCCGTCAAGATTGACGCGGGCAATTACCGGTTTACCGTTGCAGCATCCAAAATCGCATTTGACGGATTCCGTTCCGTTTATGTACAGCCGGATGAAGAAAAGGCAGAGAACAATGTCCTGCTCAAAGGACTGGATGAACAGTCCGTCCTGACAAAAGAGGATTTTGAAAAGAAGCAGCACTTTACGCAGCCGCCGGCACACTACACAGAGGCGTCTCTTGTAAAGGCACTGGAGGAACTGGGAATCGGACGGCCTAGTACGTATGCTCCGACAATTTCCACGATTATTGCAAGACGTTACGTTGCAAAGGAAAATAAAAATCTTTATCTGACCGAGCTGGGCGAAGTAGTCAACAATATGATGCTGAAATCTTTCCCAAGTATTGTGGATGTGAATTTTACAGCCAATATGGAAGGACTTCTGGACCGGGTTGCCGAAGGCAAAGTGCAGTGGAAATCGGTAATCAGCAATTTCTATCCGGATCTGGAGGAAGCAGTGGAAATAGCGGAAAAAGAGCTTGAGGAAGTCAAAATCGAAGATGAGGTGACCGATGTTATCTGTGAAGAATGCGGACGGAATATGGTCATCAAATACGGACCTCACGGGAAATTTCTGGCATGTCCGGGATTTCCGGAATGCCGCAATACGAAGCCGTATCTGGAAAAGGCGGGTGTATCCTGCCCGAAATGCGGAAAGGATGTGGTAATCCGGAAGACCAAAAAAGGAAGACGCTACTACGGATGCGAAAATAATCCGGAATGCGATTTTATGTCCTGGCAGAAGCCGTCTGACAGGAAATGCCCGAAATGCGGCAGTTATATGGTGGAAAAAGGGAACAAACTTGTATGCTCTGATACCTCCTGCGGGTATGTTGAAAAAAAAGAAAAAAAATAATTTCCGAAATTTATTGATAACATGGAAATTGTATGATAATATTAAAATATGAGCCGCATATTCTATAATTTGTTCGTACAATTACATGGAACAACGTCATGAATTTGAATGGAGGAAAATTATGAGTGTACAATTATTGGATAAGACGAGGAAAATAAACAAATTGCTTCACAATAATAATTCCAGTAAAGTTGTTTTCAATGATATATGTGAAGTGCTTACGGAAATTCTGAATTCAAATATCCTTGTGGTAAGTAGGAAAGGGAAAGTTCTGGGAATCAGTAAAAAAGAGGAGATCCGCCCGCTGACAGAACTGATTAATGGAGAAGTTGGCGGACATATTGATTCCATGCTGAACGAACGTCTGTTGAGCGTTCTATCAACGAAGGAAAATGTCAACCTCCAGACACTGGGATTCGATGCCGAAACAGCGAAAGGCTACCAGGCGATTGTATCTCCGATTGAGATCGCGGGAGAACGGCTTGGAACTCTGTTTATTTATAAACAGGATGAAGAATATGAAATTGACGATATTATTCTCAGCGAGTATGGTACAACAGTAGTCGGACTTGAGATGCTCCGTTCTGTCAATGAAGAGAATGCAGAGGAGACGAGAAAAGAACATATTGTTCAGTCGGCGATCAGCACGCTTTCGTTTTCAGAGCTGGAAGCGATTATCCATATTTTTGACGAGCTTGACGGTATGGAGGGAATTCTTGTCGCAAGCAAGATCGCGGACAGAGTAGGAATCACAAGATCTGTCATTGTAAATGCGCTTCGTAAATTCGAAAGCGCAGGCGTGATTGAGTCCAGATCCTCCGGAATGAAAGGAACCTATATTAAGGTGGTGAACGACTACGTATTCACGGAGCTGGAAAAGATAAAAAAAGAAAAGCAAAAATAGAAAGGCATTGAACAGTAGGATATGCAAATAGAAGGGAGCGTCAGTATTCTGAGGCTCCCTTTTAGGAAAGGAGAAATAAAAATGTACGAGGACGGAGCTGCTGTTTTACAAATGAAAAAGGTATTTTTGAAAGATGAGAAATATAACCGGAAAAAATATATGACACGCATAAAAAACTATGATCCGCAGCAAGAAGAGATGACGCTTTACACAAGCCGGGGCGATGTGGACGAGTTTTCCCTGGATGCTGTATATGAATGTATTTTTGAAGTGAAAGAAGGCCGGTTCGGATGCGAAGGAGTCATTCGGAAACGTTTCCGCAGCCAGGAGAAGGATCAGGTTGTATTCCGGATTCAGAACGGGTTTTATAAAGTTTAAACGGACAGAATTATAAACGAATTATAAAGAATGAGAATGGATGTTGACAAATAAAATAGAGAGTGCTATTTTATTACTAGAGTGTTTTAGCACTCTAGTTCAATGAGTGCTGATAAACTGATAGGCAATGAAGGAGGAACAATCATGAAATTAGTACCATTAAGTGACAGAGTTGTATTAAAACAGATGGAAGCAGAAGAAACAACCAAATCCGGGATCGTGCTTCCGGGACAGAATAAAGAAAAGCCGCAGCAGGCAGAAGTCATCGCGGTAGGACCGGGAGGACTGGTCGATGGGAAAGAAGTGGAAATGAAAGTTTCTGTTGGAGATAAAGTCATTTATTCAAAATATGCAGGTACAGAAGTAGAGCTTGACGATGTAGAATATATCATCGTAAGACAGAGCGATATCCTCGCAGTGATCGAAGCTTAAATTCAGAGTGACAGATAATAATATTTAAAATAAACAGATTATGGAGGGATTTGAAATGGCTAAGGAAATCAAATATGGAGCAGAAGCCAGAAAAGCGCTTGAAGCAGGCGTAAATAAACTTGCTGACACAGTCAGAGTTACACTTGGACCAAAAGGAAGAAACGTCGTACTTGACAAATCATTCGGCGCACCGCTGATCACAAACGATGGTGTGACAATCGCAAAAGAGATCGAGCTGGAAGACGCATTTGAAAATATGGGAGCTCAGCTGATTCGTGAAGTTGCGTCCAAGACAAACGATGTAGCTGGAGATGGTACAACAACCGCAACCGTACTTGCCCAGGCAATGGTTCATGAAGGTATGAGAAACCTTGCAGCAGGCGCAAATCCGATTGTTCTTAGAAAAGGTATGAAAAAGGCAACTGACCTCGCAGTGGAAGAGATCGCAAAAATGAGCAGCAAAGTAAAAGACAAGGCTCAGATCGCAAGAGTTGCCGCTGTATCTTCCAGTGATGATGAAGTAGGAAACATGGTTGCGGACGCAATGGAAAAAGTTTCCAACGATGGTGTTATCACAATCGAAGAATCCAAGACAATGAAGACAGAGCTTGACCTGGTAGAAGGTATGCAGTTTGACCGTGGATATATTTCCGCATACATGGCAACGGACATGGATAAGATGGAAGCAAATCTGGAAGATCCGTATATTCTGATTACAGATAAGAAGATCTCCAATATTCAGGAGCTGCTTCCTCTTCTGGAACAGGTTGTTCAGGCGGGTGCAAGACTTCTTATCATTGCAGAAGATGTAGAAGGAGAAGCACTGACGACTCTGATCGTAAACAAACTGCGTGGTACTTTCAATGTTGTTGCTGTGAAAGCTCCGGGATACGGCGACAGAAGAAAAGAAATGCTTCGCGATATCGCAATTTTGACAGGCGGAGAAGTAATCTCTGAAGAACTGGGACTGGATCTGAAAGAGACAACTCTGGATCAGCTTGGCCGTGCAAAATCTGTAAAAGTTCAGAAAGAAAATACAACTATCGTTGACGGTATGGGAGAGAAATCTGAAATTGAAGCACGGATCGCGCAGATCAAGGCTCAGATTGAAGAGACAACATCTGATTTCGATAAAGAGAAACTTCAGGAAAGACTTGCAAAACTTGCAGGCGGTGTAGCAGTCATCCGGGTTGGAGCAGCTACAGAGACAGAGATGAAAGAAGCAAAACTTCGTATGGAAGATGCTCTTGCTGCAACAAGAGCAGCTGTAGAAGAAGGAATTATCGCCGGAGGCGGATCTGCATATGTACATGCGACAAAAGCTCTGGAAAAACTTGTTTCCGAAATGGAAGGGGATGAAAAAACCGGTGCTCAGATTATCATGAAAGCACTGGAAGCTCCTCTTTACAGAATTGCGGCAAACGCCGGACTGGAAGGTTCCGTAATTATCAACAAAGTGAAAGAATCAGAGCCGGGCATTGGATTTGACGCATACAAAGAAGAGTATGTAGACATGGTTGCAGAAGGAATTCTTGACCCTGCAAAGGTTACAAGAAGTGCCCTTCAGAATGCGACGAGTGTTGCCTCCACACTTCTGACAACAGAGTCTGTCGTTGCCAACATCAAAGAAGAAACACCGGCAGCAGCAGGAAATCCGGGCATGGGTATGATGTAAATATAAAAAATTCGAAAACTCCTCGCAAGAGGAGTTTTCTTTTTGTATCAGAAATGATATACTGATTAGGAATAAACAGATGGAGGAAACGTGTATGAGCGATTATTACACAGAACAATTAGTCAAAAAGAAACCGGAAGGGAAAGACATTATCATTAAGATTCTGCTGGTGTTTTGTACGGTCCTTTCCTTTTTCTTTGTTTTGTTGTTGCCGTTTTTGCTGATTCTTCCGGTGCTGATGATTGTACTGGACTACTTTATGTTCCGGAGACTGGATCTGGAATATGAGTATTTGTATGTGAACGGAGATCTGGATATCGACAAGATCATGGGAAAACAGAAGAGAAAAAGAGTATTTTCCATGAATGTCAATGACATGGATCTGCTTGCGCCGCTTGGAGCAGGAGAGCTCAACCAGTACAGAACCGGCAAGGTACTCGACTTCAGCTCCCATATGCCGAATGTGAGATGTTATGTAATGGTGATTACCAAAGACGGACATCAGACAAAAGTGATTTTTGAACCGGAGCAGGTTATTCTTGACGGAATGAGGATGCTGGCACCAAGAAAAGTCAATTTATAGAGAAAAAGAAAGAGTTGACAGCAGATATTTTTTTCGGTATTATATCATTTAATACAAAAACAGTCAGAGAAAGAGAGGAAAAGAAGTCATGGGTAAGATTATTGGAGAAGGTATTACGTTTGATGATGTATTACTGGTACCGGCTTATTCGGAGGTTGTTCCGAATCAGGTCGATCTGTCTACACACTTGACAAAGAAGATTCAGTTAAATATTCCGATGATGAGTGCCGGGATGGATACGGTAACGGAACATCGTATGGCCATTGCTATGGCACGCCAGGGTGGTATCGGAATCATCCATAAGAATATGTCGATTGAGGCTCAGGCTGAAGAGGTGGACAAGGTAAAACGTTCTGAGAACGGTGTTATTACAGATCCATTTTATCTGTCGCCGGAGCACACACTGGAAGACGCCAACAATCTGATGGCAAAATTCAGAATTTCCGGTGTGCCGATCACAGAAAACGGAAAACTGGTTGGTATTATCACGAACCGGGATCTGAAATTTGAGACAGATTTTTCAAAGAAGATCAAAGAGTCCATGACTTCAGAAGGACTGATCACGGCTCAGGAGGGCATCACTCTGGAGGAGGCAAAGAATATCCTTGCCAAAGCCAGAAAGGAAAAACTCCCGATTGTAGATAAGGATTTTAATCTCAAAGGACTGATTACAATAAAGGATATCGAAAAGCAGATCAAATATCCGCTTTCCGCAAAGGACGAGCAGGGACGTCTTCTCTGCGGTGCAGCAGTCGGCATCACAGCCAACTGTCTGGAGAGAGTAGAGGCACTGGTCAATGCAAAAGTTGACGTGATCGTTCTCGACTCCGCGCACGGACACTCGGCAAACGTGCTCCGCTGTGTACGCATGATCAAGGAGAAATTCCCGGATCTGCAGGTAATTGCAGGAAACGTTGCAACAGCGGAAGCGACAAAAGCGCTGATCGAGGCCGGAGCAGACGCTGTCAAAGTCGGAATCGGACCTGGATCCATCTGTACGACACGTGTCGTTGCAGGAATCGGTGTTCCTCAGGTGACAGCAGTCATGAACTGCTATGAAGCGGCAAAAGAGTACGGTATCCCGATTATCGCAGACGGCGGTATCAAGTACTCCGGAGATATGACGAAAGCGATTGCTGCCGGAGCCAATGTATGTATGATGGGAAGTATCTTTGCAGGATGTGACGAGAGTCCGGGAACATTTGAACTGTTCCAGGGAAGAAAATACAAGGTTTACCGTGGAATGGGCTCGATCGCTGCGATGGAAAACGGAAGCAAGGACCGTTATTTCCAGACGGATGCCAAGAAACTGGTACCGGAAGGTGTGGAAGGACGTGTTGCATATAAAGGTACCGTGGAGGATACGGTATTCCAGCTTATGGGCGGACTTCGTTCCGGTATGGGATATTGTGGAACAAAGACAGTGGAAGAGCTGAAAGAAAACGGAAGATTTGTTAAGATTACAGCTGCTTCCTTGAAAGAAAGCCATCCGCATGATATCCATATTACAAAAGAAGCACCGAACTACAGTGTTGATGAGTAAAGGCATGCGATAAATTAAATAACAGACCTCCTGACTTCCTTTCTATGGGAAGCGGGAGGTTTTTTGATTTAACAGGAAACTTCGTTCCCTGCTAAACAAAAACGCTCTGCGGGATCGCGCGCGCAAAGCAGAAATTTGTCGTTAAAGCGACTGTGCCCGGCGCGAGAGTTCCTCGAGAGGAATCCTTTGCTTTTTTCGGTATGAGAACAAGATAAGAAAAGCTTAAGAAATTCGAATCAAAATTTTTAAAAACGCCGGAACCTTTTTGTTTATAATAGAAAGAGGGAAAAAGAAAAGGGGAATAGTATCGTGCGAAAGAGAAGACAAAGAAGAAAAAGAAAAAGCAGAGGGTCGGACAGACTGCTGAAGGCAGGTCTTATGATTTTAATCCTCCTGGCGGTTGTGCTGGGGGGAATGAAACTTACCGGGGCAGGACCGATTTTTAATGGATACAGAGAGCTGGAAGGAGAGGCTGTGGATGCCTATCGTCCGGATATGGAGGTGGAGCTTCTGACACCGAATCCGTATTCCAGACCGGAGACCGGAACATCGAGAATCCGGAATATTGTCATTCATTATACTGCCAATCCGGGAGCTACGGCGCAGCAGAACCGGGATTATTTTGAGGGTCTCAAAGACACACATCTGACACAGGCAAGCAGCCATTTTATTGTAGGGCTGGAAGGTGAGATCGTCCAGTGCATCCCGACCTGGGAGGTGGCGTATGCGTCCAACAGCAGAAACGGAGATACCGTTTCCATCGAGTGCTGTCATCCGGATGAAACGGGAGCATTTAATCAGGCGACATATGACTCCATGGTAGAACTTTCTGCATGGCTCTGTCTGAAGTTCGGACTTACAGAAAATGATCTGATCCGCCACTATGATATTACCGGAAAGATATGTCCGAAGTATTTTGTAGACTATCCTGAAAAATGGGATGAGTTTTGCGGCGATGTCGGGAAAATGCTTGAAAAAATGCAGTAAACTGGTTATGATAGAAAAAGCGAAAAGGGAACAAAAGAAGTGGATGGAGGTAGCTTGATTTATGGAAAAAGAATTTGATGTAATCGCGCTGGGTGAACTGTTAATTGATTTTACAATGAACGGAATGAGCAGCCAGGGGAACCAGATGTTTGAGGCATGTCCGGGAGGCGCGCCGTGTAATGTGCTTGCCATGCTGAACAAGCTTGGAAAAAGAACAGCTTTTATCGGAAAAGTAGGAAAGGACCAGTTTGGTTTACGGCTGAAAGAGACACTGGAACAGGCCGGCATCAATACGGAGCATCTGTATATGGATTCCGAAGTGCATACAACGCTGGCGCTGGTTCACACACTGGAAAACGGAGACAGAGATTTTTCCTTTTACCGGAATCCGGGAGCGGATATGATGCTGACGGAAGATGAAGTGGATACCGAATTTTTGAAGAAAGGAAAAGTGTTCCATTTCGGGACTCTTTCCATGACACACGAAGGAGTACGCAAGGCGACAAAAAAGGCTCTGAAAGCGGCGAAGGAGGCAGGAATGCTGATCTCCTTTGATCCGAATTTAAGACCGCCTCTCTGGGACAGCATGGAAAATGCAAAGGAGCAGATCCGGTACGGCCTTGGATTCTGCGACATTCTGAAAATTTCGGATAATGAGATTCAGTTTATTACCGGTAAAGAAGATTATGATGAGGGCGTGCGTCAGCTGACAGAGGAGTACCACATTCCGCTTGTACTTCTGACCATGGGAGCCGATGGAAGCCGGGCTTATTATCGGGGAATGAGGGTGGAATGCCCGGGATTTTCCTGTGATACGATCGAGACAACCGGAGCAGGAGATACTTTCTGCGGAAGTGCACTGAATTATCTTGTAGATCATGGACTTGAAGAGCTTACCGAAAGTGATCTGAAAGAAATGCTGACATTTGCCAACGCGGCAGCGGCTATTATTACAACGAGAAAAGGGGCGATCCGTTCCATGCCGGAACGCGGGGAAGTGGAAGCGTTGATCCACAGTATGGAGGAGAGAGAATGTTAGAACGGTTTTTCCCGGATGAATATATGGCATCTACCTATGTCATTCCTTTTGAAAAACTGTATAAAGAAGGATACAGGGGAATTATTTTTGATATCGATAATACGCTCGTTCCCCACGGGGCGCCTGCGGACGAGAGGTCCAAAAAGCTGTTCCATGAGCTGAAGAGCATGGGATATTCCTGCTGTCTGCTCTCGAACAATCAGGAGCCTCGGGTAAAGATGTTCAACGAAGAGATCGGTGTCCATTATATCTGCAACGCCCATAAGCCGGCGGTGAAAAACTACCGGAAAGCCATGAGTCTGATGGGAACAAACCGTGAGACCACACTGTTTGTAGGAGACCAGCTGTTTACAGATGTATGGGGAGCGAAAAGGACTGGAATCCGAAATATTCTCGTGCGTCCGATTCATCCAAAGGAAGAAATCCAGATCGTGTTGAAACGTTATCTGGAAAAAATCGTACTTCATTTTTATATAAAAGAAAAGAAGAAACACGTGTAAAATTGACCTGCCCGGGCCAGCTTATCTGAAAACTTTCCCTTCTGAAAAGACTTGACGAAAATTTTTCGGGGGGGGGGGAGTATAATGGAAAGAGAATTTACAAAAGAGGGCAGAATGATGAGTATACTGGAGTTTATAAAAAAGCAGTTAAAATACAGGTATGAGATTACAGAGATTCAGTGTCTGGATGAGATTCATGGAGAACCGGAACTGGTAGTCGTACCGTTCGACAGGCATTGCTCCATGGACAAGGTAATCGGAAAGATCCGGAAAAGCGGAGGGCATTACAGTTCGGTTATCCTTTTGGAAGAGGACCAGAAACAGATGGACCTTGTTGTCGGAAATTTCCAGAAGAACGGACTGGATCTGATTTACATACGGGAAGATACATGCGGTACGCAGTCTTTTACAAGGCTGGATTTTGAAAGACTCTGGTAAAAGAAATGGAGAATGCGATGAAAACGGTCACAATCAGAAATCTTGTAATTGGCGGGGGAAAGCCGAAAGTATGTGTTCCGATGATGGGTGACGAGGAGGCTGTGCTCCGGACAGCGGAGGGTATAAAGAAAAGCCGTGCAGATCTGGCGGAATGGCGCATCGATACAGATCCGGACTGGAATAATGAAAGCCATATTCTTCAGACAGCGGAAAAACTGCGGAGTGTTCTGGGGGATATGCCGTTGCTTTTTACATTCCGGACAAGGGAAGAGGGAGGTAGTGCGGCGATTTCTGAAGAGCGCTACCGGGAACTGAATAGAACAATGATCCGGTACGGCCTGATTGACCTGGTGGATGTCGAGTTTTTCAAGACGGAAGAGACTGTAAAGAGCCTGATCCGGGAGGCAGAAGCACATGGAGTCAGGACGGTGCTTTCCAACCACGATTTTGAGAAAACTCCACAGGAAGAAGAAATTGTCCGAAGACTGTGCGCCATGCAGGAAGCAGGTGCTGATCTGGCAAAAATTGCAGTTATGCCGAAGGAAGAGCAGGATGTTATCGAACTGTTGAACGCGACATGGACTATGAAAAAATTCCATCCGGATACTCCGGTGATTACAATGTCCATGGGGCAAAGAGGAATGATCAGCCGGCTCTGCGGGGAGCTTTACGGTTCGGCTGTGACATTTGCAGCCTATGAAAAAGCATCCGCGCCGGGGCAGATGCAGGTGGAAGAGGTACGTGAAATTATTGAAAAACTGCATGTCTGATACGGGAAAACGAGAGAAATTTGTAAGATGACGGTATTTTTCGTAACTTTCAGTTGAAAAAAGGACAGGAATCATATAAAATAAGACTTAATGAAAGTTTAGAATTAGAAAAGAATACGTTCGTATTCGTTTAAGGAGGATTTAAAGATGATTTCAGCAGGCGAATTTAGAAACGGTTTAACCGTCGAAATTGACGGAAACGTATACCAGATTCTGGAATTCCAGCATGTAAAACCAGGAAAAGGAGCAGCGTTTGTCAGAACCAAATTAAAAAATGTTATAAGTGGTGGTGTGGTTGAAAAGACTTTCAGACCAACTGAAAAATTCCCGAAAGCTCACATCGAGAGAAAAACCATGCAGTATCTGTACTCAGATGGTGATCTCTACCACTTCATGGACGGCGAGACTTATGACCAGATCGCACTGAATGAGGAGACCATCGGAGATGCTCTGAAATTTGTAAAAGAGAATGAAGAAGTGAAGATCTGCTCCTATCAGGGAGAAGTATTCGCGGTAGAACCGCCGTTATTTGCAGAACTTGCAGTAACAGAAACTGAGCCGGGTGTAAAAGGTGACACTGCAACAGGTGCTACAAAGCCGGCTACAGTAGAGACAGGAGCTACCGTTATGGTACCGCTGTTCGTAAACGAAGGCGATGTGCTTAAGATCGATACACGTACAGGGGAATATTTATCACGTGTATAGGAAAAGTTTACAGATAATCAAGAGTTCCGCATTGTGCGGGACTCTTTTTCTTGAATTAACAGGAAACCTCAGTGTAAAAAACAGTTGCATTCTGCATTTTAAGCACGTATAATAGATTCAATACCAAATAAACACTCAATTCATAAACTCATTTTTATCAGATCAGAATCAGATCAATTCAGACTTCAGCGGGCCCGAAAGGAGCTTAGATGGAGTATCAGTTATTTTTATCAAATGTAAAAGAAAGACTAATAGAGGAGCTGCCGGCGGATGTCCATGTAGAAGATTACCGGACAACGAAGAATAACGGCGAAGTGCGTCAGGGTTTTTTATTCCGGAAATGTGAAGAGGGGATCTCGCCTATTGTCTATATGGAAGATTACTATGAACGGTATCTCAGAGGCATGGAAATGAAAGGAGTAACGGAAGGTCTTCTGGAGTGGTACAGTCAGAGCCAGAAGGTCCCGGAACCATTGATGGAAGCGGAGTATCTGGACAACTATGAGCGGATGAAGGACAAGATTGTATACAGGCTGATTAACGGGGAGAGAAACAGGCAACTGCTAAAAGAGGTTCCGCATCTTTCCTATCTGGACCTGGATATTGTGTTCTGCGTATTGTTTTCGGTAGAAAAGTACAGTGCCATTTCCATGATGATTACAAATGAACATCTGAAAATGTGGGGGATCACCCGGGAAGAGATCAGGCAGGCGGCCGGACAAAATACGCCCCGCCTTCTCCCGGCAGAGCTTCAGGATATTCAGAATGTAGTCATGGAACTGATTCCGGACTGCCGTGGAGAAAGCTGCTTTGCCGGCTATATGTATGTCCTTACCAATATGCAGAGAAGCCATGGTGCGGCCGCAATTCTGTACCCGGGGCTTCTGGAAATGATCGGGGAGGAGTGGAAGGAAAATTTTTATATTCTTCCAAGCAGTATTCATGAAGTTCTTCTTGTGCCGGAGAGTAAAAGTCCGGGTATCTGTGAATTAAAAGATGCGGTCTACAGCATCAACCGTTCCGAGGTTTCGGGGGAAGAATACCTTTCGGACACAGTATATTATTATAATTACAGGAAAAAGCGGCTTTGCATGTAGATATTAAAGAAAGGTTATGCTAAAATAAAAAGAACTATGGATAATTTCAGAGAAACGGGAGGAGAGACATTTTGATAACAGTGAAAAACTATGTAAAGCCCGGCACACTCGAGGAGGCATATGAGATGAATCAGAAACGGGCCAACCGGATCATTGGAGGGATGATGTGGATCCGAATGGGCAGAGGAAATGTTAATACAGTCATTGATCTGTCCGGGCTTGGGTTTGATCAGATCACAGAGACCGAAACAGAATTTCGCATCGGCTGTATGAGTACTCTTCGTCAGCTCGAGACACACAGTGGGCTGAAAGAGACATTTGGAGACTTTTTTAAAGAGTGTACCAGACATATTGTCGGAGTGCAGTTTAGGAACGGGGCGACAGTAGGGGGAAGCATTTTCGGAAGATATGGATTTTCAGATATTCTGACGGCATTTCTTGTACTGGATACGAAAGTAAAGCTTTATAAAAAAGGAATCGTTCCTCTTTCTGAATTTATCAGAATGGATCGTGACAGAGATATTCTGGAAGAACTGATTGTGGCCAAGGACGGCAGAAAGGCAGTTTATCTCTCGGAGAGAAGAAGTCAGACTGATTTCCCGGTGCTGACCTGTGCGGCATCTGAAAAAGACGGAACAGTTCTACTTTCCATCGGCGCAAGACCAATGAAGGCGGATGTGACAGAGACTACAATAGACGAGATGGAACAGGCGGCTGATACCTTCACCTATGGAAGCAATATGCGTGGAAGCGGAGAGTACCGGAAGCATCTGGGACGAGTCCTTGCCGGTCGGGCGAAAAAAGCGTTGGAAGAGGGGAATGTGTAGATGGAAGTACAGTTTGAATTAAATGGGAAACCAGTCCATACAGAGATTGAAGCAGGTGCAGTGCTTCTGGATGTATTAAGAGATCTTGGATGCTACAGTGTAAAGTGCGGATGCGAGACAACCAACTGTGGACTGTGCACCGTCTGGGTTGACGGAACACCACGGCTTTCCTGCTCGATTCTGGCAGCAGGAATTTCAGGAAGAAAGATTACGACACTGGAGGGGCTTCAGGAAGAAGCGGCCCGGTTCGGAGCATATCTGGCGGCAGAAGGGGCAGAGCAGTGCGGATACTGTTCTCCTGGATTTATCATGAATGTCCTTGCCATGGAAAGAGAGCTCTGTGTATCCGGACATTGTCCGGACGCGGAAGAAATCCGGGAATATCTGGCCGGAAACCTGTGCCGCTGCACAGGATATGCAGGACAGCTGCGCGCTGTGGAAAAATATCTGAGAGAAAGCAGGGGGTAGATCCATGAAGAAAGTAAATCAGGCGATACCAAAGATCGACGCCAAAGCGCTGGTGACAGGAAAGCCGGTCTATACAGATGATCTGGCACCGAAGGACTGTCTCGTCGTGAAAGTACTGAGAAGTCCGCATGCCCATGCGCTGATTAAGAACATTGACTCTGCCAGAGCGATGAAAGTGCCGGGTATGGTGGCAGTATTTACCTATGAGGACTGCCCGAATGAGCGGTTTACAATGGCTGGACAGACCTATCCGGAGCCAAGTCCGTATGACCGTCTGATCCTCGATCAGAGAGTCCGTTTCGTAGGGGACGCGGTGGCGATCGTTGCGGGAGAGACAAAAGAAGCAGTAGACAGAGCCATGAAGATGATCAAGGTGGAGTATGAAGTACTGACTCCGCTTCTGGACTTCAGAAAGGCAAAAGATAATGATATCCTGGTACATCCGGAGGAAAACTGGAGAAGTCTCTGCAATGTCGGAGCAGACAATCAGAGAAATCTGTGCGCCAGCGGTAAGGATGAAGCCGGGGATGTAGATCAGGTCCTTTCAGAATGTAAGTATGTGGTAGAGCAGACCTACCATACCCAGGCAAACCAGCAGGCGATGATGGAAACATTCCGCACTTACTGCTACATGGATGTCTATGGAAGGCTGAATGTGGTGTCATCCACCCAGGTTACCTTCCATGCAAGAAGAATTCTTTCCAATGCCCTTGGAATACCGAAATCAAAGATCCGTGTGATCAAACCGAGAATCGGAGGCGGTTTTGGAGCAAAACAGACCGTTGTGTCCGAAGTATATCCGGCATTTGTTACATGGAAGACAGGACGTCCGTCAAAGATCATTTACACAAGAGAAGAATCCCAGATCGCATCATCCCCACGGCATGAGATGGAAGTGCATGTGCGGGCAGGAGCCGATGAGGCCGGAATTATCCGGGCGATTGACGTCTATACCTTATCCAATACGGGAGCATTCGGAGAGCACGGGCCGACAACGGTTGGACTTTCCGGACACAAATCCATTCCTCTTTATGGAAAAACAGATGCGTTCCGGTTCCGGTATGATGTCGTTTATACGAATGTCATGTCAGCGGGCGCATACCGTGGATATGGAGCCACACAGGGAATTTTTGCGGTAGAATCCGCGGTCAACGAGCTGGCGGAACAGATGCATATGGATCCGGTGAAACTCCGTGAGCTCAATATGGTAAAAGAAGGACAGGTTATGCCTGCGTACTATGGCGAGACTGCACAGAGCTGTGCGTTGGACCGCTGTATGGCAAGAGCAAAAGAGATGATCGGCTGGGATGAAAAATATCCGGCAAGAGATATGGGTAATGGAAAGGTGAGAGGAGTCGGCGTTGCCATGGCAATGCAGGGATCCGGAATTTCCAACGTGGATACCGCTTCCGTTGCAATGAAAGTCAATGACGACGGATTCTACAGCCTGATGGTCGGAGCTTCTGACATGGGAACAGGATGTGATACCATTCTGGCACAGATGGCGGCCGACTGTATGGACTGTGAGATGGAAGATATTATTGTATCCGGCGTGGATACGGATTCTTCTCCGTACGATACCGGATCTTACGCGTCCAGTACGACTTATGTGACTGGAATGGCAGTGATCAAGACCTGTGAGAAACTCAAAGAGAAGATCTGCCTGAAAGGAGCCGAATATCTGGGCTGCGAAAAGGAAGAGGTAGAGTTTGACGGTAAGCGTGTATGGTGTCCGAAGGACGGAAAAGAGATCACCTTAAAAGAAATCGGAAACCGTATCATGTGCGCAAACGAAGAAGCGCTGATGGCTTCAGAGGCTCATTACTCACCAACGTCTCCACCGCCGTTCATGGTTGGTATGGCAGAAGTGGAAGTGGATCTGGAAACTGGAAAAGTGACACCGATTGATTACGTTGCCGTAGTAGACTGTGGTACTGTTGTCAACCCGAGTCTTGCAAGGGTACAGACAGAAGGCGGACTGGTACAGGGAATCGGAATGGCCCTTTATGAGGATGTTGTATACAATCCAAAAGGACAGAATTTCAGCAATTCCTTTATGCAGTACAAGATTCCGACGAGACAGGATACCGGAGAAATCCGCGTGGAATTTGAAAGCAGCTATGAGCCGACCGGACCGTTTGGAGCAAAATCCATCGGAGAGATTGTAATCAACACTCCTTCTCCGGCACTGGCAGCCGCAGTTGCCAATGCAACAGGCGTTCATATCCGGGAGCTTCCGATTACGGCGGAGAAAGTATATATGGGAATGAAACATTCATCATGATGAAAATACACTTTGCGCTTCTTGCGGCAGGAAGAAGCCTTCGTTACGGAAAAGAAGATAAACTGATGGAGCAGATCGGAGGAAGAGAAATTCTCTTCCTCCTGCTTGATAAGACGAGAAAGATTCACGCTTCCTGGAAAGGAAGTACAGTTCTTGTTGTTTCAGGTGAAAAAGAAAAGAGACTCGATATTCCGGAAATCTGTGTAGTCAACAAACATCCGGAGAGGGGGATTTCTTCTTCCATCGCCCTTGCCCTGGAAATGATCCGGCATCAGCCTGAGTGGCAGAGCGGCGACGCGGTATGCTTTTGCGTCTGTGACCAGCCGTTTCTAAAGAGAGAAACACTGGAAGCGATGCTGGAAGGTTTTCAAAGAAGCCGGAAGGGAATCGGCTGTATCGACTGGAATGGCCCGAAAAATCCCTGCGTGTTTCAGGAACGGTATTTTCCGGAACTTTTGAACCTTTCCGGTGATGAAGGCGGGAAGAAAGTTTTGAAACGACATCTGGACGATCTGTACCGTCTGGAGGCAAAAAAAGAGGAAGTCTGGGATATGGATGAGAAGAAGACCGTAGTTGTGCGGGGCGGAGGGGATCTGGCGACAGGAACTGCTTATCTGCTTGCCCAAAAAGGATACCGGGTGCTCGTACTGGAAACCGGATGTCCCGCATGTATCAGACGGCAGGTTGCCTTCTGTGAAGCGGTGTATGAAGGAAGCTGCACCGTGGAAGGAATGACGGCAAGGAAAGTGCTGTCCCGGGAGGAGACAGAAGAGGCCTGGGAATGCGGGGAAGTTCCGGTTTTGATTGACCCGGAATGCAGCTGCCTGTCCTGGCTCCATCCGATTGCTCTGGTGGACGGGATTCTTGCGAAAAAGAATCTGGGGACCACCATCGATATGGCACCGCTGACGATCGGACTTGGGCCGGGATTTACAGCGGGAGTGGATACGGACCTGGTCATTGAAACCATGAGAGGAGAGACTCTTGGGAAAATCTACCGAAGCGGAACAGCCATTCCAAATACCGGAGTGCCAGGTATGATTGCGGGATATGCCAAAGAGCGGGTGATCCATGCACCTTGCAGCGGTGCGATTCGGTATCTGAAACAGGTGGGCGATCTCGTTGAAGAGGGAGAAGTTCTGGCAGTGATCGGGGAAATGGATGTCCGTGCGACGCTCACCGGATACCTGCGCGGTGCAATCAAGGAAGGATACCCGGTCACAAAAGGGTTAAAAATCATGGATATCGATCCAAGAACAGACGGCAATGAGAGATGCTTTGTGATTTCGGATAAAGCGCTTGCCATCGGGGGAAGTGTCTGCCGTGCGCTGGACGAATGGGAGAAAACATGCTTGGAGAATTAGGTCTGGAAAACAAAAGATGCATCGCATTTACGGGTGCCGGCGGAAAGACGACGGCCGTCTATACCTGTGTGCGGGAAATGCGGGAAGAAGGTCTGCCGGCAGCGGCTGTGACAACAACAAAGATGTGGAAGCCGCAGGAAGGATTTCTTCTGTGGCGTGATGACCTCTCCGCAGAGGAAGTCAAAGAATGGATTAGATTACACGGGATGAGGCCGGTGACCATCGGCCGGGAACTTCCGGATGGAAAGATCGGATCCATACCCTTAAATACCCTAAAGACTCTGGTGGATCAGGGAGTCCGTCTGTGTGTGGAAGCAGACGGGGCAAAGGGCAAATGGATCAAAATTCCAAATGACCGGGAGCCTGTGGTGCCGGACTTTTGTGATGCGGTGATAGGGATTCTTAATCAGAAAGCGCTGGGAAAGTCCTTTCTGGAAGTGGCACACCGGTCGGAAATCTGTGCGGAAAGGCTTGGAAAAAGACCGGAGGATCTGGTAGAGATGAAGGACCTTTGCAGACTATGGCTTGACAAAGATGGAATTTTCCAGAATTGCAGACAGATAAAAAGGGCGGTCCTAAGCGGGCTGGAACCGGGGATGGGAGAAGCCCTCTTCAAAGAATACCGTGAGGTTTTTCGATGGATGAGACAACAGGAGATGCCTGTTTATATATGGGAGCGAAATGATGACAGACAGAGAGTTTTTAGAACGGATCAAGAGCCTTTATGAGAAAGACGGAGGGATGATCGTCCGTCTGGCAGAGAAAGGTGGAAAAGTCCGGACATGGATTTTGAAGAACCAGGAAGAACTGAAGAAAGAAAAGACGGAACTGATTCCGGAGAAATGGAAGGAGCGGATCCGGAAATTGTATCAAAAGGCGTCCCTCTCGGGGACTGCCATGGATTGGGATGAAGACGGCGGATTTTTGTTTCTGGAGAATGCAGAAAAAGAAGACCGGATTGTAATCTGCGGAGCAGGGTACGTCGGACATGCACTGGCGAAGCTTTCTGTCTTTGCCGGAATCCGGACTATTGTTCTGGAGGACCGGGAATATTTCGCGGAGCTTGCCAAAAAGAGCGGTGCCCATGAGGTGATCTGCCTTCCATTTGATGAAGCGGTGCGAAGTCTGAACGATGAAAAAAATACCGCCTATGTTGTCATGACAAGAGGGCATGCCTATGATCAGAAATGTCTGATGGAGATTGCCAAAAAAGAATCCTACTATACCGGGATGATGGGAAGCAGAACGAGGGCCGCCATGATGCGGGAAGAACTGGAAAAAGCCGGAATTGACCGGGAATGGACTAAGAGGCTGCATGCACCGATCGGTCTGAAAATCGGCGCGCAGACGCCGGAAGAGATTGCGGTGTCTGTCATGGCAGAGATTCTTCAGGAGAGGAGCAAGGCCGGATGCTCCATGAAGACCGGTTACGAAGTATTTCGTCATGCCCTCGAGAACATGCAGGAGGGAGAACGCTTTGTACTTTCCACGATTCTGGAAAGAAGAGGTTCCGCCCCAAGAAAAGAAGGAACGCATTTTATTGTGTCGGAATCCGGGAACTGTTTTGGAACCATCGGCGGAGGAAAGCTGGAGGCAGATATCGTCCGCGCATCGCAGGAAATGATGAAACAGGGAGAGGACTGGAGAATCGAAGAGTCTGACCTGAATAACCGGGATGCGGCCGATGAAGGGCTCGTATGCGGAGGACATGTGAAAGTCCTGATGGAAACGGGAAAAAACAGATAGAAAGAAAAAACGAGGACTGTGCCGGGATGGCACAGTCCTCGCTGGTTGTGCGCCCGGCGGGCACACGTTCTAAGGGGTGAAAGTCCCTGACCCGCCCGGCAGTGGGAAGGGTGCAGCCAAAGGCAAGGGCGTCACCGTGAGGTGGGGTCTGAAGGAAGCCGGAGGCAAACCAC
>NZ_NFLO01000007.1:0-122943 GCF_002160935.1 Drancourtella sp. An12 | reverse complement strand
GCCGCAGCTTATCCTATGATGCACTGACAGCTCACGTAGCTATCGTGTTTACCAGATACATGTTACTCGCAATGGAACAGCGCCAAAATGAAGATCAGAGGACGCTTGGCGAATTGTTCTTTTTCCTAGTTGATGAAATGGCGGACATTACTTTCCATAGATCACTTGGCATCCTAATGGATGCCTTGATGGCAAGCCTTCAGGAAATCTTAAAACTCAGCGATGAGCAATTGACAGCTTTTACTGCTGATTTTGAAGCAAGACTACCGAAATATCTGCGTAACGCACTCCATCCAGAGTCTATAGGGGCATAAATCACTATTTTGTCAGCTGAAATATTGAATTTTCAAGGAGCGAAGCCCATTTCAGGTATGGGAAGTCTTAGTTAAGAATAAAACGCCAACGTGGCTCAATTGGCAGAGCAGCTGATTTGTAATCAGCAGGTTATCGGTTCGAGTCCGATCGTTGGCTTGTTCCTTTAAAGGGGACACTAAAATTGTGGACCTTTAGCTCAGCTGGTTAGAGCAATCGGCTCATAACCGATCGGTCCCGGGTTCGAGTCCCTGAAGGTCCACTTTAATAAAGGTAAACAATATGGCCCGGTGGCTCAGTTGGTTAGAGCGCCGCCCTGTCACGGCGGAGGTCGTGGGTTCGAGTCCCATCCGGGTCGCTTTTTAATTTAAATATTGTTATTTATTTGGGGTCTTAGCTCAGCTGGGAGAGCATCTGCCTTACAAGCAGAGGGTCATAGGTTCGAGCCCTATAGGCCCCATTCACACGTCTGTGTGAAATATGCCACAGTGGCGGAACTGGCAGACGCACAGGACTTAAAATCCTGCGGGACTTATCCTCCCGTACCGGTTCGATTCCGGTCTGTGGCAGGAGGTAAAAGTGAGAGAAACGTTGATTTTATAGCGTTTCTCTTATTTTTTTGCTTCAAAAGCTTGAACACTTCAGAGATGAGGGATTCTTAACACCTTCTTTATTGTATAATCTGAAAAATTAAATTATACTATAAGTATAGTGGATAAAGTGAGTGTTTAGGGGTATCGAAATGGACAAAAAACATAAATTTTTACTTTGTTACTTAATTATTCCTGTATGTTTTTTGATATTAATTATTGTAACTGGTTTGATAAGCGAACATTCTTTGATTGAAATTTATAACGACGGCTTAGGAATTACAGCGTTATATTACCTTTTTCTCAGTTTGTTTATTTACATCCGATGGAACCATTTTTGAATAATTTTTAATTTGTATGTGGAGGAATAGAATGATTCATCTAGAAAAAATAAATGGCGAAAATATCTGGGATATTTTAAAGTTAAATGTCTCAGATAGTCAGAAAAATTATGTTGCCAGCAATGATATTAGTATTATTGAAGCATATATCGCTATTACATCCAACGGATATGCTTTTCCATTTGGAATTTTTGAAGGTAATAATCCAGTCGGCTTTGTGATGATTGGTTATGACAAAGATGACTATTGGAAGGATGCACCTGCCATAGCAGACGGGAACTATAACCTCTGGAGATTGATGATAGATAAGAAATATCAAAATAGGGGATATGGGAAGCAGGCGGTAGAACTTGCTTTAAGATTTATCAGAACATTTCCCTGTGGTAAAGCTGATTTCTGTTGGCTGTCATATGAGTCCAAAAACGCGGTTGCCAAATCATTGTATGCTTCTTTTGGATTTATAGAGACCGGAGAAAAAGACGGAGAAGAACAGATTGCCGTATTAAAACTCTAAGACACCTTCCCATTTATCGTGGCGTTGAACACAGTGAAAAATCCAAAGTTGTGGAGTTCTAAATATGGAAAGGTAGTTGTGATGGATAAATATTTTAAAGCTGAGCAATTCCACAATAGATACATACAATTATATGAGCATTTTGTGGTAGTGACGCTTATAGACGGAACCACTCTTGAAGGTCTGTACAATGATGATTTTTATGAAGACGAGGCAATATTAATAAGTCTTATAAATAGTCCGAATGTAGCAATAGTTAAGATAGATGATATACAGAAAATGGAAGTATCTCCTTTGGACTGAACTTTATGGAGGTAGAGTTCATTATGAAAAAAATAAGTGAATTTTAGATAGTTGAAAAGAAATGCAAAGCAGGGAGAAAAATTCATGGAAGTATTTTTGAGTATATTAGTAGTATTGATTTTTTATCTTATACTGGTCACATTAATTTCATTGATACGGGCACTTTTTAGTATAAGAAAAGGGAAAAAATATGCTAAGGAAACCTTCCTGTTATTGACCGGAGTAATTACTGTTTTCTTTCTGAAAAGAGAGAGTGAATAGTCAACAGAAAAATCCAGTTTATATAACGAGTATTTGAACGCTGCAGATCTAAGAAGGTGCTTCAAATCCTTATAAACATAGGTTTTGAGGCACCTTCCTTTTATCACTAAATATCATGTCCGGTCGTTGCAGATATTCTTATTCGATTGTCATGGTAATCAGAATATTATCCAGATTTACTTCCTCTTCATCGTAAGGAGTATTCAGACTCAGATCGCGTGAATACGATATACCGCTGTCATTGGTGACAGGATAGAGGCGGTAGTATTGCTCTTCATCGGTATCTTCGATTTCAAATGTCTGAAAGCCGTTTAAAGTGCCCTGAAATCCATTAATTGCAAATTCATAACTGTTGATGTCTTCTGTATAGAAAGTTTCAATATCATTTTCTTCTGCGACATAATTATCTTCGACAATTGCGGTGATCCTGTTTTCACTGCCCTCCAACCGGATATCTGCATAGTGCCCCTTCTCAGGAGAACATAAGAATTCGGTGAGCTTCTCCCAGGTGTGCTACTCCGTATTGGAATGGTAGATATTGAATACAACCTCTTCATAATCAATGTTGCTCAGATCATAGCCCAGATTTCCATGGTATTCAAGCTTCCTGGAAGAACATCCTGACGGGGAAAAAAGCAGTATTAAAACCAGAGCTGATATAATCCCATGCTTTGTCCTTCTTTTCATAGATTTCCCTCCTGTTCTGTATTATAAAAGCGGAAAATCAATCATTGTTATTTAATTTTAGTATAGTACAAAAAATTTTTTTGTATAGTATTAAGGAAAATCTTAGAAATGTTTTAAATTTTATCCATAAAAAGGTCATAATCATTTGCTATACTTCGTATTGTAAAAAGTAGTTCATAAATATGTAGATGGCAGAGTATTGATAAGGAGGTATTTTTTTGTTAGTTGGTTTTTTAAAAACAGGAAAAGATGGAAATGTCTGTATATTATCAGCTCTGAACGGTGAGGGAAGAAGCATTATCAAACCGGGACAGTATCTATATATTAATGTTGCAAGAGGCTGGATTCCGGTTGAGCTGAAATATTCAGACAGAGAAAAACAGTTCTATTTTGAACATCTGCCAAACCTTCCGGTAAATGGAAGGATGGCTTTGGTAAAATAAGAAAAATGAATAAGATTCTTGTATGAAATCAGCAAGTCATGATACAATAAAGTGTAAGACAATGCTGGTTTTGACAGGATAGCCACAAAAGCTAAGAACAGACAGCCGGCTGAAACAACAGCCGGCTGTTGTGCTGATTGTCTTTGCAAAGAAGCGCAGTAAGAGTTCATGCACACACCCTCTGAAGGAGAAAATACAGATTTAATCAACATAGCAGGGGTCAGGCAGAAGAAAGGGCAGGGGAATTGTGGAAGAGAAAAAAAAGAAAAGAATCTTATCTCCGGATGATATAAAGGAAGAAGAGGCGAGACTTCTGGAAGATGTCGAAGATGAGGAGACACAGGAAACCGAGGCAGAAACAGTGGACTCTAAAATGTACGGAGACAGTGCAGGAGATTCGATCCGAATGTATCTGAATGAGATCAACAGGATCCCGCTATTGACTCCGGATGAAGAGCAGGAGCTTGCAAGACAGATTGCCGAGGGTGATCTTGAGGCGAAGAAAAAGATGGAAGAGGCAAATCTTCGCCTTGTGGTTTCGATTGCCAAAAAGTATGTGGGACACGGGCTTCAGCTGATGGATTTGATTCAGGAAGGAAATATCGGGCTGATGAGAGCGGTGGAGAAGTTTGATTATCAGAAAGGCTACCGTTTTTCAACGTATGCCTCCTGGTGGATCAAACAGTCCATGATTCGGGCGATTGCGGATCAGTCCAGAACGATTCGTGTGCCGGTACATATGTCTGAAAATATTACAAAAGTCAGGAGAGCTTCCAAGGAGCTTATGACGGAGCTTGGAAGAGAAGCCACACCAGCCGAGATAGCGGCAAAGCTCGGCGACAAGACGGAAGAAGAGGTACGAGATATTCTGGCATATGCCAGAACTCCGGTTTCATTGGAAACGCCGGTAGGAGAAGAAGAGGACAGCAGTCTTGAGAATTTTATCGAAGACAGCAATGCACAGCAGCCTGAGACTGCGGCAATTTCTACGATAGTAGGTGAAGAAATTGAAGAGCTGTTGAAGATTCTGCCGGAACGTGAGCAGGAGGTTATCCGTATGCGTTTTGGCATGAATGGTGAACGTGTCTATACATTGGAGGAAGTTGGACAGAAAATGCATCTGACAAGAGAGAGAATCCGTCAGATAGAAAGTAAAGCACTCAGAAGACTGAGGCAAAGAATGAGAGAGAAAGGACAAAATGAATATTTTGAATAAATATTTACTGTAACCAGGTGAGAAACAATGAAGAATGACTTGTTAACAATTGGCGGGCTGACAGTGCACGGTTATGGACTGATGATAGGAATTGGATTTATTGCGGCTTATCTGATGACAGAGTTCCGGGCCAGAAAATATCGAATGAATACGGATATCGTATTTACACTTTTTATAAGCTCGGTAGTTTTTGGGCTGCTTGGAGCAAAAGTACTATATTATCTGACAATTCTGGATCGGGTTATCAAAGATCCGGGTGTAATCTTAGATGAAATGGAAGGCTTTGTGGTCTACGGAGGAATTATTGGAGGAGTTCTGGCAGGATATGTAGTCTGCAGAATCAAAAAAGAAAAATTCTGGCAGTATTTTGATCTGATTGCGCCGGCAATCGCTCTGGCCCAGGGATTTGGAAGGATTGGATGTCTGCTTGCGGGGTGCTGTTATGGAAAAGAGACGGATTCACCGCTTTCCATTACATTCCACACATCCGATTTTGCACCAAATGATGTGGCGCTGATACCGACGCAGATTTATTCCAGCATTCTGGATTTCCTGAATTGTATTGTGCTTTGTCTGATTGCAAGGTATGCGAAGAAAGAAAGAACAGTTTCAGGATGTTACCTTATTTTCTACAGTACAGGACGCTTTATTCTGGAGTTTTTCCGGGGAGACCTGGAGAGAGGAAGCGTTGGAGTGCTTTCCACATCGCAGTTTATCTCTATTTTCATTTTTGTGATCGGTGCGGCGATACTGTTTACCGGAAAGAAAAAAGCATTAGTAATGAAATAGTAGTTTTTTGTTTCGGAACAGGCAGCAGTCAAAGGAGTAACAATTACAAACGGCAGTAAGGTAGAGCCGCTTGTATTGCTGAAACATTTTGGACCGAACTGTCCGGATGTTCCGCAGATGACAGAAGAATAAAGAACAGCCCAGAATACCGGAAATCTGTATTCTGGGCTGTTCTTGATCTATGGTAACCGATGGGAAAGAACAGAGAAAGGAAGGAGACAGACGGATGAAATATTTGGTAGGAATCGATAATGGCGGGACATTTTCCAAGACAGCCTTGTTTGATGAGAAGGGAAAGCAGCTTGCGTCAGCAACTGTTCCGACACAGACACTGACGCCGAAACCGGGATATGCGCAACGGGATATGAATGAGCTTTGGGAAGTAAATGCGAAATCAATCAAAAGGGCGATAGATGAAAGTGGAGTGGATCCGGAAAAGATCGCCGGAGTATCATTTTCCGGACACGGGAAAGGGCTGTATCTGGTCGGAGCAGACGGGAAACCGTCATATTACGGATATGAAGCATACTGTAAGGTTTTAGAGGGACTGGATCAGGTCTGGGAGTACTTTGCAGTCAAATAAACAGGGGGCAGGACCGTGAAGAAGTTTTCGGAGGAAAAATGTAAAGAAATAGAGGGAAAATTCAGTAAAAAAGATTAAAAAAATCTGAGTTTTGTGGTAGAATAAAAAGCATAACATAAGAGAGGAGAGCTTAGAAGATGGCAGATAAAAGTTTAAATTTCTTAGTATGTTGTGCAAATGGGGCAGGTTCTAGTTTGATGGCTCAGATGGCACTGGAAAAGGTATTAAAGAAACATGGAATTGAGCCGGGAAAAGTACATCATTGCCCGATTTCAGAAGGCAGAGAGACTGCTCCGCAGTATGATGTGGTGATCTGTGCTCAGCACTTTGCAGATATGTTTACGGAAGCAGAAAAGCAGGGAGCAAAACTCATTGCCCTGCAGAACGTAATATCTGCGTCTGAGATTGAGGCGAAACTGAAAGAAGCAGGAATTCTTGAATAAGGATATTTAGGAGAGGATGCCGGAAGGAAGAACATTATATTTATAAAAGGAGAGTAGCGGTATGGAGAAATATGCAGGAAAATCTATCTTTCGAAAGGTAGCCATCGGCAAAGTGTTTTTCTATGAGAAAAATACGGCAGTGGTAAAGAGGACGAAAATCGATGATCCAAAAGCGGAGCTGGAGCGTTTCGAACAGGCTAAAGAAACCGCAAAAGCGCAGCTTCAGGGCCTGTACGAAAAAGCGCTGCATGAGGTCGGTGATTCAGGCGCGGCAATTTTTGAAGTACACATGATGATGATCGATGATCTGGATTATAACGGATCCATCCAGAATATGATTGAATCACAAAGTGTTAATGCGGAATACGCTGTGGCAATGACAGGAGATAACTTCTCCACAATGTTTGCAGAGATGGATGACGATTATATGAAAGCCCGTGCGGCCGACGTAAAAGATATTTCCGAGCGTCTGGTTTCTGTATTATCCGGATATGACAATGATATGGGGAATCTGGAAGAGCCTGTGATTCTTGTGGCAGACGATCTTGCACCAAGTGAAACTGTTCAGATGGATAAGTCCAAACTTCTCGCATTTGTAACTGAGCATGGATCATCCAACTCCCATACGGCGATTCTGGCAAGAACAATGAATATTCCGGCAATTATCGGTATCCCGATAAAGAAAGAGTGGCATGGCCATATGGCAATTGTGGACGGATATGCGGGATGCGTTATCATTGATCCTGATGAAGAGGAAATTGCAAAAGCCAAAAAAGCGGTGGTTGAAGAAGAAGAAAAACAGAAACTTCTCAAGACATTAAAAGGACAGAAGACGATTACAAAAGATGGAAAAGAAATTCATCTGTATGCAAACATCGGAAGTGTAGCGGATACAGCATCTGTTCTGATGAACGACGCGGAAGGAATCGGTCTGTTCAGAAGTGAATTCCTCTATCTGGAATCCGACACATATCCGACAGAGACAGAGCAGTTTAATGCATACAAGACTGTTGCGGAAAACATGGCCGGAAAGAAAGTGATTATCCGGACACTGGATATCGGTGCTGACAAACAGGTGGATTATTTTGAACTGGATAAAGAGGAAAATCCGGCTCTCGGATACCGCGCAATCCGTATCTGTCTGACGAGAGAAGAAGTATTTAAAACACAGCTCAGAGCACTGTTGCGGGCGAGCGCATATGGAAATATTTCCATCATGTTCCCGATGATTATTTCTGTTGATGAAGTAAGGAAGATTAGACAGATTCTGGAAGAAGTAAAAGAAGAACTTCGAGAGTCCGGAATTCCATTCAAAGATGTTGAAATCGGTGTCATGATCGAGACACCTGCGGCTGTCATGATCAGTGAACAGCTTGCCCAGGAGGTTGATTTCTTCAGTATTGGAACAAACGACCTGACCCAGTATACACTGGCAATCGACCGTCAGAATCCAAAACTGGATGAGTTCTATGATGCACATCATCCGGCAGTGCTTCGCATGATTCAGATGACAATCGAGAATGGACACAAAGGAGGCGCGTGGGTCGGCATCTGCGGCGAGCTTGGAGCAGATCTGGAACTGACAGAGACATTCCTCAGAATGGGAGTGGACGAGCTTTCCGTTTCCCCGACATTTGTACTTCCGGTAAGAAACAGAGTAAGAGAGCTGGATCTTTCAGCAGAATAAAAAACGTATAAAAGGCAGCAGCCATCCGGAAATGGAAGGCTGCTGTCTTTATTTGCTCATATGGCGTTTCTCTTTCAGATAAATCAGGGCTGCTTTCATCTGCTCCTCGCTGAGGGAAAGTTTTCCTTTTACCGTACTGACAAGATGTTCCTCTTTCAATTTCTGGATGGTACGGTTAAGTGTTTTGACGGAGATACCGATCTCCTCATAGAGCTGCTGCCGTGTCTTTGGAATCATGCCGGAAGATTTATGTTCTTCAGCAAGATATTTGACAAGATAATCAAGGAGAAGATACTGTGGAGGATAAAAGAGTTTGCTGCCCCGGTTATAAGAGGAGCGGTACAGTTTGTAGGCGACTTTTCTGGAAACAAGACGGAGAAAATGAATGTCATTTTCGATCCAGTCTTCAAAATCTTTTCTGGAAAAATAAAGGACGGTACATTCGGTCAATGTTTCAATCGTCACGGAAGTGCGTTCTTTTTCAGCAAGGATGGTGACTTCCCCTACAAAATCGATGGGATCGTTCCGCTCGATCATGTAGACGTTGCCGTTTTCAAATTCGTTAATTACACGGTGGGAGCCTTCACAGACAATTCCGAAGTATTCCAGTGGTTCATCTTTCTGATGGATAATTGTTCCCGGCGGATAGGTATGTATCCAATAACGCTCGTTTAGTTTGTCAGGCATGTATTTCAGATAATCATTCAGTTCCGGTACACGGACACGCAGTTCTTCCAGCGTCATGTTTCTACCTCTTTCAACTTTTTTTTACAGTATACTACAAAAAAATCTCCAAAACATCCCATTTGTCCTTTTTTTAGAAAAAAAGTCTGTGCTAATATGTCCGGGTAGAAAAAAAGAGGAGGAATGAGAGAGATGAAAAAAGAAGCTTTTCAATATCCGTCACTAAAAGCGAGAATGAAAAACGAGTATCGTATCATTCTTGCGGCATTTGTATTTATTTTAATTGCTGATTCAATCGGGCAGATTGAAATCCCGCTTGGACCGGGAAAACTGATTTTATTTCCGATTTTTTATGCCCTGATTCTGGGAGTCCTGTCAGGACCGGAAGTTCTGAAGTTCTTCAGGAAAAAAGAGGTCAAGGCGGCATCTAAGCTTGTGATCGTGGCGATCTGCCCGTTTATTGCAAAGCTTGGAATTAATGCGGGGGCAAGTATTGAAGTGGTGCTTTCCGCTGGACCGGCCCTGCTCTTACAGGAGATCGGAAACCTGGGAACCATTTTCCTTGCCCTTCCGTTTGCGTTGCTGCTTGGCCTGAAAAGAGAAGCGATCGGAGCAACACATTCTATCAACAGGGAATCAAACCTCGCACTGATTACCGATATTTTCGGACCGGACTCACCGGAGGCGAGAGGAAGTCTTTCCATCTATGTGGTAGGAGGTATGGTAGGTACGATCTATTTTGGATTTCTCACTACTATGACAGCGGCAGCAGGAATTTTCCATCCATACGCCCTTGGAATGGCATCCGGAGTCGGAGCCGGAATTCTGATGGCAAGTGCGACGGCGAGTATCACGGCTATTTATCCGGATATGGCGGCAGAACTTTCTGCTCTTGCAAGTACAAGTGAGACACTGTCCGGCCTGACGGGAATCTATGTTGCTATTTTTATCGGAATCCCGCTCTGCCAGAAACTGTATACCTGGCTGGAGCCGAAATTTGCAAAACTCAGGCACGAGCCGAGTGAAGCGTTGACACGAAAAGTGGAAGAAAAAGTGGAGGAAGCATAAATGAGATATATCGAATGGATTGTCATGTTTGTAGTCGCAGGCCTTGGAATCGGCCTTGCAAATTTTGTGGGATTTGATGTGAACTTTATGGATTCGCTGCCGGGAATTCTGATTCTTCTTGGAATCTCTCTCGTGGCTGTTCTGGTAAGCAAAATTGTGCCGTTAAAGCTTCCAATTATTGCCTACTGCTCGATTATCGGACTTCTGGTTGCGTGTCCGATCTGCCCGGTGAGAGAGGGAGTCATTGAGGCGGTCAACAAAATCAATTTCACGGCACCGCTTACTATGGTTGGAGCTTTTGCAGGGATCTCGATCAGCGATCAGATCAAATCGTTTCTGAAACAGGGATGGAAAATGATTATTGTTGGAATCCTTGTTATGACGGGAACATTTTTTGGTTCTGCGCTGATTGCTCAGGTCGTTCTGTCACTTACGAATGCAATCTGACAGGAGGAGAAAAATTATGAAAAAGGAAAAGATCGATCTTCTTCTTACGAATGTGGATTTTCTGGATGAGAACTGGGAGATGGTCTATGGAAAGGAGATCGCCGTCAAGGACGGTGTGATCACAGATATCCGGGAGCAGGGAACGTCCGGGGAACACTATGAGTCAGAAGAAACAGTAGACTGCCGTGGAAAGGTGTTTCTGCCGGGGCTGATTGATGCACATATGCATACCGGACAGCAGCTTTTGAGAGGACGTGTACTGGATGAAATGCCGATGATCTGGAAACGGATCATGCTGCCGTTTGAAAGTACACTGAATGAGGAAAAGATGCGGCTGAGCGCATCGCTTGCCGCGCTGGATATGATTAGAAGTGGGACATGCGGATTTATCGACGCGGGAAGCTACTATATGGAAGCGGCAGCGGAGGTCTATGAGAAGAGCGGGCTTCGCGGAGCGCTGTCAATGTCGACGATGGATGAAGACGGACTTCCGGAATCGATTGCCATGACGGCGGAAGAAGCGGTTCAAAGAACGGATGACCTTTATGAGCGTTTTCATGGAAAGGGCAATCTGAAAGTTTTCTATTCTCTCCGTTCTCTCATTTCCTGTTCGGAAGAGCTGATTGAGATGGCGGCTGAGCGGGCAAAAGAAAAGAAGACAACGATTCAGGCACATATGAACGAATATCCGGGGGAAATCAATCCGTACCTTTCCAGGTATCAGAAACGGCCTTATGAATTCCTGGAAGAGAAAGGCGTGCTGGGACCGTGGTTCCTGGGGGCGCACAGTCTGCTTCTGTCGGAAGAGGAAAAGGAACTGATTCGGGAGAGAGGTGTCAGAATCTGTCACTGCCCGTTCAGTAATTGTGGAAAAGCGGTTCCGGATACTCCGTCACTTTTGAAAAAGGGTATCCCGGTAGGACTTGGAACCGACGGGGCGGCTCATGGAGGTCTGAGCATCTGGAATGAAATGAAAATCTTCCGGTCTGTGATGAATGTGACGCACGGGGCGCCTCTTGCAGAACCTGCAGTCATGCCTGCAAAGAAGATTCTGGATATAGCGGTAAAAGGAGGCGCAGCCTGCCTTGGAGAAGAACCGGCTACAATTGCTGTTGGAAAACGGGCGGATCTGATCGGAATTGATATGGATGCACCGCACCTCTGGATTCATGGGAAAATCTCCAATACACTGCTGGAAAGTGTTGGGGCAGGAGATGTGAAAGACATGATTGTTGGCGGAAGATTTCTGATGAGAAACCGTGAGATTCTTACTTTGGATGAAGAAAAAATACGCAGCGAGGCACTTGCTTTTGAAAAAGGAGAATCAAGATGGAGTATCTGATTATTGTCATTGCGAACATTCTGATCGGAGGCATGATCGGGTTGACAGGGATTGCGGGATTCCTGCTTCCGATGCTGTATTCCGGATTTCTGGGAATGTCGACCATGCAGGGACTTGCGCTTAGCTTTTTTGCCTTTCTGATTTCGGGAGTGCTGGGGGCGTACAATTACTACCGGGCGAAAAATCTGGATCTGAAACTGGCGGTCTGGATCAGTATTGGAAGCTTCATCGGCGCCATCGGGGGAGTAAGACTCAACCTTCTGATTGAAGAAGGGATGGTAAAGAAAATTCTGTATCTTGTGGTACTGCTATCCGGACTTTCCATTCTGCTCAGGAAAGAGCCGGGGGAGGAGAAAGAAAAAGACCAGACAGAACAGAAGATTCCTCCTGTGTTCTGGCTGATCTTTGGAGCGGTGACCGGCCTGATCTGTGCCCTTTCCGGGGCAGGGGGACCGATCCTTGTCATGCCGCTTCTTGTTGTGTTGAAAGTTCCGGTCAGAACAGCGGTCGGCATTGCGCTGTTTGACTCGATTTTTATTGCGATTCCGTCCAGCATCGGCTATGCGATGGGATGCCGTATGCAGGATTTGATCCTGCTGCTTCCATTGAGCCTGATCAGCCACGGAATCGGTGTATGGGCCGGCAGCAGAAATTCCGAGCTGATCCGGCCGGACATACTGAAAAAAGGGGTGGCAGTCTTTTCTGTACTGCTTGCTATTTTTAAACTGATCACCGGTTAGCGGGATTCACCCCGGTAACGGTTCAGGCAGGCATGGATTTCCTGAAGTCTTGGAATGGCATAGCCGCCTGGAATATAAGAATTTCTGAAGAACCCGGAATAGCCGTTCTGTTTTAATTCCTGATAAAGCAGATCTGCGATTTCCGGGATTGTCTTTTTCCCGTCTGAATAGTGATCTTTTGCATATCCAAGGAGCAGGGCAAGGGAAGCAGTCTGCTCGGAATCTTTGATCTGTTCTACATACCGTAGATCGACTTCCTCTTTCCCGATGGAAAATACATCTTTGGAACGCTGACGGATTTTTCCATCCCGCCGGTCTGCCTGCTTTTTGGAAGGCCGGGCGAAGATCCGCTTTGCCGAAGGCATCCGGAACGGAGCCGGTGAGGACGGAGAGAGCGGATAATCTTTGCAGAGTGTTTTGACTTTTTCGGTAATATCTACCGGGTGATAACAGTCCATCTGGATAACTGTATCGGCAATGTGGAAGAAGGCGCCGGAACTTCCGGCCACAAGGATGGTGGAGATACCGGCCTTTTCATAAAGATCCTGAGCACGTTCCAGAAATGGCGTGATCGGTTCTTTTTCCCGGCTGATCACCTGCTGCATAAACGTATCCCGTACCATGAAGTTGGTGGCGGATGTATCTTCATCAATCAGGAAAAGACGGCTTTCGGCCTCAATGCTTTCCACAGTCCCGGCCGCCTGGGAAGTACTGCCGCTTGCGTCCAAAGTAGAGAACGAAGTAGTGTCCCGGCCGTTTGGCAGGTCGTTGATAAACAGGGAAATATCTACGTTTTTGATGATCCGCCCGTCTTCGGAACGGAGTTTTACCGCACTTTCATCAGTGATGACATATTCCCGGCCATCCCCCGCGATATGCGGGTAGACTCCGGTTTCAAGCGCCTTTAAAAGCGTGGACTTTCCGTGATAGCCACCGCCCACAATGAGCGTGATCCCGCGTGGAATCCCCATGCCGGAGAGACTTCCCCTGTGAGGAAGATGTAAGGTAACCCGAAGGGATTCCGGGGAAGAAAAGGCAACCCCGTCTTTCATCGGAAGATCGGAAACGCCGCTCTGACGCGGCAGAATGGATCCATCTGCCACAAAAGCGGCAAGACCAAGACGATGAATTTCTTTTCGGATAAACGTCTGATCTTCCGCAAGCTCAAAGGTTTCGGTCAGCTTTTTCTTGTCGCAGGTCCGGTAAAGACATCCACGTTCTACACAGGACGGGAGAAAATCAAACAGGATCTTCTCAAGTTCGGTGGCATTGATGGTCCGGCCGTTTGCCGGAAAGCCGATATGGAAACGGAAAATCAGCGTACTGTCTTTGGAAGTGCAGATTTCACATGCGGTCCGGGAAATAATTTCCTGTCCACAGCTGCTCACGGAGAGCAGGCCGCTCTTTCCGGACCCTTTTGCCTGGAAACTGAACTTCCGGATCTGGGAAGCAAACCGTCTCAGGAGATGATCTTCAAAGGCGGCTTTGGTTTCCGGTGTCTTGTAAAGGTCCTTTGGAAACCGGTGGACGGAAAAAGGAATCCGGATGGTTACATGGGAAGGGGAAGCGAACGGATCCCCCTGCACATGATCGATGCTGAGAGTGTACTCGCCAAAATCGTAGACTCCTTTCAAGGATTTATAGGCCGGATAACTTTTCCGGTGTATGGATAAAAGCTGTTTTTTTAAATCAGATGCGTGGTTCATAAATTCAAACTCCTTTCCGTTTGATTATAGCAAAAAAAAGAGGAATGTGGCATAATAAATACAGGGTGCCTTTTGACAGAAAATGGAAGAGGCACCACCATGGAGAAAAAACAGGACAAAAGACGAGAAAGGAGTCTGTGGAATGTTGATCAGAAAGCATGTATATTTTTACGGTAGGGTACAGGGAGTTGGATTTCGCTGGCGGGCAATGCAGGCAGCAAAGGATCTGCATCTGACCGGCTGGGTGAGGAACATGTACAACGGCAATGTGGAAATGGAAGTGCAGGGAAACGGAGTCATGATTGAGCGTCTGTTTCAGGAACTGAATTCCGACAGATTTATCCGGATAGAAAAGACAGAGATTCTCCAGATCCCGACCGTGGAGGGAGAAAGTGAATTCTCTGTACGGGGATAAGATATGAGAAAGCGTTATACGACCAGCCGGATGATCATTCGGATGGCAGATCCCGCATTTGCCCGGATGACTGCGGAATTTTTTGCTGAGAACCGGGAGAGTTTCGAGAAATACGAGGAAAAACGGCCGGAGGAATTTTTTCTTCCGGAGTTTCAGGAGATCTGGCTGGACATTCAAAGGGAAAAAGCAAAAAAAGGAGAATGGTATTCCTTTTACCTTTTTGAAAAGGGAAAACCGCATAAGGTGATCGGGACATTGAGCCTCAGCCAGATTCAGTATGGAAGTCTCTGCTCCGGTGTAATCGGCTACCGGATTGACCGATTACGTCAGGGAGAAGGGCTTGGAACCGAGGCTGCCCGGGAAGGGACAAGAATCGGTTTTGAGGAGCTTCACCTCCACAGAATGGAGGCTGACGTGATGCCGGAAAACATTGCTTCCCTGCGTGTACTGGAAAAATGCGGCTATGAAAAAGAAGGGTATTTCCGGGAATATTTAAAGATTAATGGAAAGTGGGAAGACCATATTCACATGGCTGTCATACGTACGGAAGAAAGAACAAAAAAACAGGAAATTGCTGTTGTAAATCAAAGTAAGATTGCTATAATATAGAAGTAAATGTCAGAGCAGATAAGAGAGGAAAAACATATGGGGAAACAAGGAATTTTAAAAGAGGGGCTGCTGATTACAGTGGCAATGCTGATTGTTTCGGCTGCGGTATATTTTTTCATGGTGCCAAGCAAGATTGTTGTAGGAAGCGTATCCGGTCTGGCGATGGTACTCGCTGAGCTTCTGCATATGCAGATGTCTACAATTACCTTTATTTTGAATGTGGTACTGCTGATTGCAGGATTTATCTTTATCGGAAAAGAATTTGGAGCAAAGACGATCTATACCTCGCTTCTTCTTCCGGTATTTTTATGGGTATTTGAGCAGATTGTTCCGGTGACGGAATCCCTTACAGGCAACAGCGTATATGATCTGGTAGCATATATTCTGATTATCGCTCTCGGACAGGCAATTTTGTTCAATGCAAATGCCTCATCAGGCGGACTGGATGTCGTTGCCAAGATTATCAGCAAGTACACACATGCGGAGATTGGAAAGGCGGTGACGGTCAGCGGGCTGGTTACTGCATTTACATCCATTTTTGTGTATGATGTGGGAACACTGATTGTCAGCATACTGGGTACTTATGCCAACGGAATCGCGGTGGATTACTTTATTGATGGATTCAATAAGAGGAAGAAGATCTGTATTCTCTCTGATGAATATGAGGAAATACAAAGATACATCATGCAGGAATTGAAGCGCGGCGTAACCATTTATAAAGCGCGCGGCGGCTATGACGGGCAGGAGAAGACAGAACTTGTCACGATTATGACGCCAAATGAATATAAGCAGCTGTTAAATTATCTACACAAGTCGGAATTTCAGGCATTTATGACAGTATATAATGTCAGCCAGGTAATCGGCAAATGGAATATCAATGTGGATAAAAAGAAAAAAGCAGAATAAAGAGAAAGGAAGAGTGAAACATGCATTGTACTAGAAAAGTAACAGATGGAATTCATTGGGTAGGAGCAAATGACAGAAGGATTGCCAAGTTTGAAAATATGTTCCCGGTTCCAAGAGGAGTTTCCTACAATTCTTATGTGATTCTGGATGAGAAAACAGCACTGATGGATACGGCAGACAGCTCAGTTGCAGAGAGATTTATGGAAAATGTGGAAGCGGTTCTGGATGGACGGACACTCGATTATCTTGTTGTTCAGCACATGGAACCGGATCACTGTGCAAATATTGTGGCAATCATTGAGAAATATCCGGAAGTTACTGTTGTCGGAAATGCAAAAACCATGCAGATGATCGGACAGTTTTACTCCGGAACAAAGGCAGAAAACACCCTCCTCGTAAAAGAAGGAGACAAGCTGTCTTTAGGAGAGCATGAGCTGAATTTTGTGACTGCACCGATGGTACACTGGCCGGAAGTTATGGTTACATACGAATCAAAGGAGAAAATTCTGTTCTCTGCAGATGCGTTTGGAACATTCGGTGCATTAAATGGAACACTCTTTGATGATGAGATCTTCTTTGACGCCGTCTGGATGGAGGACGCAAGGAGATATTATACAAATATTGTCGGTAAATACGGCCCGCAGGTACAGGCACTCCTGAAAAAGGCAGCCGGACTTGATATCGCCATGATCTGTCCGCTTCACGGACCGGTATGGAGAAATGATCTGGAACTTCTCTTAGAGAAATACGACCAGTGGAGCAGATATGAAGCAGAAGAAGACGGCGTCCTCATTGTTTACGGATCCATGTATGGAAATACAGAAAACGCGGCAGAAGTTCTGGCAGCAGAGATTGCGGAGCAGGGAATGAAAAACATCAAGATGTACGATGCTTCCGTGACGGACTGCTCTTATCTGATCGCAGAAGCATTCCGGTACAACCGAATCGTTGTGGCAGCCCCGACTTACAATGCAGGTCTGTTCGCGCCGATAGAGCATTTTCTCAATGACATGAAAGCACTCAATGTACAGAATAAGAAAATTGCCCTTCTGGAAAACGGCACCTGGGCTCCAATGGCAGGCAAACACATGAGAGCTATCGTTGAGTCTATGAAAAACATGGAAATCGTAGAGCCTGTAATCAGCATCAAATCTGCACTTCAGCCGGTACAGATGGAGGAGGTCAGAACGTTCGTAGGAGAACTTCTGAAATAGAAACAGAGGCGAAGGTAAAATATAGATAAAAATAAGACTGAAATGTAAAAAAAGTGTTGACAAATACGAAAACATCGTGTAGAATTATTTTTGTTGCTGAGGACAACAGATAACCAAAGCAACAAAGACAATTCTACATTGTGTGGGTTTAGCTCAGCTGGATAGAGCGTTTGGCTACGGACCAAAAGGTCGGGGGTTCGAATCCTCTAACCCACGTATAAAAGAGTTCTGATTAATCAGAACTCTTTTTTTCATTGTAAAACATTGGGGACGTGTTCCGATGCACAGGTACACGACGTAAATGAGCAAAAAATGCTCGAAACCCGCGTAAAATAAGGCAAAAACGGGATTGTCAAATTTTTTTCATCGGGGACAGGTTCCGAAACGCCGGAACACGTCCCCAAAATATTATTTTTTGCACATTCGGATCATCTGCCAGCTGTGTTTTGGGAAGAGGGCGGTGAGTTTTCCGGAATCGAGTGCTGCGTTTTGGCCGGAGAATGGTGTAACTTCCAGAGGGTGATCTTCTGTGTTGACTGCTTTTAAATTTTCGTGTGTGAGAATCTTGTGGTCAACGATCCGGTATTCAGTAAACTGGCGCAGATCACAGGAAATTTCGAGATCTTCTTCCAGGCTTTTGTTCACTGCAAAGAGTGTAAGTTCGTCGTTTTCCTGATTCCATATGAGTACAGAATCCAGGTAAGAAGCATCGCCATATGTTCTGCTTTCATATACAGGGGCTTTCACAATGGTATTCATGACTGTACCACGGCCGTATCGGCTTGTGTAGAAAAATGGATAGAAAATGGTTTGTCTCCATGCACCGGTATCAGATGTCATGATTGGGGCGATGACATTAACCAACTGCGCCAGACAGGCAATTTTTACACGATCTGCGTGGCGGAGTAAAGTAATAAGCATGCTTCCAACGAGCAATGCGTCTTCAAAATTGTAAATATCCTCCAGCTGATGCGGGGCTTTGCTCCATTTTGGAAGTTTTGCGTCGGCGTCATTGGAGTGGTACCAGACATTCCACTCGTCAAAGGAAAGATTGATCTGTTTATTCGTTCGCTTTTTGGCTTTGACGCAGTCGCAAATTGAGATTACAGATGAAATAAATTGATCCATGCCTACGCTGCTGGCGAGGAAATCTGCAGTGTCACCATTTGCGTTCCCATAATATTGATGCAGGGACAGATAATCTACCTGATCATAGCACAGATCCAGCACGATTTCTTCCCAGGAGCCAAAGGTCGGCATTTCAAGATTGGAACTTCCGCAGGCAACGGTTTCAATAGAAGGATCTAGCATTTTCATCATTCGTCCGGTTTCTTCGGCGGTACGTCCATATTCCACAGCTGTCTTGTGACCGATCTGCCATGGCCCGTCCATTTCATTTCCCAGGCACCAGAGTTTGATATGATGAGGCTTTTCGTACCCATGCTTTTTTCGAAGATCGCTGTAATATGTGCCACTTTCAAAATTACAATATTCCAGAAGATTTTTGGCATCTTCAGGACCTCTTGTTCCCAGATTGACTGCCATCATAACTTCCGTATCCGCTTTCTGTGCCCAGGTCACGAATTCATTTAGTCCAAACGCATTTGTCTCGATGACCTGCCATGCCGGATCCGGCCGGGCTGGACGCAGATCCTTCGGACCTACACCGTCTTCCCAGTGATAACCGGATACAAAATTTCCGCCAGGATACCGCACGACAGGAACCTGAAGTTCACGAACCAGTTCCAACACATCGGTACGCATTCCGTCTGTATCTGCAAAAGGACTCCCGGGCTGATAGATTCCCTCATATACAGCACGTCCAAGATGCTCAATAAAAGATCCAAAGATCCGTTTGTCGACGTCCCCGATAAGAAAATGCCTGTCCACAATAATTTCTGCTTTTTTCATTTAAAATCCTCCTCGTCCTTTTTATGCAATAGTTACGATTTCTTTCAGTAATGTTTCTGTTGAATTTTTTAGAAAATTGGAAATATAGAGCATTATAAGAACAGTATAGCATAAAAACACATAGACTAATACGGATTTCAATTCAAAGGTACACGACGTAAAAGGCTAAAAAATCCCCAAAGCCCGCATAAAATAAGGGGAAAATTGAATTATCAGATTTTTTTCATCGGGGACGGGTTCCGGTGTATCGGAACACGTCCCCGATAATATATAATTATTCACTAAAACTTCCCACACCAATACGGTGTGTTGAACCTTGAAAATTCAATATTTCAGCCAATAAAAAAGGCATAAACCTGTTCCGTTTGGTATAATGGAATTGACTAGAAACCATTTTTACAAAGGAGATTTATGCCATGTCCAGTATACCACAAAACCATTGCGATGAGAACGAGTTAATTGATTGCGCTCAAAGATTTTTTTCCAGGCATCATGTCAGCAAGCTTCTTGCCAGATGTAATGGGATGAAAGAAAAAGGCGTTTCACCTGTTTCTCTCCTTCGTTACACAGAGACTGCTGTGACAATTTATAATGCCGTCCTTCCAAAGCAGAAGATCATACATACAGAATGGTTTTATGCGGACTGTCTTGCGGATTATTATCATGTGCCGGTCTTTTCGGAAGAACACTGGAAGATTATGGAAAACTATATCCGGGAGTATGTAAAACGCGGCGGCAATATGATTCTTACACCGCTTTTTACACCGGCGCTTGATACGGCTGTCGGGCATGAGCGGACGACAACACAGCTCCTCGATATTGAAATGAAATCAGGAGAGTATCACTTTGGGTTTGAAAAACTGAAACGCTGGGTCGATCTTTGCAGAAGCTGCGGCATTCAGTATTTTGAGATGAGCCATCTTTTCTCCCAGTGGGGAGCCGCATATGCGCCAAAAGTGGTTGCACTCAAAGATGGAAAAGAGGAGAAAATCTTTGGATGGCATACACCGGCATCAGGAAAGTATACAGACTTTCTGCATGTGCTGCTTCCGCAGCTTACGGGAAAGCTGAAAGAATGGGGGATCGCTGAGGTAACCTGGTTTCATCTGTCCGACGAACCACGAGAGGAAGATCTGGATAGTTACCGTGCGGCGAGAGAATCTATTGAAGACCTGCTGGACGGATTTCATACGATGGACGCACTTTCGGACTATAAATTTTATGAACACGGACTCGTTGAGCAGCCGGTTCCAGCAAATGATGCGATTCAAGAATTCCTGAACCACGGAGTAGAAAATCTGTGGACTTATTATTGTGTGTCGCAGTCTTATGAGGTGAGTAACCGATTTATGGCAATGCCGTCTCTCCGTAACCGGATTTACGGGTTGCAGCTTTATAAATACCGGATTGCCGGAATTCTGCACTGGGGTTATAATTTTTATAACAGTCAGTATTCTTTGGAAAAACTGAATCCGTATCAGGTGACAGACGCAGGGGGATGTTTTGCGGCGGGAGATCCGTTCCTTGTTTATCCGGGAACAGACGGGTATCCGGAGGAATCCATTCGCATGATGGTGCTGGAAGAGGCGCTTCAGGATCTGCGCGCATGTGAACTTCTTGAATCTCTGGCAGGACGTGAAACTGTCATGGAATGCATAGAGGAGAATCTGGCAGAGCCTCTGACATTTACATGTTTCCCGAAAACAGACTATTATCTGATTGCTCTGAGGAACCGGATTAACCGCGAAATCGCAAAACGGATTTAGTCCATAACTATAGATAAAGATGATAAACTGATAGACAAACCTTATTTTACACTCCGAAGTGTACCGACGTATAATAGACGTACTATGAAGTTTGTTTGGGAGGAGGCAGCGGAGCGTTTATGGAGAAAAAGCAGATTTTCTGTGGGATTTGTTCGACCGGGTGTCCGATGGATGTTTATGTGGAGGATGGAAAGGTTGTTTCCGTTGAGGGCCGTGTGGAGAATGGAAAGAGCCGGGGACTTTGTTCTAAGGGAGCGGCGTCAAAGCAGTACCTTTATAATGAGGAGCGGATCCTGTATCCGATGAAGCGCGTCGGGGAGAGGGGAAGCGGAGAGTTTGAGCGGATTTCCTGGGAAGAAGCGTATGATCTGATTGTGGAGAATCTGAACCGGGTGAAGGAGCAGTACGGGGCAAAATCTGTGGTATTTTATGCGGGTTACCCAAAGTGGTACAGGCCTGCGCTTCTGCGCTTCGCAAATGCGTTTGAAAGTCCGAATTTCTGTACGGAATCAAGTACCTGCTTTCAGGCTTCGGATCTGGCGTGGAAGTCGGTTTACGGAAACGGGATCTGTTTTCCGGATCTGGCCCATACGAAGACGCTTTTGCTTTGGACGAGCAATCTGTTCCATTCTAATACACCGATGGGAAAGATGTACCGGAGTTTAAAGGAGCGGGGTGTGAAGATCATTGCGGTGGATCCGCGTAATACAGTGACTGTGAAGGAGGCGGATATTCATCTGAAGATCACGCCGGGGACGGATGGAGCGCTTGCCCTTGCGATGGCCCATGTGATTATTGAGGAGAATCTTTACGACAAAGAGTTCGTGGAAAAGTATGTACATGGGTTTGAGGAATATAAGAATTATGTCCGGAAGTTTACGCCGGAAAAGGCGCAGGAGATTACCGGGGCGGACGCGGATCTGATCCGGGAGGCGGCAAGGATGTATGCTTGCAACAGGCCATCGTCTATCCGCTTTTCGGTTTCTACGATTGTCCATCATATCAATGGTTTTCAGAATTACCGTGCAGTATTCTGCCTGATTGCACTTACTGGTAATTATGATGTTGAGGGAGGCAACCGTTCCAGGCCGGGGCCTGCATCACCGTGCAACGAGTTTGGAAAAGTCATTCGTTATAACAAAGAAGAGGCCATCGGGGAGAAGGATTTTCCGGTGTGGTTCGATCTGCCTTGTCAGGAGGCCCAGTGCACAAGACTTGCGGACTATATCCTGGAGGAGGATCCGTATCCTTTGAAGGCAGTCTTTGCCATGGGACTGAATCACCGGATGTGGCCGCAGCCGGAGCATCTGCAGAAAGCACTTGGAACGCTGGATTTCTATGTCAACACAGAGCTGTTCTGGTCGGATTCTTCTAAAATGGCAGACCTGGTGCTGCCTGCCTGCACCACATTTGAGCGTGAGGAGGTCAAGTCGCTTCGGGGAGGAATGTTTGCGCTGAATCAGCGGGCAGTGGAGCCTGTCGGAGAGGCGAAAAATGATATTGAAATCATTATGGAACTGGCACGGAGAATGCAGTTGAAAGATAAAGTGCTGACCGGCGGATACGAATCCTACATGAATTATATTCTGGAACCGTCGGGGCTGACACTGGAGGATCTCCGAAGTCATCCGGACGGCATGAGAGGCAAAGTGATCTTTCCGCCGGGAGTACGTACTTATGAGGATGAGCCGTTTCATACACCGTCCGGAAAGGTGGAGTTTTCCTCACTCGTACTTGAAAAATATAAGGAAAGCAGAGGATATGATCCGCTGCCTGTCTACAAGGATTTTCGGGAACAGGATCAGGTGGACCGGAAGGAGTATCCGCTGATTTTAAATACCGGATCCAGAAAACCGCAGTTTTTCCATGCGAGAATGTACCGGCTTCCGTGGCTTTCCGGTCTGGAAACGAACCCGATGGTGGAGATTCATCCGGATGACGGAAAGACTTACGGAATCGCAGACGGAGATCCGGTGAAAGTGACGTCTCCGGCCGGGGAAATGCAGGGGACAGCCGTGTATTCCATCACTGGAAATCCTGGCGTGGTCTACATTTATCACGGAAATAAAAAAGGGGAAGCAAATAATCTGATTGACCGGAACTATCTGGATCCCTATACGGGTTTTCCGGGATATAAAAGCTATTTCTGTAAAATAGAAAAGCAGGCGGAGGTGACAGGAAATGCCGTATCGACTGAAATTTAATACCGCAGGATGCGTTGGATGTTATGCGTGCCATACGGCATGTCTGGATGCGCATCACGGTGCAGAAGAAATTCATGCAAGAAGTTTTCGGACGATCCGGAAGGTGACAGATGAGGAAAAGGGATTTTCCTATGAGATCTGTCCGGGCTGCACCCATTGTGGCGCATGTGCAGAGGTGTGTCCGTCCGGTGCGCTTTACCGGGATCAGGAATACGGATTGATTCTGGTTGACAAGGAGATGTGTATCGGCTGCGGAGCATGTGAAAAGGTCTGTCCGGATCATGTGATTTTTCTGGATGAAAATAAAAAAGCAGCGAAATGTGACGGCTGCATTGAGCGGCTGAAAGAAGGAAGGGAGCCGGCCTGTGTGTCCGTCTGCTGTCTGGATGTGATTACACTGGAGAAAGAATAGATGAGCAGACAGAGAACCGATCTGGCCGGATACATTCTGGCGGGAGGAAGAGGAAAAAGGATGGGCGGACGGCAGAAACTCTATCTGCAGTATCAAGGTAAGTATCTGTCCCTCTGGACAATGGAAATACTCCGGTCTCTGGAGAACTTTTATATTTCGGTGGCTGAGATTCCGGAAGATCCTGTGGGAAGTGCCGGATGGATTACGGATCTCTATAAGGAAGCAGGACCGCTTGGAGGGATCATGAGCGGTCTTTTGCTGTGCCCTCAGGATGCTCTGTTTGTTGTACCGTGCGATACCTTTGGCCTTGATGAGGAGATGGCAGAAACGCTGATCCGGGAATATGAGAGGAGTGGACGTCCGGTATTTTACCGGACAGAAAAAGGGCCGGAACCGTTCCCGGGTATCTATACAAAAGCAATGATTCCCGTTATGGAACGGCAGCGCACAGCGGGAAATTACAGAATGAAGAGCCTGTTTGAGACAGAAGAAGCGAAGGAATATACGTTTCTCGACGGGACAAAACAGCTGAAAAAGCTCGTCAATCTGAATACAGAGCAGGAATATCGAAGACTTCAAAGGAGGAACGATGGACGGGAAAACAGTGACAGTGAATGAAGCGCAGGAACTGATAAAAAAAGTGGCTGTAAGGGAAGAAAAAACAGAGGAAGTCAGCCTGATGGATGCGGGAGGGAGAATCCTTGCTGAAGAGATCCGGGCCTGGCAGGACAATCCTCCGTTTCCAAGATCTCCCTATGATGGGTATGCCCTCCGTGCGGAAGATATCCGGGATGCCGGAAAAGAGACGCCGGTCTGCCTGCGGGTTGTGGAAAAACTGTGGGCGGGAGAATATCCGAAGCGGGAAATCAGGCCGGGGGAAGCAGCGCGGATCATGACCGGGGCACCGATTCCAAATGGGGCGGATACTGTTGTCAAACAGGAAGAGACTGACGGTGGAGAACGGAAAGTACAAATAAGAAAAAGCCAGAATGCATACGACAATTACTGCCCGGCAGGAGAGGACTTCCGGGAGGGAGACCTTCTGCTTGAAAAAGGGATCAGGCTCGATGCCATCCGAATCGGAATCGCGTCTGCAGCGGGGTACCATACCGTCCGGGTGAGTAAGAAAGTGAAAATTGCGGTACTGACCACCGGGAATGAACTGTGCTTCCCGGGAAAAACGCTTCGTCCCGGACAGATTTACGACTCCAGTCTGTTTATGATTGCAGAGCGGATTCGGGAGCTTGGAGGAGAAGTTGTGCTGGCAGAAGAAATACCGGATGAGGAGGAAACTATTCGGACAAGCCTGAGAAAGGCGGCCGGATGCGCCGATCTGGTTGTGACGACGGGCGGGGTCTCTGTGGGAGAAAAAGATCTGGTAAAAGATGTTCTGCAGCAGGAAGGAGCAAAGTTTCTTTTTGAACATGTTCTCGCAAAACCGGGTTCTCCTACAGCGTGTTCTGTCTTACAGGGGACTTTGGTTGTAAGCCTTTCGGGGAATCCATTTGCAGCGGCCGTGCACATGGAGCTTCTTGTAAGATATGCGGCAGCATGTCTTTTGGGATGTGAGGACCTGCTTCCAAAAGAAGAACAGGGGATTTTGATGACGGCCTTTCATAAGACATGCAAAACAGACCGCTACATCAGAGGGAGAGAAGAGTCCGGCAGAATTACCATTCCTCAGGATAAAGAAAAATCAGGGATTTTAAGTTCTATGAATGGCTGCAACTGTCTGGTAAAAATCGAGAAAGGCAGAGAGCGGATTGAAAAGGGAGAACAGGTATGGTATATCAGAATATAGCAGGGCATCCGGTGCTCTTTGGAATAGCCGGGGAGAAAAATTCCGGGAAGACAACGCTGATGGAATCACTCATCCGGATTCTCACCGGAAGAGGCTTTCAGGTTGCGGCCATAAAGCATGACGGCCATGACTTTGAGGCGGACCGGGAAGGAACGGACAGCTGGAGGCACTATCAGGCAGGTGCCTATGCATCCGCAGTTTTTTCTTCCGGAAAATATCAGCTTGTGAAAAATCAAAGAGGTACGAAACTGGAAGAACTGACCGCATTTTTTCCTGAGGCGGATGTGATTTTGATTGAGGGAATGAAGGACGCGGATCATGAGAAATACTGGTGCTGTGATCCGAAGGAACTGCCGGATGCAGAAAAACTTGCGGATCGGATTGAAAAGAAGATACGAAAAGAGAGGAGTCAGATGATGGAGCTGGAAACATTGATGGAGAAGATTCAGCTTCCGGAGGAGGGAAGGAACTGTGCGGGATCCTTTCCGATGACGGAGACAGTTTATCAGAACTGGAAGAATTTATTTTACGAGGATACAAAGACATTTTTTGAGGAAGCAGATAAAAGGAAGGACAAAGAACAGTTCTATCTCTGTCTGTACCTGCGTCTGGCATGCGATCTGTACCCGGCATTTATAGAGAAAGGGATTTCCGACCGCGTTTATTTTGATACCTTTTATGATCTTACGATCTGGTACAGGCGGTGCATGAAAACGAAGGGAATTCCGGGTATTGTGGAAGAACGCTGGCTGTCGCTCCAGTTGCAGATGAAAATTTTCCGGCTTGGAAGACTTCAGTTTGAGCCGGATCCGGAGAATAAGGTTCTGCATGTGCACATTCCGGAGGGAGAGCCGCTTCTGGATGAGGAATGCGGAAAATCATTTGCGAAGGCAGACCGCTTTTTCGGACCGGAGTATACGATGTATGACTGTGAATCGTGGCTGCTCTCGCCGAAGCTTCAGAAACTCTTAAAACCGCAGAGCAACATTCTGAAATTCCAGAACCGGTTTGAGGTGGAAAAGATCATCTATCCTTTCCGCCAGGCGGAGGAAAGGGTATTTGGCGAAATCCGGGAAGATAAAGAAAACTATCCGGAACAGACAAGCCTGCAGAGAGCTGTGAAACAGCTTGTGATGACAGGGGAGGACGTCGGAATCGGTTATGGCGTGATTTATAGAAATAAACTATAAATGAACCAGTTTATTCGTAATTTCAATTTGCTACCATTATGGTGAAACAGTATAGTAATAGATGAAATATTACAGATACTAGGGAGGATTATTGATGAAACGAAAAATGGCAGCAGCGCTGGCTCTTCTGATGACAGCTTCGATGCTTGCAGGATGCGGATCAGACAGCAGCAGTGAGGGAGACAAAAACAGCGAAGGAAAAACAACTTTAACATTCTGGTGCCACCAGAATGAACCATGGGTAAAATCCTATGAGGAAATGGCGGAGAAGTTTGAAAAAGAAAATCCGGAATATACAGTAGATGTTCAGGATTATCCATATGATGTGTATAACGAAAAGATTCAGACCGCAATCACATCCAGCACAGCAGGTCCGGATATAATTGCAGTATGGGGAGGAATGGCACCGAACTTTATCGGTACAGACGCTCTCTCCGAAGTACCGGAAGATCTGGCAAAGGAGCTGGACGAGGACTACATGGAACCGACAGTAGGAAGCTACAAAAAGAACGGAAAATACTACGGTGTTCCGATGGAGTATAATCTGGAGTACGGCGGAATGGTTGTCAATAAAAAGCTGTTTGATGAGGCAGGACTTTCTTACCCGACAACATGGGAGGAACTTCGTAATGTTTCAGGAAGCGTTTCCGTACAGAACGGAGATCTTGTAGAGATGAAAGGATTTGAGATGTTCGATACAGACTCTCTGATCTGTAACTATCTTGCAATGATCCTTCAGCAGGGCGGACAGTATCTTGAAGAAGATGATTCTGTGAACTTTGCAACCACAGAAGGCGTGACAGCCATGAATGAAATTCTTGATATGATTAAAAACGGAGAGTGTGATCTGACACACCTGACAGACGGAGAGTACTGCTTCAACGATGTATATCAGGATAAAGGATACATGGCATCAGTAGGATCCTGGGCAATCGGAGAGGGAACCGATACATATGATCTGGAATACGGTACAGACTTTGAGTATGTGAGCGTACCGCAGTACGGAAGCCAGATGGCATTTGCATCCGAAACAGGATGGGGACTGATTGTTCCGGAAAACAGCAAGAACAAGGATGCAGCATGGGAATTCATTTCTTTCTTCAGCGAACCGGAAAATCTGGTAGAACATAACATCGCGTGCAGCCAGCTGCCGCCGAGAAAATCTCTGCTGACCAATGAGAAGTATATCGAAGAGATGCCTCAGGTAGAGTTCCTGCTTGACATTCTTCCAAACGGACAGTGGATGGGACCGTACAATACTTCTGACATGAGAGCAATCTTAAATCAGACATTTTTAAATCTCTGCCAGGAAGAAAATCCGGATGTGGAAAGCGCACTGAAAGAAGCTTCCGAACAGATTACAGCAGAATGTAAATACGATTACTCAGCAGAATAGAAAGCGGGACAGAGAATCCCTCACCTATGGGAGGGGTTCTCTGTCTTTCCTGCATCTGTCTGCTTTTCTGAGTAAAAAGAAAGGACTGGTTACAGGTGAAAAACAATAAATTTGTGGCAACGGTACTGGTTCCGGGTATGCTGTTTCTGGGAATATTTGCTGTCTTTCCGATCCTATATGGATTGGGAATCTCTTTGTACGATTACAATCCGGCAAATTCTCACAATCCATTTCTGGGGCTTGAGAATTACAGACGGCTGCTTCAGGATGAGGTGTTCTGGAAGGCAGTGGGCAATACAGTATTTTTCTGTGTTGTGGCAGTTAGTGCCAATATTGTGATCACATTGTTTCTTGCAAAAATTATTTCGGTTCTTCCGTCAAAGGGGATGAAAACCTTTTTCCGTACGATCTTTTTTATTCCTTGTATTGCACCGATGGTTGGAACAGCAATGATCTGGGAGTATGGAATTATCGGGACAGAGAACGGGATTGTCAATCAGATTGTCCAGTTTTTCGGAGGTTCGCCTAAAAACTGGTTTATGACAAGTATGCCGCTGATGCTGTTCATTATCGTTTACACACTTTGGGCAGATATCGGATACAATATCGTCTTATTTACGGCTGGTATCGAGGGTGTTCCAAAGGAATTTGATGAAGCAGCAGCGATTGATGGTGCGGGAGCGGTGAGAAGATTTCTGGCTATCAAACTTCCTCTTATGGGGAGGACATTTGCTTTTGTGGCAGTGATGACGATGGCAAACTATTTCCAGATGTTTGCACAGTTCCGGGTATTTGCACCGGACGGAGGAATGAACAATTCCGTAATGGTACTGACAAATTATATCTACAAGACGAGCTTCGTAAGTTTTGATATGGGTTATGCCTCGGCAGTGGCAGCAGCGCTCTTTGTCATTGTATTTGTGGTAGCAATGATCCAGAACAAAATGATGCGGGCAGACTGGAGTTATGAATAATGAAAAAGAGAAAGAGAATAACATACAAATCCTACCATTATGTGATCATTGCCTTTCTTGGAATTCTGTCTGTCATTATGATGTATCCGCTTGTCTGGATGTTGATGACTTCATTTAAGACCAATGCGGATATCCGGACAAACCGGACCAAATTTTTCCCGATGGAGTGGACACTGGAGGGATATAAGACTGCATTTCAGAAAGCGCCGATTGCAGAATGGTTTCTCAACAGTATTCTGATTACAGCAACGATTACTCTTGCGGTCATCGTGACAAGCACCCTGATGGGATATGTCTTTGCAAAATATGAGTTTCGGATGAAGAAGGTACTGTTTGTGGTTCTGCTGGCCACCATGATGGTGCCACCGCAGGTTACGATGATTCCAAGGTATCTGATGATTCAAAAGCTGAACCTGTTTGATACCAGAGGGGCATTGATTGTGCCTGCACTGGTCAGCGCGTTTTCCGTCTATCTGGCGAAACAGTTTATTACGGACATTCCGGACAGCCTGTGTGAAGCGGCCAAGATCGATGGAGCAGGTCCGTTTCAGATTTACTGGAAGGTTATCCTTCCGAATATCCGCCCGGCAATCGGGTCAATCGGAATTTTTACAGCAATGGCGAACTGGAATGATTATCTCAATCCATTGCTGATGCTCAATAATATCGATAAAATGACGCTGCCTTTGGGTCTCATTTACTTTAACAGTGATAGAACCTCCGACCTTTCGGCTACGATGGCAGCTGCAGCTATGATGATGATGCCGATGATCATTATTTTTATTCTGTTCCAGAAACAGTTTATTAAGGGAATGACCATGAGCGGAATCAAATAAAAATCAACCATGGAGGAAAAGTGATGACAAAGCAAGAGACAGTTTATGAGATGAGGCTTGTAAGCTCTCTGGAAAAAGTGTTCCCGGATGAGAGACCGGTTTACCGGTCGGAGTGCATGAAAATGACGGGGCTGAAAGGGGAAACAGTGTCCTTTCAGGCGGCCTGTACCTGCACCGGGTTTATGAAAAACCGTGTGAAAGTGCATATTGACTCAGAGCTGAAAGACCAGATTCATGTGCGTAAGGTGGAAACGGTTCCGGTGGGAAGAACCTGCGGACCGATCGTGGATGATAATTATCTGAGAACAGATTCCGGCGTATATCCGGATCTTCTGCGGGAACTGAAGGATGATGAGGTAGATATCTATCCGAGGAAATGGAGAAGTATCTGGATCGACATCGAGATCACAGAAGAGGTGAAAGCAGGAACGTATCCAATTACGGTAAGCCTGGAAAAAGATGGAGATACGCTTGTAAGCGCACAGACTGAAGTGACCATTTATGATGCCGTTCTTCCAAAACAGAAGATCATGCATACGGAATGGTTTTATCTGGACTGCCTTGCAGACTATTACCATGTGCCGGTATTTTCAGAAGAGCACTGGGAGATTATAGAGAATTACCTTCACGAGTATGTAAAACGGGGATGCAATATGATTCTTACCCCGCTCTTTACACCGGCCCTGGATACGGCGGTCAGAGCTGAGCGTACGACGACCCAGCTTCTGGATGTCAAGGTGGAAAACGGGGAATATGTCTTTGGCTTTGACCGGGTGAAACAGTGGGTTGACCTCTGTCAGTCCTGCGGGATCGAGTATTTTGAGATGTGCCACCTGTTCTCTCAGTGGGGAGCAAAATACGCGCCAAAAGTTGTGGCAATAGTGGATGGCGAGGAAAAACAGATTTTCGGATGGCATACGCCGGCAGTCGGAGAGTATACGAAATTCCTCCATGCACTGCTCCCTCAGCTGACACAGAAACTGAAAGAGTGGGGAATCGATCAGGTGACGTATTTCCACTTGTCCGATGAACCAAGAGAAGAGCATCTGGACAGTTACCGTGCGGCCAAAGAGTCCATTGACGGCCTTCTGGACGGATTCCATACGTTCGATGCACTTTCCAGCTATGAATTTTACAAACACGGTCTTGTAGACAAGCCGATTCCGGGAAATAATGAGATCGAAGAATTCCTGGAGCACGGACTGACCGACATGTGGACCTACTACTGTGTAGGACAGTTCTATGAAGTGAGCAACCGGTTTATGTCCATGCCGTCCCTCAGAAACCGGATCTACGGGCTGCAGCTCTATAAATACACAATCATCGGAATTCTTCACTGGGGATACAACTTCTACAACAGCCAGTTCTCACTTGAGAAGATCAATCCGTATCAGGTGACGGATGCAGGCGGAGCATTCCCGTCCGGGGATGCGTTCCTTGTATATCCGGGAGAGGACCGGCATCCGGAAGAATCCATCCGTATGATGGTGCACGAAGAGGCACTTCAGGACATGCGGGCATGTGAACTGCTGGAATCCCTGGCAGGACGTGATTTTGTCATGGAGTGTATCGAAGAAGATCTGGCGGAGCCTTTGACATTCAAGCGCTTCCCGAAATCGGATTATTACCTGCTCGCTCTCAGAAATCGGATCAACAGGGAAATCGCCAAAAGGGTACAGCAATAACTTAATTATATGAAAAAGCTATGCCGCTCTATTTTGAGCGGCATAAATTATCGTTTTAGGGAAGATGTAAGCGGGAATGGAGAATCCATGTATATTTTTCTTTGACGGAAAGATACTAATATAAATATGTATGAAATAAAAAATCGAAATATTAAATGCAAAAATGAAAGTTGAACACCGGGAAAGGTCATGATATACTGTATATATCAATGAATGCAGGGGTGGTGAATGCAGTGGAGAAACAGTTTATCAGAATTGAGAATATTACGATAGAAAACTTTAAAAATGTGAAGAAGGGAACGATTAGCTTAAAAAACAGAAGAAAGAATTATCGTGCAAGTATTCTTGGCTTATATGGACAAAATGGGTCAGGAAAAACGGCACTCATTGATGCAGTACAGTTATTGTGTTTTGCATTATGCAGTCAGCCAATTCCAGAAAAATATGCAGAATATATTAATGTAGAGGAGCGGACTTCTACATTAAAATTCCAGTTTATATTGCAGCAGGAGGACTATTGCTGTAATCTTTGGTATCAGTTTTCTATGGAAAAAGTTATAGACGAATCTCCTTATCATGATAACAAATTGGAAAATTCTAAAACGAAGTATAAAGTCAAGATTTTTGATGAAGTATTGAGTTATGGGTACACATCAAATGAGAAAAAAATTCGGAAAGGTCCGTTGATTGATACAAGCGCAGATGGAATTTTTCTCCCAAAATCAAAGTATCAGGAACTACTGGGAAACAGCACGGAAGACGTGACAGAGATGCTCGTGACAAAAAGGCTGGTTCAAGAGCAGTCCAGAACATTTATTTTTTCCAGAGAAATGATGAGGCGCTTCCGGGAAAACTGTCAGGTAAAGTTGTATTTGGATATTTTGGAAGGATTGCATCGATTTGGAAACAGAGAACTGTTTATAATTGATACGGAGCACGAGGGGCTAATCAATATGAATGCGCTTCCGCTGGCTTTTAAATATAAAGATGATACTTCAGAATCCTTTGGAAGTCTTTTGCTTCCATTGAATATCCCAGCATCAATTCCGGAAAAGGCAATGGAAATTGTTAGAAAAATTATTGCGAATATGAATATTGTGCTGCAGGAATTAGTTCCGGGGCTGACGATTGATATAATTGATTTGGGACCGGTTGTGGAAAAAGATGGAAGCCTGGGAAGAATGATTCAATTAATGTCTTTAAAAAACAACAAGGCGATTCCGTTTCGGTATGAATCAGAAGGAATAAAAAAAATCGTTTCGATTTTACAGTTGTTGATTGTAGTTTATAATAACCCATCAATTACTGTAGCAGTAGATGAACTGGATACAGGGATTTTTGAATATCTTCTCGGAGAACTGCTGCACATTATTTCTGAGAAAGGGAAGGGACAACTTATCTTTACTTCACACAATCTCAGACCATTGGAGACACTGGACAAAGGGTTTGTTGCGTTTACAACAACAAATCCGGAAAATCGGTATATTCGGTTTACAAATGTAAAAGGAACAAATAATTTACGGGACTTTTATTATCGAGATATTGTTCTTGGGGAACAAAATGAACAAGTATACTGTCCAACAAATAACTACGAGATTGCGTTAGCATTTCGAGAGGCGGGTGAGACATTTGTCCCATAGAAAAATTGTGCTTGTTATTGTGGAGGGACCCTCGGATGAGACGGCGCTTGGCGTGGCATTGAGTCAACTTTTCGACAGAGATAAAGTTTACATTCATATTATGCATGGGGATATTACATCCAGAAAGGGAGTTCAATCATCTAATATTATTTCTAAACTCGGAAATGAAATACGAAAGTATGCAAATTCCCAACATTATAAAGCAAAAGATTTTAAACAAATTATCCATATTGTAGATACAGATGCCGTGTTTATACCAGATGAAAAAATTATTGAAGATGAATCGGCTAAAGAGATATTATATCAATCGGATGGAATTCATACACAAAAGCCTGATGAAATTATAGAGCGGAATCTTCAAAAAAAGGAGAACTTATACCGGTTAAGAAAAACGGGGCAGATATGGAATATCCAAATGGGCTTATATTGAAGAGGGGATGAATTCGATTGAACGTCATACAAATTTATGTATCGGTATTGAAGAAGAAGTAAAGAACTAACCCAAAAGAGGGTGCAGAGGAGTCGCCGCAAAGATGCGGGGACTCCTCTGCCTACTGTAGGAAAAGATATTATCCCGGGGAACCAGCGCTGCCTATCGTAAAGAAAAGAGCAACTCGTCGTAAGTTGGATATGGCAGGTAACTCCCCGGAATGATGGCTTCAGCCTGATCCACGGAGGCACGGAGGGTATCCATGTCTTTCAGAATTGAATCATGATAATAGCGTGCGGTCTCAAGTGGTTCCTCCATCTGTTCTGCCTTTTTTGTGTCCTCGGTGAGAGCGGCCAGAGCAAGTACGATCTGTTCGGAAGATTCGGTCAGCGTCTGGACGATTTTTTCTTCGTAGGACGCGGACAGGGACGGAAGGAGTTTCCGTTTGTCAAGCGCTTCCTTTGTCACATCGGATACATAGGCAAAAAGTGCCGGTGTGAAGTCTTTTTTCACCATGTCCTGCATGGTCAGAGACTCGATATGGATCGTCTTGGAGTAGTTTTCCAGAATGATTTCGTACCGGGAGTAGATTTCTTCCTTTGTGAAAATCCGATGTTTTGTAAAGAGGTCGATATTCTTTTCGGCGATAAACTGCGGCAGAGCATCCGGCAGGGATTTCAGGTTGAAAAGTCCGCGCTTTTTCGCTTCTTCCACCCATTCATCGGTGTATCCGTTTCCGTTAAAGAGAATACGCTTATGCTGCGTAATCATGGATTTTAAAAGTTCCTGAATCTGTTCTTCCATCTGTTCTTCCGGGACGTCTTTGAGCACTTCGTAGATCCGGTTCAGAGATTCTGCGACAGCGGTATTTAAGATGACGTTTGGCTCTGCGACGGACAGGGCACTTCCCGGCATACGGAACTCAAATTTGTTTCCCGTAAAGGCAAACGGTGAGGTACGGTTCCGGTCAGTTGTGTCTTTGGCAAAATGCGGCAGCACTTTTGCACCGATCTCCATAAGAATCTGCTTCTGCTTGAGGAAGTCGGTTCCTTCTTCGATGGATTTCAGTACGGAGGTCAGTTCATCGCCGAGGAAGATGGAGACGATGGCCGGAGGCGCTTCGTTGGCTCCAAGCCGGTGGTCATTTCCTGCACTTGCAACGGAGACACGCATCAGATCTGCGTAATCGTCCACAGCCGCGATAACTGCCATCAAAAAGACAAGGAACTGTGTATTTTCCGCCGGAGTTTTCCCGGGATCGAGAAGGTTCTCGCCGGAATCCGTGACGAGGGACCAGTTGTTATGCTTTCCGCTTCCGTTGACACCTTCAAATGGTTTTTCATGGAGAAGGCAGGCAAGATGATGGGAGTCAGCGATTTTTTTCATCATTTCCATGGTCAGCTGGTTGTGGTCGACCGCCACGTTTGCTGTATCGAATACCGGTGCAAGTTCGTGCTGTGCCGGTGCGACTTCGTTGTGCTTCGTCTTGACCGGAACACCGAGTTTCCAGAGCTCTTCGTCCAGATCATGCATATAGGCAGCCACCTTCGGTTTTAAGACACCGAAGTAGTGATCTTCCATTTCCTGTCCTTTCGGGGCCGGAGCGCCGATCAGCGTCCGTCCGCAGAAAAGCAGGTCCTTCCGTTTTTTATAAAGATCCTTGTCTACCAGAAAGTATTCCTGCTCGGACCCGATGGTCGTATCGACTTTTTTCACTTTTGTATTGCCAAGAAGATGAAGAACTTTCAATGCCTCCTTGTTCAGAGCTTCCATGGAGCGAAGCAGAGGAGTTTTCTTATCCAGGGCTTCACCATTGTAGGAACAAAAGGCAGTCGGAATATAGAGAGAGCCGTCCTTGATAAAAGCAGGGGAAGTCGGGTCCCAGGCGGTATATCCTCTTGCCTCGAAGGTGGCACGCAGGCCGCCGGAAGGGAAGCTGGATGCATCCGGTTCTCCTTTGATCAGTTCTTTCCCGGAAAACTCCATGATGACCTGTCCGCCGCCCACCGGGGAAATAAAGCTGTCATGCTTTTCCGCTGTAAATCCGGTCATCGGCTGGAACCAGTGGGTAAAATGGGTTGCGCCGTGCTCGATGGCCCATTCTTTCATGGCAGCGGCAACGGTATTTGCCACATCAAGCTCCAGGTGTGTTCCGTTCTGTATGGTTTTGTGAAGTGCCTTGTAGGTGTCTTTTGGAAGACGTTCGCGCATGACTTTGTCATTGAATACAAGACTTCCGTAAAGTTCCGGTATGGTTTTTGATACTTCTTTCATCATATAGAGACTGCTCCTTTCATTTCCTGAAGAAATCATGCATGAATCCGCGGATCCATACAACAGAAAAAGGCACTTCGGACAATGTCCAAAGCGCCTTTGCTTTATGCTGTGTAGTATAAACACAAAACAAGAAATCTGTCAATCCTTTTTTTGAAAAATAATAAAAAAAGAAAAAAACCCTTGCAAAACCGAAAAAGACCATTAAAATGTCTTAATATGAACGCGGTAGGTAATAACCACTTTGTTTTTTCTATTACAAGATGATGAGATCAATGGACGGAGGAAGGAAAATGAAGACATGTTTACAATATGATCAGTATCAGGAAACCGGAGTCAGAGAAGAGTGCGGTGTGTTCGGCATTTACGATTTTGACGGGAATGATGTTGCGTCATCGGTTTATTACGGGCTCTGTTCTTTGCAGCACAGAGGACAGGAATCCTGCGGTATCGTTGTATCCGATACAAAAGGAGACAGGGGAAACATCGCATATCATAAGGATCTTGGACTTGTCAGCGAGGTATTTAAGCCGGATACGCTGTCATCTCTCCATGGAAATCTTGGAATCGGACATGTCCGGTATTCAACAACGGGAGGCTCTACAAGAGAGAATGCACAGCCTCTTGTTTTGAATTATATCAAGGGGACGCTGGCTCTTGCGCATAATGGAAATCTGGTCAATGCTGCAAGTCTGAAAGAAGAACTCGTATACGGAGGTGCCATTTTCCATACAACGACAGATTCCGAGATGATAGCATATTATATTGCGAGAGAGAGAGTCCACACCAGAAATGTGGAGGAGGCTGTTCTCCATACAGCAAGACGGATCCGGGGTGGATATGCTCTTGTCGTGATGAGCCCGAGAAAACTGATCGCCGTGAGAGATCCGTTCGGTCTGAAACCGCTCTGTATCGGAAAGAGGAACAATGCTTACATTGTCGCATCGGAGAGCTGTGCCCTTGCATCCGTAGGAGCAGAGTTTATCCGGGACATTGAGCCGGGAGAGATGGTTGCAATTACGGAAAAAGGCATCACGTCCAATAAGGAACTGCAGCAGAAGGAGCGGGCACACTGTATTTTTGAATACATCTATTTTGCGCGTCTGGACAGTGAGATGGACGGCATTAAAATCTATGATGCCAGAATCCGTTCCGGACGGGCCCTGGCAAAAGCGTGGCCTGTGGATGCGGATCTTGTGACCGGTGTTCCGGAATCCGGACTTACGGCAGCAAAAGGATATGCCATGGAGGCAGGACTTCCATTCGAAATCGCCTTTTACAAAAACAGCTATATCGGAAGAACCTTTATCAAACCGACACAGAAAGAAAGAGAATCCAGTGTCAAGCTGAAATTGAACGTTCTGGAATCTGTTGTAAAGGATAAACGGATTGTACTGGTGGATGATTCCATCGTTCGGGGGACCACGATGGCCAACCTGATTCAGATGCTGAAAAAGGCAGGGGCAAAAGAGGTTCATGTACGCATCAGCGCCCCTCCGTTTCTGTATCCATGTTATTACGGAACGGATGTACCGTCCAATGAGCAGCTCATTGCGGCGGACCATACAACAGAAGAAATCCGTGAAATTATCGGTGCAGATTCCCTCGGATACATGAAAATTGAGGACCTGCAGACAATGGTAGGAGATCTGGGGATTTGTAAAGCATGTTTTGACAACCACTATCCGGTTCCTGCGGAAAGAGAAAAAAAGGGATTTACAAACGAAGAAAATTAGAGTATAGTAATGGAATAATAAAAAAAGAAAAGAGCATATGGCAATAAAGGCGGCAAAGGTGTCGATAAAGAAACGCAGGACGAAAGCGGTTTCGGGCACTTTTGCCCCCTTTTTTATTTGAAATTCCATCCTGCCGGATGGAGGAAAGTCGTAAGGAGGTAACAGAAAGAATGGTAAAATATGTATTTGTAACAGGCGGAGTGGTATCCGGACTGGGGAAAGGGATTACGGCAGCGTCACTAGGAAGACTGTTAAAAGCAAGGGGATATCAGGTGACCATGCAGAAATTTGACCCGTATATCAATGTAGACCCGGGAACGATGAATCCGATCCAGCACGGGGAAGTGTTTGTGACGGATGACGGAACGGAGACGGATCTGGATCTGGGACATTATGAGCGGTTCATTGACGAGAGTCTGGATAAGAATTCCAATGTCACCTCCGGAAAGATTTACTGGTCTGTGCTAAATAAAGAGCGTCACGGAGATTACGGCGGAGGCACTGTTCAGGTGATTCCGCATATTACAAATGAGATCAAAGAACGGTTTTACCGGGCGAAAGATCCGGGAGAGGACCGGATCGCCATCATCGAGGTGGGAGGCACTGTAGGGGATATCGAAAGCCAGCCGTTCCTGGAGGCGATCCGCCAGTTCCAGCATGATGTGGGAAAGGAGAATGCGATCCTCATCCATGTAACGCTGATTCCGTATCTGAAAGCGTCCGGAGAAATGAAGACGAAACCGACCCAGGCAAGCGTAAAGGAACTGCAGCGGCTTGGAATCTGGCCGGACATTCTGGTCTGCCGTTCCGAGTATCCGGTACCGCAGGAGATGCGGGACAAAATCGCACTCTTCTGTAATGTGCCGTCAGAAAATGTTCTTCAGAACCTGGATGTGGACTATCTCTATGAAGCGCCGCTTGCCATGGAAAAAGAGCATCTGGCACAGGCGGTTTTAAAACGCCTGCATCTGGAAGACAGAGAGCCGGATCTTCAGGACTGGATCGAAATGACCGAAGCGCTCCGTCATCCAAAGCAGGAAGTCGAGATTGCCATCGTAGGAAAATATACCCAGCTTCACGATGCCTACCTCAGTGTGGTGGAAGCATTGAAGCACGGCGGAATCAGCTGCCATGCGGATATTCAGTTTAGATGGACGGACTCGGAGGAGATTACAGAGGAAAACCTGGAGGAGAAGCTTGGAGGCGTGGACGGAATTCTCGTACCGGGCGGATTCGGAAAGCGTGGTACGGAGGGAATGATTCTTGCGGCGGACTATGCGAGAAGAGAGAATATCCCGTATCTTGGTATCTGCCTGGGCATGCAGATGGCGATCGTTGCCTTTGCCCGGTATGTGGTCGGCTATCACGATGCGGACAGTATCGAGTTCCATCCGGAGACGCTGCATCCGCTGATTGCGCTGATGCCGGATCAGAAAGATGTGGAAAACATCGGCGGAACACTCCGTCTTGGTGCATATCCATGCGTACTGGATGAACATTCCAGAAGCTGTGCCCTCTATGGCAAAACAGAGATTTCTGAGCGGCACAGACATCGTTATGAAGTCAATAACGATTACAGGGAAGTGCTGGAAAAGGCAGGGCTTCATCTGGCAGGACTGTCACCGGACAAACGGATTGTGGAAATGATTGAGATCACAGATCATCCGTTTTATATCGGAACCCAGGCTCATCCGGAATTCAAATCCAGGCCGAATCGTCCGCATCCGCTGTTTGCGGGCTTTGTCAAAGCGGCGGCAGAGCATCAGAAATAGAAACGAAGCGAAAGGAAGAATCAGATGAAAGGAAAACAAGGATTGTACTGCCCGATGCTGGAGCACGATAACTGCGGAATCGGCGCAGTCGTAAATATAAAGGGAAAAAAGACACACCGGGTAGTCAGCCAGGCGCTTGAGATTGTGGAAAATCTTGAACACCGGGCGGGGAAAGACGCAGAAGGAAAGACCGGAGACGGAGTCGGAATTCTGCTTCAGATTTCCCATTCTTTTTTCCGCGAAGCATGTAAAAAAGCACAGATCGATATCGGGGAAGAACGGGAGTACGGAATCGGGATGTTTTTCTTCCCGCAGAATGAACTAAGGAGAAACCAGGCCCGGAAAATGTTTGAGACCATCGTGAAAAAAGAAGGACTTACCTTTCTTGGGTGGCGGGAAGTCCCGGTCTGCCCGGAAGTACTCGGAAAGAAAGCAAAAGACTGCATGCCGAAAATTATGCAGGGATTCGTGGCAAAGCCGGAGGATGTAGAAAAGGGGCTGGACTTTGACCGCAGGCTTTACGTTGTAAGGAGAGAGTTTGAGCAGAGCACAACAGAAACCTATGTGGTCTCTCTTTCCAGCAGGACGATCGTGTACAAAGGGATGTTTCTCGTAGGACAGCTTCGCACCTTTTTCACGGATCTGCAGGATGAGCGGTATCAGTCCTCGATTGCACTGGTACACTCCCGGTTCAGCACCAATACGGAGCCGAGCTGGCAGAGGGCCCATCCATATCGGTTTATTGTGCATAACGGAGAAATTAATACCATTCAGGGCAATGCGGATAAGATGCTGGCAAGAGAGGAAAACATGTCCTCCCCGTATTTTGAGGGCAAGCTTCACAAGATTCTGCCGGTAGTGGACCGGAGCGGTTCTGATTCCGCGATGCTGGATAATGCGCTGGAATTTCTTGTGATGAATGGTATGGATCTGCCTCTTGCGGTCATGTCTGTCATCCCGGAGCCATGGGCAAACAATGATACACTGACACAGGCGAAGAAAGATTTCTATCAGTATTATGCGACCATGATGGAACCGTGGGACGGTCCGGCATCGGTCATGTTCAGTGACGGAGACATTCTCGGCGCAGTACTGGACCGGAACGGTCTCCGCCCTTCGAGATACTATATTACAAAAGACCATCACCTTTATCTGGCCTCCGAGGTCGGTGTGTTAGAGGATATCCGGGAGGACCAGATCCTGGAGAAAGGAAGAATTCATCCGGGGAAAATGCTGGTGGTGGATACAATCGGACAAAGGATCATCAACGATGATGAGCTGAAAGAATACTATGCGAAGAGACAGCCGTACGGCGAATGGCTGGATCAGCATATGGTGGAGCTGAAGGATCTGAAGATTCCGAACAGGAAGGTGGAGCAGTATACAACGGAAGAATGTGCAAAGCTCAGAAAGGCCTTCGGATATTCTTATGAGGAATATCATGATTCCATCCGGACCATGGCATTAAACGGTGCGGAAGGCATCGCGGCGATGGGAGTGGATACCCCGCTTGCAGTGCTTTCAAAAGAGCATCAGCCGTTGTTCTATTATTTTAAACAGCGGTTTGCGCAGGTGACGAACCCTCCGATCGATGCGGTCCGGGAGGAGATTGTGACATCTACAAGCGTGTACATCGGAAAAGAAGGAAACATCTTAAAAGAGCAGCCGGAAAACTGTCAGGTTCTGAAAGTCAACAATCCGATTCTTTCCGACACGGATCTTCTGAAGATCAAGGATATGAAAAAACCGGGATTCTGCCCGGCGGAAGTTTCCATCATCTGTTTTAAGAACATGCCGATGGAAAAGGCGCTGGACCGTCTTTTTATTGAAGTGGACCGTGCCTATAAGGACGGGGCTACAATCCTGATTTTGACAGACCGGGGCGTGGACGAAAACCATGTGGCGATTCCGTCGCTTCTGGCGGTTTCCGCAGTGCACCATTATCTCGTGCGGACGAAAAAGAGTACGTCCATGCCGATCATTCTGGAGTCTGCAGAGCCAAGAGAAGTCCATCATTTTGCGACGCTTCTCGGATACGGCGCAAGCGCGGTGAACCCGTATCTGGCGCATGAGACCATACGGGAGATGATTGAAAACGGACTTCTGGAAAAAGATTATTATGCGGCAGTTTACGATTACGATCAGGCAATTTTGAATGGAATTGTCAAGATCGCTTCCAAGATGGGAATTTCCACAATCCAGTCTTATCAGGGATCCCAGATTTTTGAGGCTGTGGGAATCTCCAAAGAAGTGATCGACAAATATTTTACCCATACCGTCAGCCGGGTGGGAGGCATCACCATGAAGGAAATCGAAGAAGATGTGGAACGGCTCCACAGTCAGGCATTTGATCCGCTGGGGCTGGATACGGACCTGACACTGGAGAGCATCGGACGCCACAGTTTCCGAAGCCAGGGAGAACATCACCGGTACAATCCGGAGACGATCCACCTGCTTCAGCAGTCGGTATGGCAGAATGATTACCAGATGTTTAAGGAATATACCGGGAAGATTGACAAGGAGAAAACCGGGTATCTGCGAAGTCTGATGGAGTTCAACTATCCGGAAAACGGCGTCCCGATCGAGGAAGTGGAAAGCGTCGAATCCATTGTGAAACGGTTCAAGACCGGCGCTATGTCCTACGGTTCCATTTCCCAGGAGGCACATGAGGCACTGGCCCTTGCTATGAATGCGATCCATGGAAAGTCCAACAGCGGGGAAGGAGGAGAGTCGCCGGAACGTCTCCTGACCAAGGGAACAAAGGAGAACCGGTGCTCTGCCATCAAACAGGTGGCAAGCGGAAGATTCGGCGTGACGAGCCGGTATCTGGTGAGCGCCGACGAGATCCAGATCAAGATGGCACAGGGGGCAAAACCGGGAGAGGGCGGACATCTGCCGGGAAGGAAAGTGTATCCGTGGATTGCAAAAACACGGTACTCCACACCGGGCGTGAGCCTGATTTCCCCGCCGCCTCACCATGATATCTATTCTATCGAGGATCTGGCACAGCTGATCTACGATCTGAAAAATGCGAATAAGGATGCAAGAATTTCGGTGAAACTCGTATCCGAGGCAGGAGTTGGAACGATTGCGGCCGGCGTTGCAAAAGCGGGAGCGCAGGTCGTGCTGATCTCCGGATATGACGGTGGAACCGGAGCCGCTCCGGGAAGTTCCATCCACAATGCAGGGCTTCCATGGGAGCTGGGACTTGCGGAGGCACACCAGACTCTTCTGAAAAACGGTTTGAGGAACCGGGTACACATCGAGACGGACGGAAAGCTCATGAGCGGCCGGGACGTAGCGGTAGCAGCGCTTCTTGGAGCGGAAGAATTCGGATTTGCGACGGCTCCGCTTGTGACTCTCGGGTGTGTCATGATGCGTGTATGCAATCAGGATACCTGCCCGATGGGCGTGGCAACACAGAATCCGGAGCTGCGGAAATGTTTTAAAGGGAAACCGGAGTACGTTATTCATTTCATGGAATTTATCGCACAGGAACTTCGGGAATATATGGCAAAACTTGGTGTACGGACGATTGATGAAATGGTAGGCCGCACGGATCTGTTAAAAGCAAAGGAACAGCCGGAAAACGAGCGTGGCAGGACCATTGATCTGAGTGCGGTCCTGGATCATCCGTATACCGGAGAAAACAATATCAAAGGGGAGTATGATTTCGGGCTGGAAAAGACGCTGGATGAAACGGTGCTGATCAGGGAACTTGGAGAAAAGCTTGCCAAGGAAAAACCGGGCCGGGTGGAGGTCCGCGTAAAAAATACAGACAGGACATTCGGCACCATGTTCGGTTCCGAGATTACCAGACGGCATCCGGAAGGGGTGCAGGAAGATATGTATACAGTGGAATGCACGGGAACCGGAGGACAGAGTTTCGGAGCATTTATTCCGGCAGGGCTTACGATCCGCCTGTCCGGGGACAGTAATGATTACTTCGGAAAAGGACTCTCCGGCGGGAAGCTGGCCGTGTATCCGCCGAAAGAAAGTACTTATCGGGCAGATGAAAACATGATTGTCGGAAATGTGGCGCTTTACGGCGCAACTTCCGGAAAAGCATTCATCTGCGGAATGGCCGGAGAGCGGTTCTGTGTGCGCAACTCCGGAGCAACAGCAGTGGTGGAAGGCGTGGGAGACCACGGATGCGAGTACATGACAGGAGGAAGGGTTGCCGTTATCGGCAGGACCGGAAAGAACTTCGCGGCAGGTATGAGCGGCGGCATCGCCTACGTGCTGGATGAGGAGAATTCGCTGTACCGGAACATCAACAAGTCCATGATTTCCATGGAGGAGATTACGTGGAAATCCGAGGCGGAAGAATTAAGAGGGATGATCCGGGAACATGTGGAGGAGACCGGTTCTTTAAAAGGCCGGATGATTCTGGAACATTTTGATGAGTACCTTCCGAAGTTTAAAAAGATCATTCCAAATGACTATAAAAAGATGCTTGTCCTGAGCAAACACTATGAAGAGATGGGACTTGGAAGCGAGCAGGCCCAGATCGAAGCATTTTATGAGAGTACAGGACAGAAAAAGATGGGAGGGAACCAGTAGCGATGGGAAAACCGACAGGATTTTTAGAATATGAAAGGCAGACCGGGAAAGAACGGCTCCCGAAAGAGCGGATTGTTGATTTCCATGAATTTCACGAACCGCTCCCTCCTGCAAGGCAGAAAGAGCAGGGCGCGAGATGCATGGCCTGCGGCGTGCCGTTCTGCCAGTTCGGAGGAAATCTGAACGGGATGGCTTCCGGGTGCCCGTTAAATAATCTGGTTCCGGAATTCAATGATCTGGTATACCACGAGCAGTACGGGCAGGCCTACAAACGGCTTCAGAAGACGAACTGTTTCCCGGAGTTTACCTCCCGGGTATGTCCGGCACTGTGTGAGGCGGCCTGCACCTGCAATGTGAATACAGATCCGGTGGCGACAAAAGAAAATGAGCGTGCGATTATCGACAGAGCATTTGCCGAAGGCCTTGTTGTGCCGCACCCTCCGAAAATCCGGACCGGAAAAACGGTTGCGGTGATCGGAAGCGGGCCGGCAGGTCTCGCGGCGGCGCTTCTTCTGAACCGGAGAGGCCACAGCGTGACGGTATTTGAACGGCATGACCGGATCGGAGGGCTCCTGATGTACGGAATTCCCAATATGAAGCTCGAAAAATCAGCCATCGAGCGCAGGCGAAAGCTTATGGAGGAGGAAGGCGTTGTCTTCCGGACGAATACCGATGTGGGACGGGATCAGGACGCAAAAGAGATTCTGGCATCCTTTGACCGTGTCATCCTTGCCTGCGGAGCTTCCAGGCCAAGAGACATCGATGCGCCGGGAAGAGATGCCAAAGGCATCCGGTTTGCGGTAGATTTCCTCTCAGAAGTGACAAAGACCCTTCTGGATTCGGATTTCGCGAAGATACCGTATGAGCTTGCCAAAGATAAAAACGTTGTTATTATCGGGGGAGGGGATACCGGAAACGACTGTGCCGGAACGGCCGTGCGCCTGAGCGCAAAATCGGTGGTACAGCTTGAGATGATGCCAAAACCGCCTGAAAAGCGGAGCGAAAATAATCCTTGGCCGGAGTGGCCGAGGGTTTTGAAAACCGATTACGGACAGCAGGAAGTGATCGCTCTTTCCGGAAACGATCCGAGGATTTATCAGACAACGGTAAAAGAATATATCAAAAACGAGGCCGGGGAAGTATGCGCCATCCGGACAGTCCGGCTGGAACCGAAGAAAAACAAGAAGACCGGGCGGATAGATATGGTTCCGGTCAAGGGAAGCGAACAGACGATCCCGGCGGATCTGGTGCTGATCGCTGCCGGGTTTACCGGGGCGGAGGACTATGTGATGGACGCATTTCAGGTCAAAAAGACCGGCAGGAACACGGTAGAGGATACGGGATTTGCATCCAGTGTTCCGAATGTGTTTACGGCAGGCGATATGAGACGCGGACAGTCTCTCGTTGTCTGGGCAATCCGGGAAGGAAAGGAAGCAGCAAGGGAAGTAGATCTTTCCCTGATGGGCTATACCAATCTTTCCTGACAGGAGTGAAGATCATAAAAGAATAGCAGGATATGAAAGAACAAGGGCGTTCTTACCGGAATATGAGCGGTAAGTGCGCCTTTTTTCAGTGCTTTGACAGCAATAGAAAAGACAGGGGTGTGAATTGGATGGAAAAGATAACTGGTGTGACAAAGGATTCGGCCGGTGCGGCTGCGGCATTAAAGGCCATGGAAGAAGGAGCGCACGTAAAAGTAAAGGGTGCGGTCCATTCCGTCAGAAGGATGGGAGAGATTACCTTTCTCATTCTGCGGAGGCGGGACGGCCTGCTGCAGCTTGTCTGTGAAGAAGGAAAAACAAAGGAAGGGTACCGGGAGGTCCGGGAAGGAGATACCCTGAAAGCAGAAGGAACCATTCGGAAAGAAGAACGTTCGCCCGGCGGACTGGAAATTGTGACAGAAGAAGTCACAAAACTTTCCGAGTCGAAGAAGGCTTTCCCGCTTCCGGTATCCAGAAAAAAACTGAATACTTCACTGGAAGCGAAACTCTCCGTGCGGCCGTTATCTCTCAGAAATCTCAGAGAGCGGGCAAAATTTAAGATTCAGGAGGGGATCTGCCGGGCTTTCCGGGAGTATCTTTTTCAGAACGGATTCACGGAAATCCATACGCCAAAAATCGGAGCAAAAGGAGCAGAGGGAGGAGCCAACCTCTTCCGGCTTGACTATTTTCACAAAAAGGCGGTACTGGAGCAAAGTCCCCAGCTGTACAAACAGATGATGGTGGGGGTGTTTGACCGGGTATTTGAAACGGGACCTGTTTTCCGGGCAGAAAAACACAATACAAAACGACATCTCAATGAATATACCAGCCTGGATCTGGAGATGGGCTATATTGATGATTTCACCGATGTGATGGAAGTGGAAACCGGATTTTTGCAGTATATGACCCGCCTTCTGGAGCAGGAGTACCGGCCGTGGCTGGATCTTCTTGGCGCCCGGCTTCCGAAGACGGATGAGATCCCGTCTGTCCGGTTCGATGAGGCGAAACAGCTTGTTGCGGAAGTTTACCAAAGACCGATGCGGGCACCGTATGATCTGGAACCGGAGGAGGAAGAACTGATCGGCCGTTACTTTAAAGAGACATACGGTGCGGATTTTGTCTTTGTCACCCATTATCCTTCCAGAAAACGCCCGTTCTATGCGATGGATGATCCGGCGGACCCAAAGGTGACATTGAGCTTCGACCTTTTATTTCGAGGACTGGAAGTGACAACCGGAGGCCAGCGGATACATGATTATGATAAGCTGACCGCAAAAATCGGAGAAAAGAAGATGACGACAGAAGGACTGGAAGATTATCTTTCTGCCTTTTTATATGGAATGCCGCCTCACGGCGGGCTTGGAATCGGGCTGGAACGGCTGACCATGCAGCTTCTGGGGGAAGAGAATATCCGGGAGACCTGTCTGTTTCCGAGAGATTTGAAACGGCTGGAGCCGTAGAAAGGAGATGGCAATGAAAAAAATCAGCTGGGATGAAACTATGGAATATCTGGAAATCCTTTCCCAGATCAGTCTCACGGAAGAAGAAAAGCAGGAGACAGCCGGAGAGTTAAAAAAAATCCTTGCCTATATGGAAAAGCTGGAAGAGCTGGATACGGACGGGGTGGAACCCATGTCCCATGTCTTTCCGGTACAGAATGTATTTCGTGAGGATATTGTGGAACGGGAAGATCAGTGGGAAGCACTGCTTGAGAATGCTCCGCAGAAAAAAGAGGGGCAGTATCTGGTGCCGAAGACAGTATAGAGGAGGAATGGTATGGGAGAAGAATATCTGACATGGACGGCCGGGGAGCTTGCCCGAAAGATTCAAAAAGGGGAGATCCGCCCATCGGAGGCTGTGGAAGCTTCCCTGTTACAGATAGAAAGGATGGAACCGCAGATCGGAGCATTCCTGCAGATTGACCGGGAAGGAGCGCTTGCCCGGGCAGAGGAAGTGGAGCAGGGTATCCGATCCGGAAAATATCAGGGGCCATTTGCCGGAGTGCCGGCAGCGGTCAAGGATAATATCTGCACAAAAGGTATGGAAACAACGTGTGCATCCAGGATTTTAAGCGGTTTTTACCCACCCTATGATGCCTGTGCGGTAGAAAAACTCAAAGAGGCAGGCATCATTATTCTCGGGAAGACCAACATGGATGAGTTTGCCATGGGAAGCACGACGGAGACTTCTGCGCGGAAGGTGACAAAAAATCCGTGGAATACCGGACATGTGCCGGGCGGCTCTTCCGGGGGTTCCTGTGCGGCAGTGGCGGCGGATGAATGTTTTATTGCCCTGGGATCGGATACCGGAGGATCCATCCGCCAGCCAAGTTCCTTTTGTGGAGTGACGGGAATCAAACCGACCTACGGGACTGTTTCCCGGTACGGTCTGATCGCATATGCATCCTCGCTGGATCAGATCGGACCTATTGGAAAAGATGTGGCGGACTGTGCACGGATGCTTTCCCTTCTGGCCGGGCAGGACAGAAGAGACAGTACTTCTTTGAAGAGGGAGACTCTGGATTTTGAGGAGGATCTTGCGGGAGATATCCGCGGAATGAAGGTTGGGATTCCGAAAGAATATCTGGACGAAGGAATTGACCCGGAAGTGCGGGATGCTTTGAAGAAGACCATGGAGATCCTGAAAGAACGGGGAGCATCAGTGGAAGAGTTCTCCCTTGGCATGACAGAATATGTCATTCCTTCTTATTATATTATTGCCTCGGCAGAGGCAAGTTCCAATCTGGCCCGGTTCGACGGTGTCAAATATGGATACCGGAGTCCTCATGCGGACTCGCTCCATGAGATGTACAAAATGACCCGTTCGGAAGGATTCGGAACGGAAGTGAAACGGAGAATTTTTCTTGGCTCCTTTGTTTTAAGTTCGGGCTATTATGATGCATATTATCTGAAAGCACTGAAAGCCCGTGCCGTCATCAAGGAGGCATTTGACCGGGCATTTGCCGCTTACGATGTGCTGCTTGGCCCTGCAGCACCTCAGACTGCACCGAAAATCGGAGAAAGCCTTTCGGATCCGCTTCAGATGTATCTGGGAGATCTCTACACGGCGGCAGTCAATCTGGCAGGCCTCCCGGCCATATCCGTACCGTGTACGGTGTCAAAGGCGGGCCTTCCGATCGGAATTCAGCTGATTGGAGACTGCCTGCAGGAGAAGAAGATTATCCGTGCAGCAGCCGCTTTTGAAAAAGAGAGAGGCATATTTCCGAAGGCATATTCTGGAACAAAAAGGGGGAAAATCTGACGATGAGAAAACAGTATGAGACCATGATTGGTCTGGAAGTGCATATTGAACTTTCCACAAGGACAAAGATTTTCTGCGGCTGTCCGACCGCATTCGGCGGAGAGCCCAATACCCATACCTGTCCGGTGTGCACCGGAATGCCCGGTTCCCTTCCGGTTCTGAACAGGAAGGTCGTGGAGTACGCATTGAAGGCGGGACTTGCCATGAACTGTAAAATCCATACTTTCTGCAAATTTGACCGGAAAAACTATTTTTATCCGGACAATCCTGAGAATTACCAGATTTCCCAGCTGTATCTTCCAATCTGCTATGACGGATATGTGTCGGTTGATACGGCACAGGGAGAAAAAAGAATCCGGATTCATGAGATGCACATGGAAGAAGATGCCGGAAAACTGGTCCACGATCCATGGACGGACAGCTCCCTTGTAGACTATAACCGAAGCGGCGTGCCGCTGATTGAGATTGTATCGGAACCGGATATGCGAAATGCACGGGAGGTCATTGCCTATCTGGAACAGCTTCGGATCATGGCTCAGTATCTGGGAATTTCAGACTGCCGGCTGGAAGAAGGCTCCATGCGTGCGGATGTTAACCTGTCCGTTCGGGAAGCGGGGACAGAAAGCTACGGCACCAGGACAGAGATGAAGAACCTGAACTCCTTTAAGGCCATTGCGAGAGCAATTGAAGGGGAGACCATACGGCAGATTGAACTTCTGGAAGAAGGAAAAGAAGTGATTCAGGAGACAAGGCGGTGGGATGACAATAAGGAATGTTCCTTCCCGATGCGCTCCAAAGAGGACGCTAAAGATTACCGGTATTTCCCTGATCCGGATCTTCCTCCGGTCGTGATTGACGATGCATGGATCGGACGGCTTAAAAAGGAACAGCCGGAACTGCGGGAAGAAAAGAAAAAACGGTTTATCCGGGAGTTTTCTCTTTCGGAATACGATGCCCGGATTCTGACAGAGTCCAGAAATATGGCAGATCTGTTTGAAGAAACGGCAAAAATCTGTTCGCAGCCAAAGAAGGCTGCAAACTGGATGACTCAGGACGCCATGAGGCTTCTGAAAGAAGCAGGAAAAAGTCCAGAGGAGATGAAGTTTTCTCCAGGCCACCTGGCAGCGTTGATCCTGGTAGAAGAAGAGCAGAAGATCACTCATAAAGGGGCAAAGGAAGTTTTTGAACAGATTTTTGACCACGACGAAGAGCCGCTTGCCTACATTGAGGCACATCATCTGTCCACTGTGGCAGACACAAACGTGCTGGAGCAGATCATCGAGGAAGTGATCCGCGAGCATCCGGATTCTGTGGCACAGTACCGGGAAGGAAAAGAAAAGGTATTCGGATTTTTTGTCGGGCAGGTCATGAAAAAGATGAAGGGAAACGCGGATCCGGCAGTTACGCGGGAACTTCTGCGTGAGAAACTCAGATAGAGAATTCAGGGAAAATATCTGTCATAGTTCTTGCCCTGAAGTCCTGATGCGGAATATAATAAGAACATCAGGGAATTGAGGCAGTCGAAAGATGGAGGAAATCAATATGGCGAAATATGAAACTTGGGAAATTCTTCAGATGATCGAAGAAGAAGATGTAAAATTCATACGTCTGCAGTTTGTGGACATTTTCGGGACCATCCGGAATATTGCTGTGACGGCGGGCCAGATGGAGAAAGCGCTTGCGGGGAAATGTATGGTGGACGGATACAGCATTGCCGGGATGAAAGAGCTTGGATATGACAGAGTTTATCTGAAACCGGACATTGATACATTTACGATCCTGCCGTGGAGGCCGCAGCAGGGAAAGGTGGCAAGATTCCTCTGTGATCTGATGGATCAGGAAGGGAATGATATTGCGGAGAGTCCAAGATATATTCTCAGACGTGTACTGAAAAAGGCAAAGCAGCAGGGGTACAGTTTTGATCTGGACCCGGAGTGTGAATTTTTCCTTTTCGAGACGGATGAAGAAGGGAACCCTACAACACGGACGAGAGAGAAGGCGGGCTATCTGGATGTGGCGCCTCTTGATCAGGGAGAAAATGCGAGACGAGACATGATTCTGACGCTGGAAGAGATGGGGTTTGAGATCGAGTCATCCCATCACGAAGACGCTCCGGCGCAGCATGAGGTGGATTTTAAGCAGGCACAGGGCGTGAAGGTGGCGGATCAGATTGTGACGTTCCGCTCCACAGTACGTACAATTGCACAGAGACACGGCCTGCATGCGACCTTTATGCCAAAACCGCGGACAGATCTTCCGGGCTCCGCATTGTCATTAAATATTTCCGGATTCCGGGACGGAAAAAACATGTTTGCGGATCCTCAGGCGGAGAACGGATTGAGTCAGGAAGCCTACTCTTTTATTGCCGGACTTCTGTCACATATGAATGGAATGGCTGCAATCGCCAATCCGATTGTCAATTCATATAAGAGATTGAAACCGGGATTTCATGCCCCGACCGAGTTGTTCTGGTCCCTCAATGATTACCGTGCCCCGATCCGGGTAGTGAAAGGGAAAGAAGGAGACACGCACATTGAGTGGACGCTGCCGGACGGAGCGGCAAATCCGTATCTTCTGATTGCGATGGTTGTCGCGTCCGGCCTGAACGGGATTCAGGAAAAGATGATTCCACTGAAAGCGGATGAAAAGGCAGGGGCTCTTCCGGGTACCTTGAAGGAATCTTTGACCGCGCTGGAAAAAGATGAATTTTTAAGAAATGTCTGCGGAGAGAGCTACGTCAGAACCTATTTAAAGGAAAAGACAAAAGAATGGGAACTCTACACACAGGAAGTCACTGACTGGGAGCTGAAAGAGTATTTACACAGATTTTAACAGACAGCAGGGGGAAAGAAAATGGGAAGTATTATCATCGCACTTCCGCGGCAGGAAACCGCGAGAAAAATCAAAGAAATACTTCTGCGCCATGGTTTCGGAGATACCATTGTCGTATCAACGGCGGCAGCGGCGCTTCAGGAAATCGGGCGTCTTTCCCACGGAATTGTGATCAGCGGGACGAAGCTTCCGGATATGGATTATACCGATTTGCTGGACTGCCTGCCACGGTATTTTGATCTGCTTCTGCTGGATACGACACAGAATGTCAGTCACAGAAGGCAGCCGGGGCTGGTGGCCGTGACCATGCCGGTGAAAGCATATGAATTTATCGATACGGTCAACATGATGCTCCAGAATCTGGACCGCCAGGTAGTAAAGCGGAAAGATAAGAAGCCAAAACGGACGGAAAAGGAGGAAAACTATATCCGGAATGCCAAGTACGTCCTGATGGAACGGAACCATATGACGGAGGAGGAAGCATTCCGCTACATTCAGAAAAGCAGTATGGATACCGGAAGAAATATGGTAGAGACAGCGCAGATGATACTGACACTGATCTATAATGAGATTTAAAAATGACGAAAAAACGGAAAAAACATAGACAATTATATACAAATGTACTAAAATAAACGTATTGGCATTATGACAAATACGGAGGTAGTAATATGAAAGGAAATGTAATTGTTGGACAGTCAGGAGGCCCGACAGCGGCGATCAATTCAAGTCTGGCTGGTGTTTACCGTACGGCAAAGGACAGAGGGGCAAACAAAGTGTATGGAATGCTTCATGGAATTCAGGGGCTGATGGAGGAGAAATACATTGACCTGTCAGAACATATCACAAACGATCTTGATGCGGAGCTTTTAAAGAGAACTCCGGCTGCATATCTGGGATCCTGCCGGTACAAACTTCCGGAAATTCATGAAAACAGAGAAGTATATGAAAAGATCTTTGAAATTCTGGACAAGCTGGATATTGAAGCATTTATCTATATCGGAGGAAATGACTCCATGGATACGATCAAAAAGCTTTCCGACTACGCGATTGTGATGGGATATCCGACAAGATTTATCGGATGCCCGAAAACAATTGACAATGACCTTGCTCTGACGGATCACACACCGGGATACGGAAGCGCGGCAAAATATATTGGAACATCTGTAAAAGAGATTATCCGTGACAGCTTCTGTCTGGAGTACAGCAAGGGACTTGTCACGATCGTTGAGATCATGGGAAGAAATGCCGGATGGCTTACCGGAGCGGCGGCTCTTGCGAAAGGAGAGGACTGTTCGGGACCGGATCTGATTTATCTTCCGGAGCTGACATTTGATCTTGACAATTTCATGGAAAGAATCAAAGATCTGCTGAAAAAGAAAACTTCTGTTGTTGTAGCGGTTTCCGAAGGAATCCATCTGGAAGATGGAAGATATGTCTGTGAACTTGGAGCAAATGTAGATTTTGTAGATGCGTTTGGACATAAGCAGCTCACTGGAACAGCAGCTTATCTTGCACAGTATGTAGCAAATGAGATCGGATGCAAGACCCGCGCCATCGAATTGAGTACGCTGCAGAGATCCGCGTCTCACTGCGCGTCCAGAGTAGATATTCTGGAAGCGTCTCAGGTAGGCGGTGCTGCAGTAAAGGCGGCGGATGAGGGAGATAACGGAAAGATGGTTGTGCTCAAGAGAATTTCCGATGATCCGTATCAGTGCAGCACAGAAGTAAAAGATGTGCACAAGATTGCAAATGACGAAAAACTTGTGCCGAGAGAATGGGTCAATGAAGACGGTACTTATGTAACAGATGAGTTTGTTGCATATGTTAAACCGCTGATTCAGGGAGATGTATCTCCGGTTATGGTGGATGGTATTCCAAGACATCTGTACAAACCACATCATTAATATTTGAAGAAGGGATCAATGGTGAAGATCGGTGTAACAGGAGCGGACGGATTTCTCGGAAGCAGAATTCTCCGCTTCTATCAGGATAAATTTGATATGACGGGATACCGTCATACGGACATGGACTTTACGGATCCGGAAGAGGCAGAGGCGGTCCTGAAAAAGGACCGCCCTGATATTTTGATCCATACAGCAGCGGTCTCTGATGTGGGCGCATGTGAACAGGATCCGGAACGGTCGGAAAAAGTCAATGTGGACGGAGTCAGAATTCTGGCAAAGATCTGCCGGGAGATCGGGGCGCGGCTGATTTTCTGCAGCTCCGATCAGGTTTATGTGGGAAATGGAGAAAGAGAGCCCCACAGAGAAGAAGAGAGGATCGCTCCACCGACTGTGTACGGCAGGCAGAAGATCCGGGCGGAAGAGCTTGCGCTTAAAGCCCAGCCGGACACGGTGGCACTGCGCTTAAGCTGGATGTTTGCTGTCGACTTCCGGGAGGGACAAGAGCATGGGAATCTGATTTCGACGGTCTGCAAGGCCAGGGAATCAGGAGACCGGATCAGGTATCCGGTCTATGATCTCCGGAGTATCACGGATGTATGGGAAGTAGTTGAAAATCTGGAAATCATGTTTCAGGCACCGGCAGGAATCTACAACTTCGGAAGTGAAAACGACAGGAGTACGTATGAAGTGGTGAAAGAGTTTCTGGAAAGTGCCGGAGCGGGATCAGAAAATCTGGAAAAGAATGAGGAAGCCTTCCGGGATCATCCGAGAAATCTGCGGATGAATATCGAAAAAGTGAAAAAACTGGGAGTCCGGTTCCTAACGACAGAAGAAGCATTGAAAAAGGCAGGAACGCGGTGGAAACACGATCCTGCATAAAAAGAAAATCCCCCGTAAAAGGGAGGATGCCGGGTGATCATCGGCTGATCCCCGGCATTTATTATGAAAAAGTTTATTCAAAAAGTATTTACTTGACAGCGTCTTTATCAGTTCTGTTTTGTTTTCTTTTTGATGATTTTAGTATACCTGTTATTCGTGAAAAAAAAGTGTTCTACAAATCAACATTTAAAAAACAAAAAATGAACAAAATATGAACGTAAAGACGGATGTTGTGCAGATTGTACACTTTCTCTTATTTTCTATAGATGAAATGTGGCAGGCCGTCTTTCTGAGGCACTTCCACCTGCCCCTGAATCAGCGGACGGACATAGTTCAGGAACGATTCTGTAACATCGGATCCATCTGCAGTGATCCAGTCGGAAGGAACAACTTTCTCTTCATTGCAGATCTGATTGACATCAGCAGTCCCTGGAACCATCTCGTAGGAATCCCCGGCCTGTCTTTCAAAGGTGATCATAACGCCGGTTTTCCCATCCATGGCACAGTCAACTCCATAAGAACCTGCACAGACGGCTTCTTCCAGATCAGTGCCGGACAGGCAGGAAGAAGAGCAGCGCTGGGAGACATTGAGCTCCACAGAGCGTACTTTAATACCAAGTGTATCTTTTACAAGGTTTTCCAGATATTTTCCGGAACCTGTCAACATTTTGTGACCAAAGGTATCGGTGCCGACTTCGCTTGCGTATTCACAGATAAAGGTGCCTTCGGCATCGTGAATTCCTTCGGAAATACAAACGACAAGGTTCGTAGTCTTCTTCAGGGCATCCTGTACCTGGGAAAGGAAACGGTCTTTGTCAAATGCAGTTTCCGGCAGGTAAATCAGTACCGGATTGTCTCCTTCAAACTTTCTTGCAAGAGCAGAAGCGGCAGTCAGCCATCCCGCATGTCGTCCCATAATCTCTACGATCGTAACGGAAGGCTTGTTGTCATATACTGATGCATCGACAGCGATTTCACGGACTGTGGATGCCACATATTTTGCGGCGCTTCCAAAGCCTGGTGTATGGTCTGTCATGACGAGATCATTGTCGATGGTTTTCGGAATACCGATAAAGCGGATGCTGCTTTCATTTTTGGCTGCATAGCGGGAGAGCTTGCTGACCGTATCCATGGAATCATTTCCGCCGATATAGAAGACGGACTGAATCTCATATTCCGCAAATTTTGCAAACAGCTGCGGATAAACCGGATCGGAGAGATCTTCCGGAAGCTTGTAACGGCAGGAGCCAAGATAGGCACCCGGTGTTGTCTTCAAAAGAGGAAGCGTGCCGTTTTCTTCCAGAGTACGCATATCCATCATGTTTCCATTTAAAAATCCCTCAATTCCGTTGACCATTCCGTAAATATTGTCAATCTGCGGTGTCTCCAACCCTCTCTTAACGACGCCGTAGAGACTTCCGTTGATAACAGCGGTCGGCCCTCCGGACTGTCCTACCAGTATGTTATGTTTCATATTTCATATCCTCCAGTTTTTTCTCATTTTGTAATTTAGTATAACGAAAAAGGGAGGAATACTCAATAGATGAGGCGTCAAAAATCCAGACGAAAAACTTATTGACATTTTTCAGAACGGTGTATATAATAACACATAGATAAATATCTATATAAGGAGGGAGAAGATGGATGATAAGAAGATCGCACTAATCTTTAAAGCATTCTGCGACGAAAACCGCATTAAAATTATAAAAATGTTGCGTTCGGGCGAGAAATGTGCCTGCAAGCTGCTGGAAGAAATCAATGTTACGCAGCCAACACTTTCACATCATATGAAAATACTCTGCGATGCTGAAATTGTTGTTGGACGCAAAGAAGGAAAGTGGACCCACTACTCCATTTCAGAGAAAGGTGTGGAACAGGCGAAAGAATGTTTACAGCGTTTGACTACGCTTGAAAGCGAATGTGAAGAGAAGTCGTGTTGTGAAAAGTAAGAGAATCAATGCTTTTCCGCACGGCTTATATTTGAGAGGACAAATAGACATATTTCAATATGACTATATAAAAGGAGATTTCTATGGAGACATTAAAAGGAGCGTGGGACTTTTTTCAAAATGAAGTCCTCGGTATGAACTGGTTGAATCGACTTATTGAAACAATTTTGAACGCTTGTGGCTTAGATACCACAAGTAAAATCGGGGCCAGTGTTCAATTTTTTATTTACGATACTATAAAAATAATGGTACTGCTTGGCATGTTAATTTTGATTATTTCGTATATTCAAAGTTATTTTCCACCGGAAAGAACAAAAAAGATACTCGGCAGATTTCATGGGATATGGGCCAATATCATTGCTGCCCTGCTCGGAACAGTAACACCGTTCTGTTCCTGTTCCTCTATTCCTCTGTTTATCGGATTTACAAGCGCAGGTTTGCCACTTGGCGTTACATTTTCCTTTTTGATTTCTTCGCCTATGGTTGACCTTGGAAGCCTTGTTTTGTTGATGAGTATTTTCGGTTGGAAAGTCGCTGTTTTTTATGTTATTTTCGGATTGGTGATTGCTGTTGTCGGTGGTACGTTAATCGAAAAGCTCAATCTTGAAAATCAAGTAGAAGAATATATCCGAAACGGTCATTCTATTGATGTTCCGCAAGTAGAATTACATTTTAAAGACCGAATGAACTATGCTTGGGACCAGGTTGTTTCAACAGCGAAAAAGGTTGCTCCTTATGTTTTGATAGGTGTAGGTATTGGTGCTGTTATTCACAACTGGATTCCAGAAGAATTTATTGTCAAGGCACTTGGTGATAACAATCCGTTTGGTGTAATTCTTGCTACGATAGTCGGTATTCCGATGTATGCGGACATTTTCGGTACAATCCCGATTGCAGAGGCGTTGCTGGCAAAGGGAGCTTTGCTTGGCGTCGTCCTTTCCTTTATGATGGCCGTAACGACGCTTTCGCTTCCATCAATGATTATGCTTCGCAAAGCGGTTAAACCGAAACTGCTTGGTATTTTCATTGGAATATGTACGGTTGGCATTATTATCGTGGGTTACTTTTTCAATGCAATACAGTATTTAATTATATAATTTAGGAGGTTCGATCATGGCATTAGAGAATTTTGGCAAGAAAAAAATCGCTTTTATCTGTGTTCACAATTCCTGCCGCAGTCAGATTGCGGAAGCGCTCGGGAAACATTTGGCAGGAGACCGTTTTGAATTTTATTCAGCGGGAACGGAAACAAAACCGCAGATTAATCAGGATGCGGTAAGGATTATGAAGCAGCTATACGGAATCGATATGGAAGAAACACAGTACAGTAAGACGGTTGATAAAATTCCTGCACCTGATATTGCAATATCAATGGGGTGCGATGTCGGCTGCCCTTATATCGGGCGGGACTTCGATGAAGACTGGGGGCTTGCTGATCCAACAGGAAAGGACGATGCATGTTTCATACAGGTAATCGAAGAAATTGCAAGAAGAATAAAAGAGCTGTAAGTAATAAATCCTATTAAGCAGATCATGCCTGGCCGGAACTGCTTAATAGGATTTTTAGTTTTGGAAGAAAGTAATCTCCTTTATTTATATGATTTGATAAGAGTAATGATTTCAGATGTTTTAGCGACTCTGCCTGACACGACTAATTTTCCGTCGATCATAAGAGAAGGAGCTGACATAACGCCGAGTTTTACGATATCAATAAGATCCTCCACTTTTTCTACTTCAGCTTCACATCCGGTTTCCTGCACGGCTTTCTGTACATTCTCATAAAGCCGGCTGCATTTTTCACATCCCACGCCTATTACTTTGATATTCATGATAATCTCCAATCTAGTTTTTTAACGTCATTTCCGTTCCAACACATTCCTGCCATGATGAAAAGATTTTTTTGATGATTGCAGGTCCGATTTTTGAAATAAATACAAGCTGTGATTTTTCAAATTCCTCAGAAGGTTTATAATCAATCAGTGCTTCCACGACATCAATCTGTGTCCAGCCTTCTTTTTCAAGTCTGCAAAATCCTTTTACCCGGTATGCATCAGGGGTCAGACTTTGCAAAAAACGATCCAGCTTACTTTTTTCAACGGTACCATTATATTCCAGGAAGATTGACTTTGGCTTGTTTTCCACGGAGTTGGTTGTCTCTTCGGACTCCGCCCACTGATAAATCGTCAGATCTTTCCGGAGAAAGGAATAGTCCATTTGGCCATTCGCGCTGATCAGAATTTCGCATACAGGATTGATGTCTCTGATCTGTTGTGTGACCTTTTGAATCTGTTCTTCATCTGCAAGATCGGTTTTTGTAATAATTGCAAGGTGACAGTGCTTTAACTGCCGGTATGTAGTCTCTTCGTCTTTTACCTGTTCAAGAAAATTTACCGCATCCACGAAACATAACACACCTTTGAAATCATATTCTTTGTCAGAAACGACCCTGGCTGCTTCGAGAATTTCGTTTACATTGGAAGGATCACCCCAGCCGGAGCTTTCCACGAACAGATATTCAAAATCCTGTTTCGACATTTCGGCAAGAGCATTTACAAAGTTCAGCTTCAGACAGGAGCAGAAAATCGAGCCCCGGTTAATTTCGACCATCTGAATATCATCATTTCTGAGAATGGTTCCGTCAATTCCCAGCTTTCCAAATTCATTTTGAATCACACCTATTTTGTGCCCCTTTAACTGTTTCAGCAGTTCCAGAAGTACAGTTGTTTTGCCGGAACCTAAAAAACCGGTCAAAACATATAGTTTTGTGTTTACAGACATGTTAACAACTCCTTTGACAATTTTTATATTTTGGATCATGTATATTTATCTACCCGTTTTTTTTGATGAATATACATTGAAGAATATCTATATATCGTAGTATATAAAACACATAGAAAAATGTCAATATGTATTGCCGGATATTAAGAGAATGTTTTTTTATAGAGATTTTCCTTGGAAAATCGTTCAAAAACGATTATACTGTAAGCAGTAACTGCAAAAAAGCAGGAACGGGGGAAGAACATGAAGTATATAACATTTGCAATACCATGCTATAACTCACAGGACTACATGGAGCGCGCGATAGAGTCTGTCCTCAAGGGAGGAAAGGACATCGAGGTCATCATTGTCAATGACGGATCCAAAGACGGAACCGAGGAGATCGCGAGACGGTACGAGCGGGAATACCCGGATATCGTACGAGTGGTCAGTCAGGAGAACGGCGGACATGGAGAAGCGGTCAACAGCGGTCTTCTGCATGCCCAGGGAAAGTATTTTAAGGTAGTGGACAGCGATGACTGGCTGGATGAAGAAGCGCTTCTGAAGATCATGGAGACGTTGCGGAGATTCGAGGAGAACGGCGAAGAAGTGGACATGCTGATTTCCAATTATGTATATGAGAAAGTCGGAGCCTCCCACAAGAAAGTGATTCATTACAGGAACTGCCTTCCTCAGGATCAGGTGTTCGGATGGAGTGATCTCGGGCATTTCCGAATAGATCAGTATATTCTGATGCATTCGGTTATTTACAGGACAGAACTTTTGAAGCTTTGTCAGCTGCATCTTCCGAAGCATACGTTTTATGTGGACAATATTTATGTCTATTATCCGCTGCCGCATGTCAGAACGATTTACTATCTGGATGTGAATCTGTATCGCTATTATATCGGGCGGGATGATCAGTCTGTCAATGAGAAAAACATGATCAAGAGGATTGATCAGCAGTTGTATGTCAACCAGACCATGATTGATATGTACCAGATGAAGATGATCTCGAATAAAAAGCTTCGGAGCTATATGATCAAATATCTGGCGATCATGATGACTGTTTCGTCCATTATCTGTATCCGGTCCAAGAAAGAGGAAAATCTGAAAAAGAAAAAGGAACTGTGGACCTATCTGAAAAGGAAAGATTATAAAACCTATTTCAAAATTCGATATGGAATTTTAGGACAGACCATGAATCTTCCGGGAAGATCAGGAAGAAAGATCTCGTCCATGGGATACTCTGTGATGAGAAGAATCATCGGATTTAATTAAATACGAATAAAAAGACGGCCATGGTGCATACTACTCTTTAAAAGAATGGAAAGGAGCAGTAAGTAACATGGCTGTTGAATTTTCACAGAGCAGAACAAAAGAAAATCTGATGAAAGCATTTGCCGGAGAAAGCCAGGCGAGAAACCGGTATACAATTGCGGCAGAGGAAGCGTGCCGGAAAGGTTTTTTCGCGCTCAAGGAGATCTTTCTTTTTACGGCGGATCAGGAGAGAGCGCATGCGGCCCGGTTTTATGAGCTTCTGAAGACGGAAGCGGGAGAGAACATCCGGATCGAAGGAGGATATCCGGTGGATCAGTCGGAAAGTCTGGTTGAACTTTTGATGATGGCAGCGCATAATGAGCAGGAGGAACATCAGGAGGTGTATCCGGCCTTTGCAAAGACAGCGGAGGAGGAAGGCTTCCCGGAAGCAGCATATGCATTCTCACAGATTGCGGAAGTGGAAAAAATTCACGGGGAGCGTTTCGTCAAGATTGCAGAAATGTTAAAGCAGGAGACTTATTATGAGTCTTCGGGACAGGGAGAATGGATGTGTCTGAACTGCGGCCATATTTTTAAAGGAGAAAAAGTCCCTCCGGTCTGTCCGGTGTGCAGACATGAACGGGGATATTTTATTCCGGCATGCATGGCTCCGTATCTTGGATTTTCAGCATGCAGGTAATACGAGGAAAGGGGAAAGAATGACCAGCCAGAAAATAGAAAATCTTTTAAATCTTGCACTGGACGCGACCGGGACAGAACGGCTTCGATCTGTAAATCTTCAGGTGGGATATAATGAAATGACAAACACGTGGGACGTCATTATTCTGTATTCTGGTACGCTGGAACGTGTGTCGGAGACTGCGGAGTCGGTGACGCCGCTTTTGAAAAATTTTGCTATTGTGCGGATACGGGAGGAAAATATTGAGAAGCTTGCTTCGCTGGAAGAAGTAATCTATATTGAAAAACCAAAAAGACTTTTCTTTGAAGTGGCAGACGGAAGAAGGGTGTCCTGCATCGATGCGGTGCAGACACCCCGTTTTCGTCTGACAGGAAAAGGGGTTTTGATCGGAGTGATTGATTCCGGGATCGAATATGCAAATGCAGACTTCAGACAGGAAGATGGCGCGACGAGAATCCGTTTCCTCTGGGATCAGACCGTGGAAGGGACACCGCCGGAAGGGTACCGGATCGGTTCGGAATTCTCGGCAGAGCAGATCAATGAGGCTCTGCAGCAGCCGAACAGGACGATGCGTCTGCAGAAGGTGCCAAGTGTTGATAGCTCCGGTCACGGGACTGCCGTTGCCGGTGTGGCCGCAGGAAATGGAAGAAACAGCGGCGGACGTTACCGGGGAACGGCTCCCGACGCGGAATTAATCATTGTCAAACTGGGGAATCCGGGAGGTGTGGGATTTCCGCGGACAGCGGAGCTGATGCAGGCAGTAGACTATATTGTACAAAAGGCGGAAATGCTTCAAATGCCGGTATCGGTCAACATCAGCTTTGGGAATACATATGGCGCTCATAACGGAACATCACTGCCGGAGCGTTTTCTGGATGCGGCTGCGCAGATCGGCAGGACTTTAATCAGTGTGGGAACAGGAAATGAAGGGGCAGAGGCCGGACATACATCCGGATTTGTAAGAGAAGGAGAAGAAACAAGTGTACCGCTTGGAGTACAGGAACGTCAGGGAGCATTCAGTCTTCAGATCTGGACGGATTACACGGATGTGATCGGCGTGACGATTAAGACGCCGTCAGGAGAACGAGTCGGTCCGATTCGGGAAGTGATGGGTACCCAGCGTTTTCTGACCGGAAAAACGGAGATTCTGCTGTATTACGGGGAGCCGAGCCCCTACAGCGGTCTGAACGAGATTTTTCTGGAATTCCTGCCGGTGGATGATTATGTAAACAGTGGAGAATGGAATATTATTCTCGTGCCGGAGCAGATTGTCACAGGGCGGTTTGAAATGTGGCTTCCTGCCAGCTACACGCTGAATGAAGGGACGGCCTTTTTTTACCCGACCGAAGAGCTTACGCTCACGATCCCTTCGACAGCATCCAGAGTACTGACAGTGGCAGCATATGATGCGGACACCATGTCCTACGCTGATTTTTCAGGACGGGGCCGAAAAAATCAGAATAATCAGAAACCGGATCTTGCCGCGCCGGGAGTCAATGTTGTTTCTGTACAGGGAGAGGAAGGGTATGCATCTTTTACCGGAACATCCTTTGCGGCTCCGTTTGCATCAGGCGGAGCCGCGCTTTTGATGGAGTGGGGAATTACAGAAAAAAATGATCTGTTTTTATATGGGGAGAAGGCAAAGGCGTTTCTGAGAAGAGGAGCCAGAGAACTTCCGGGATATGATTCGTGGCCGAATAATCAGCTTGGATATGGAGCCTTATGTATCAGGGACAGCATCCCGGAAACAAGAGTTTCGTGATTATAGACAGTTTTTTAACAAATATTTTGTATATAGTAGACAAAAAACTCCTTGATAAGAAAAAAAATATTATCCATTTTGATACCTGCTGTAGGATTTTGAAACTTATAGGTTATATTTATGACAGATAAAAAAAGAGGAAAAACATCTATAAGACGGCATGTAAAGGAGGAAAACATTATGATGACAATCTTATCAGGAGTTGGGATGCTTTTGCTTACACTGGCAATCTTCTCTCTCTTCAGCATGAAAATGCCGAAAGGGTCTTTGGCCATGAGCGGTATGGCAAATGCAGCAGTAGCAACGTTCCTTGTGGAGGCCATTCATAAGTACATTTCAGGGGATCTCTTTGGTATCTCCTTTTTCAAATCAGTTGGGGAAAATGCAGGCGGATTCGGCGGTGTGGCAGCAGCGATTGCGGTACCGCTCAGCATGGGGAGCAATCCGGTACTGGCAATTGCAGCCGGTGTCGTTCTGGGACAGTTCGGTATCCTTCCGGGATTTATTGCGGGCTATGTAGTAGGGCTGCTTTCTCAGTTGATTGAAAAATATCTTCCGGAAGGTGTCGATGTCATAGCAGGAGCACTGATCGTAGCACCGATCTCCCTGCTCGTAGCTACAGCGGCAGACCCGCTTGTTAATATGACGCTTGCAAGAATCGGTGGTACTATTACGGCGGCGGCAGAGCAGTCTCCGCTTGTTATGGGATTCCTCCTTGGAGGAATCATGAAGATGATCTGTACATCACCGCTCAGTTCCATGGCACTGACAGCCATGATCGGACTGGACGGACTTGCGATGGGTATCGCGGCAATCGCATGTGTGGGCGGATCATTCACAAACGGTATTGTATTCAAACGTCTGAAGCTTGGTGATAAGAGTAATATCATTGCGGTTATGATGGAACCTCTGACGCAGGCACCGATCATTACGGCAAATCCGATTCCGATTTATTGTTCCAACTTCTTCGGAGGAGGACTTGCAGGTGTATCCGCAGCAGTATTCCATATTATCAATAACGCGCCGGGTACCGCATCCCCGATTCCGGGACTTCTGGCACCGTTCGCGTTTAATGATCCGGTCAAAGTCGTGCTGGCAGTAATCTTCGCAGCGGTTGGCGGATCTTTGGCAGGATATGTAGGAAGCCAGGTTTTCAAGAAGAGTTATGAGAAAAAAGCAGAAGCAAGGCAGAATCTGACTATCGAACCGGCAGCAGAATAAAGCAGATAAAAAGGATCCCTGGGGCATTTTGAGCCCGGGATCCTTTTTGATTGATCATCGATACACGGTTACACGTTCTCGCAGTAACAAAGCAGTGCATTGAGAAAGTTGCGGATTTTTACATTGCCGTGCCGGTCGGATTTTCCACGGATATAATCCATTTCACGTCTGACCTGTTCAAAATTATAAAGCGTGTTGGAAAACTCGTTAAACACATCGTTCGAATAATCTTCCAGACCCAGATGGGCAAGATTGACCAGTCCGGTTGAGGCGGCCCGGCGGATTCGCTGCTCTACAGATTTCGGATTTTCGCTGAAACGCGAGAGAAGACTGCCAAGAGTCTGCTGCTCGAGAGTCTCATCCTGATCGTGCAGAAAGGTGATCAATGAAATGATATCCTTGCTGCCCAGCTCGCCGATGATGCCCAGTTTCTGAAGAACACCGGTAAGTCTGCCCTGAAAACTTTCAGACTGTGAAGAGGAGTCTGACGTTTTTCCCCGGGTGGAAAATTCCGCCTCAAAGAGAGTCTGAACCTTTCCGATTTTGCGGTGCATGGAAAGGCTTTTGATGACATTACGGATTACAGCCTCGACCTCGATGGCGTTGATTGGTTTCTGGATGAAAAATTCCACGCCTGCCTCATAGGCTTTGGCTATGAGATCCTTGGAAGCGACCTGGGAAATCATGATGCAGACAGAATCAGGAGAGATATCTCTTACTTTTTCCACAAAACTGATTCCGTCCATATCCGGCATGAGAAGGTCGACAAGGATGATGTCAGGATGAAGGGCTTCCACATCTTCCAGAGCGTCGTAGCCGTTGCCGGATGAACCGCAGCATTTGCCGAGCTGTCTGTCAGTCACAAGAATTTTCAGTATGTTTCGTACATTCTTATCATCATCTACAAAATAAAAGTTCATTTTTAACCCTCCAGTGTTTCTTTTGGCAGACGGATGGAAAAACAGGTATTCCCCGGACAGGAGTCTGCATGGATGCGTCCGCCAAGATTTTCTTCCACAATCCCTTTTACGATATTGAGGCCCAGTCCGCGGCTGATTTCCCCGGTCTCATAGTTGATTTTTGTGGAAAACCCCGCGTCAAAGATCTGTGAGAGCGCATCCGGGGGGATTCCCTGTCCATGATCTGTGACCGTACAGAGAATTTCGTCTGTTGTTTCTTCTAGTGTAACCTGAATAAAAACCTGATCATTTTTCGAAGCTTCTACCGCATTTGTAAAAAGATTCCGAAAAACAGAAAGCAATTCGTACACATGTCCGGTGCGGAATGAGGAGCGCCCTTTCACTTCAAAAGAAAGCGTCTTGTGAGCGGCTGAGGCAATCTGCTCAACCGGGCTGCGCAGAAGGGAAAACAGTTCACCGAATTCCAGGCGGAGAGGGCCATCTTCTGTCTGCAGCGCATCGGAAAGTCCACGCAGGATCAGATAGTATTCTTTCTTGATTTCATGAATATCATTCGCGATAATCAGGGCATCTTTGGCTGCATCCTTTGTACTTGAATCCGAACGAAGACGCTCAAAGAGCTGATATGCAGAATGCATGGTCGACTCTACCAGGGAGGTGTTTTTCTCCATCCAGATGACTTCCTCCTGAAGGCGGGCTGTCAACAGAGAAAGATTCCGGTAGTAGTCCTGCTGCTCCTTTTTCAGAAGTACCAAATGGTATCTGCGGAACACCGTCATGAAAATCAGAATCAAAGCAGTCCGGAACATAGCGGTCATCAAGATTCCGGATTGCGAAGAAAGGGAAAATGCATTAATATTAAGACGTAGCATCAGTTCCCCGAAATTTGCCGCATAGTCACAGAAAAGCAAAGCGGCGGTGTCCATCAGGACCGAGGATTTTCGGATTTTCACGATATAGACAGTCAGAAGGACACCATAAAAAAGATAAAAAAACAGTTCCGGGACTGCCAAAGAAAAGGAAATATTGAAAGATGATTCCCTGAAGCTGCCCAGAAAAGCCCGTGAAAACATTACAAGGACGCCTGAAAGAGCAGACACCGGGAGAACCGGAAAATCCGGGGCAAGCATGGCAAAGGATGCCAGAAAGACGATTCCCAGTGAAACGCTGAATTCAGGAGAAAAAATATTGATGTAAAACTGTGCTGCCGCCACCGTGATCAGGCTGTAAAACAAGGTGTGCAGAAAAAGATCAAAATATTTCGGAGATTTCATTGATGCTTTTCCTCCGTTTCGTTATTCTGTCATAATTGACAGGATCAATGATTGGCATGAAAATATTCTATCATAAAAAGGGAGAAAAGAACATGGTAAAACGGGAAGATTTGTATGGAATCGCATATTATAAAAAAGCTGTGTATTACGGAAGTACCAAACCGGATCTTCGATTCCGGATCGCCTGGAACAAAAAGGACGATACACTGGAGGCGGCGGTATGGAAGGAGCCGTACTGTTATGATGTGACGCCGGAAGAAGAGATCGAAAGAAAAGTGTTTTCCGCAGATGACGAAGGACTGTGTCAGATTACAGACTGGATCAACGAAAAAGCAAACTAAAGGCTTTACTTTTCGGAAAGCTGTGATATAGTAAAAAAGATGTGAAATGAGCGTAAAGGAAGTTTGAAAGATGGCAGAGAAAACAGGAGTAATCCACGGCAGGTTTCAATGCCTGCATCTGAAACATATGGAGTATCTGCTTGCGGCAAAAAAGCAGTGCGACAGACTGATTATCGGAATATCCAATCCGGATGCAGGTTTTATCAGAACCAATATTCATGATACAAACCGTTCCAGACCGGAGAATAATCCGTTTACGTATTTTGAACGGTACGAAATGATTCGTGAGGCAATGCTGGAGTTTCACGTTCCGCGGGAAGAGTTTGAGATTGTTCCGTTCCCGATCAATACGCCGGAGCTGATTTTCCAGTATGCGCCGAAAGATGCAGTGTACTATATGAGTATCTGCGACGGATGGGGCGAGGACAAGTACCGGACACTGACCGGACTGGGACTTCAGGTGGAAGTTCTATGGAACCGCCCGCTTGAAGAAAAAGGAACGACCGGAACGGAAGTGAGGCATCTTATTATTGAAGGAAAGCCATGGGCCCATCTGGTTCCAAAGAGTGTGTACCGGTATATTACGGAACATCATCTGGATGAACGGATCATCCGCCTGGCCAGGGAAGCGGAAGAAAAACAGAATAAAACGAAATAGTACAAGCCGGACGGGCAATGCAGAGAATGCATTCCTTCCGGCTTGTTGCAGTTTACGGACAAAACTGTCCGTGATTACGTGATGAATTTTCTAATCCTGACAGATCACGGTTCCGGTGCGGCCTTTCAGAGCATCGCGGAGAGATTCCTGGCAGGTGATAAAGGCACGGCGTCCTTCTCCCTTCTCGATGAAAGAGACAGAAGCACGGAATTTCGGAAGCATATTGTAGACGCCGAAATGTCCCTCTTCCATATACTGTTTTGCCTGGGAAACCGTAATTTCTCCAAGCTGTTCTTCCTGGTCAGTTCCCCGGTTGATAAATACCTTTTCCACGCTCGTCAGAATGATCAGAGCATCGGCACCGAGTTCTTCCGCAAGCTTTCCGGCAGTCAGGTCCTTCTCAATTACGGCACTTGCACCTTTCAGATGATGATCCTGTTCCAGAACCGGAATACCACCGCCGCCGCAGGCAATAACTACCTGATCTGCGTCGGAGAGAGTGCGGATCGCATCCATCTCTACAATCTTTACCGGATTCGGGGCAGATACGACACGGCGGAAACCTTTTCCGGGCTCCTCCACAACGTAATTGCCTTTTTTACGCTCAATGGCGGCATCTTCCGCGGACATGTAACGTCCGAGTACCTTGGTAGGAGTATAGAACGCCTCATCGTACGGGTCTACCGTTACCTGGGTCAGTACTGTGCTGACCGTGCGGTAGATTCCACGTGTCAGAAGCTCCTCGCGGATGGCATTTTGAAGGTCAAAACCGATATATCCCTGTGTCATTGCAGAGCAGACTGACATCGGGGCCGGTGTATAGTCCGGATGATTCTTGCCGAATTCGTTCATGGCAGTGTGGATCATGCCAAGCTGAGGGGCATTGCTGTGTGTGATGACAACCTGATAGCCGTCCTGTACAAGATCCGCGACGGACTTTGCCGTTTGCTTGACCGCAACCTGCTGCTCCGGCAGAGTCGTTCCCAGTGCCCGGTGTCCCAATGCTACAACCACTTTCTTTTTCATACGCATTACCTCTATTTCTCTATGATGTTTCGTGTCTGTGATACAGAAATTATATAATTTTTCCATGGAAATTGCAACCTTCAAAGGGGCCGCAGACCTTGATTTTACAGGGAAAAAGAAATAGTTAGAAAATTGTATGAAATACCATATATAGTGGAATAATAGAAAAATCACAAGATATGGTAGAAAAAACGGATGCACTCTGCTATAATGTGGATTGTTGCTGAAAAGATGAAAAAGGCGGCTTTGAGAAATTTACTGATACAGCGAGGTATAAGATATGAAAGTGATAAAAAGAGACGGACGGGAAGCTGAGTACGACAGAAACAAAATCGTCCATGCAATACAGAAAGCGAATAATGAGGTGGAGAAAGAGGACCGGATTTCCGAAGAAAAAATTTACGACATTGTTGCGTCCATCGAAAACAGAAAGCTGGAGAGTATGGCTGTGGAGGATATCCAGGATATCATTGAGCAGAAGCTGATGGAAGAGGAAAAATATCATCTGGCCAAGAAATATATCATTTACCGCTACACAAGAGCGATGGTGAGAAAGTCCAATACAACGGACGATTCCATCCTTCGGCTGATCCGCGGAGAGAATTCTGAATTAAAGACAGAGAATTCAAACAAGAATTCCACGCTGGCATCCACCCAGAGAGATTATATTGCAGGGGAAGTGTCCAAGGACCTGACAAAGAGGGTGCTTCTTCCGGAGAAAATTGTAAAGGCTCATGAGGACGGTGTGATCCATTTCCATGATATGGATTACTTCCTTCAGCCGATTTTCAACTGTTGTCTGGTCAATATCGGCGATATGCTGGACAATGGCACAGTTATGAACGGCAAACTGATTGAGTCTCCAAAAAGCTTCCATGTCGCATGTACTGTTATGACGCAGATTATCGCGTCTGTTGCGAGCAGCCAGTATGGCGGACAGTCTGTCGATATCCGTCATCTTGGAAAATATCTGCACAGAAGCTATGAAAAATATATGAGAAAATACAGAGAAAAATATACAGGCATCATTTCCGAAGAGATGATGGAACAGCTGGCCAACGACAGACTTCAGGATGAGCTGAGATCCGGTGTACAGACGATACAGTATCAGATCAACACCCTGATGACAACAAACGGACAGTCTCCGTTCGTGACCTTGTTCCTGAACCCGGATAAGTCTCATCCGTACGCAAAGGAAAATGCCATGATTATTCAGGAGATTCTGCGCCAGAGAATCGAGGGAATCAAAAATGAATCCGGCGTCTATGTGACACCTGCATTCCCAAAGCTTGTCTATGTTCTGAATGAAGATAACAATTTAAGCGGCGGCGAGTATGATGATCTGACAAGGCTGGCAGTGAAATGCTCAGCCAAGAGAATGTATCCGGACTATATTTCCGCAAAGAAGATGAAAGAAAACTACGAAGGAAATGTATTCTCACCGATGGGATGCCGCTCCTTCCTCTCACCGTGGAAAGATGAGAACGGAAATTACAAATGGGAAGGACGCTTCAATCAGGGCGTTGTCAGCCTTAACCTTCCTCAGATTGGAATTCTGGCCGAAGGAGACCAGGAGAAGTTCTGGCAGATTCTCGATGAAAGGCTTTCCCTTTGCTTTGAGGCTCTGATGTGCCGTCATAAAGCGCTGGAAGGAACAAGTTCCGATGTCAGCCCGGTACACTGGCAGTACGGAGCGATCGCCCGTCTGGAAAAAGGCGAAAAGATCGACAAATATCTGCATGGAGGATACTCTACATTAAGCCTTGGATATATCGGACTTTATGAAGTGACCAAACTGGTGACAGGAGAAAGCCAGACGACAGAAGAAGGACAGAAGTTTGCTCTAAAGGTGATGAAGAGGCTCCGTAACGCGACCGATACATGGAAAGAGACAACAGGACTTGGATTCGGACTTTACGGAACACCGGCAGAGAGTCTGTGCTACCGTTTTGCCGAGATTGACAAGAAAAAATTCGGAAGCATCACAGATGTGACCGACAAAGGATACTATACGAACTCTTATCATGTGGATGTACGTGAAAAGATCGATGCGTTCGACAAATTTACATTTGAAAGCCAGTTCCAGACAATCAGCACCGGAGGATGTATTTCTTATGTAGAGATTCCGAACCTGAATAATAATCTGGAAGCGGTGGCGGAAGTTGTGAAGTTTATCTATGACAACATCCAGTATGCAGAGTTTAATACGAAGTCTGACTACTGTCAGGAATGCGGATACGATGGAGAAATCATGATCAATGATGATTATGAGTGGGAATGTCCGGTCTGCCACAATAAAGATCAGTCAAAGATGAATGTCACAAGAAGGACCTGCGGATATCTGGGAGAAAATTTCTGGAATCCGGGAAAGACAAAAGAGATTAAAAGCAGGGTAATGCATCTGTAAGAATCAGGCGGTAAAGGAGTATTTGCGGTATGTATTATGCAGATATAAAAAAATGGGATGTGGCAAACGGACCCGGTGTAAGAGTATCCCTTTTTGTCAGCGGATGCACGCACCGGTGTAAAGGCTGCTTTAATGAGGAGGCGTGGGATTTCCATTATGGAAATCCCTTTACCGGAGAAACAGAAGACGAAATTTTGAAAGAGCTGGAAAAAAGTTATTATCACGGATTTACCCTTCTTGGAGGGGAACCTTTTGAGCACGAAAATCAGAAGGTTCTGGCACCGTTTTTAAAACGGGTCAGAGAAAAGTTCCCGGGGATCTCCATCTGGTGCTATTCCGGGTATGTCTTTGACAAAGAGATTCTTGCGGACATGCTCCCGAAATGGGAAGAGACAAAAGAAATGCTCCGGTATATTGATGTCCTTGTGGATGGAAGATTTGTGGAGGAGTTAAAACAGGTCAATCTTTTGTTCCGGGGTTCCGCAAACCAGCGCCTGATCGATGTGAAGAAGTCTATGGAGAAAGGCAGCGTGGTTCTCTGGGAACAGCCGGAATATGTTCATGTGGAAGTGAAGGAAAATCCGAATGCTGTAGGAATTCCGCCGGAAGTCAGCGGGAAATAACAGAAGATAAAATACAAAGAAAACAGGGGATGTCATCCGGACGGTTCACGGAGAACCGGGGAGCATCCCCTGTAGTGCGTAGGAAACAAATCCTATCAGGATGCGTATTTCAAAAGAGAGTATTTTTACCGGACTGAACAATTTGAAGGTACACACGATTTCAGATCCCCGATATGATGAGTACTTCGGATTCACCAGTTCGGATGTAAAATCACCTTACCACGCACACACAGGACAAAGATCGAGGACAGGAAGTGAGATGTGATATTGTTTCTTGACATCCTCTTTTTTTACTCTTATAATAGTCTGTGGACATACTATTATGGTATAAAAAACGAATGATTAAAAATAAATGTTTTGAACGGAGGGAATGCTATGAATGTCAATGCGCAGTATTACGCAGCCTGGGCAAAGGGGAACGGGCTATATGTACAGTGGGCGGCCAGAGAGGGGATCGGTTATCCGGAAATGATTGTCCTGTATTCCCTGTACACCATGGGACGTCTGACTCAGAAGCAGATCCGGGAGGATTTTGGGCTGCAGAAGCAGACGGTGAATACTGTGATCCATGATCTGAAAGAGAGGGAGCTGGTGATGCTGACAGCCAGTGAGATGGATCGAAGAGAGAAATGGGTGGATCTGACAGAGAGCGGCAGACGGTACGCCGGGGAGAAAATCGATCCGCTCCTTCATACGGAGGAGGAGATTTACCGTAAAATCGGGATAGAACGGATCCGGCAGATCAGTGAGACGATGGAGCTGTTTAATCTCATGTTTGAAAGGAAGTTGAAGGAGGACAGGAAACATGAGCGATAGAAGAGTTTTTCTCAAGTATGTCATTCCGGCGGTACTGTCCTTTGCCCTGTCCGGCGTCTATTCTATCGTGGACGGCTTTTTTGTCGGGAACAGTATCGGCGATATGGGACTTTCGGCCATTAATGTGGCCTATCCGATCGTGGCAGTTATTCAGGCGTCCGGAACAGGGATCGGCATGGGCGGTGCGGTGTATTATTCGATCTATATGGCGGAAAAGAAAGAAAAGCGTGCGCGTGAGTTCAGTGCCTGTGCGCTTTGGATGCTGATTCTGGGAAGTATCCTTCTGACGGCCCTGACATTTCTGCTGACAACGCCGCTTCTCAGGCTTCTGGGTGCGCAGGGGGAACTGTTAAGACTTGGTGAGGACTATATTTCTGTCATTGCACTGGGAGCGGCTTTTCAGGTGCTTGGTACGGGGCTGGTACCGTTTATCCGAAATCATGGAGGACCGTTCTATGCGATGATTTCCATGATTGCAGGATTCGGAAGCAATATTGTACTGGATTATCTTCTTGTATGGGTTTGGAATGGAGGCATCACAGGGGCGGCGCTTGCGACCGTCATAAGTCAGGGAGTGACGATGCTGATTGCGTTGATCTACCTGATCCGGAAGAAGAAGCTTACGGTAAAAATATCCCGTTCAGGTGCAGGGTCTGCAGCCGCAGCCATAGTGAAAATCGGGATTGCCCCGTTCGGACTTTCCATGACGCCGAATATTTCTCTGATCATCATAAACCGGTTTTCCATCCATTATGGCGGGGACGAAGCAGTGGCAGTGTATGCCTGTATCGCCTATATCATCTGTATTATTTATCTGATTTTACAGGGAGTCGGTGACGGAAGCCAGCCATTGTTCAGCCGTTATTATGGAGAAGGAAACAGGGAAAAGATGAAAAAGATGCGGAGATACGCCTACGGATTTGCCATGCTGCTGGCGCTGGCAGGCTGTGTGGTCATGTTTGCTGTCAGGGGGAGTGTTGGAAATATGTTTGGATCTTCCCGGGAAGTAAACCAGGAGATTGCGAAGATTATGCCGGTCTTTCTTGTTTCGGTTCCGTTTGTGGCGGTCAGCCGGATCACCACGGCTTATTTTTATGCAACGGAAAAGACGGGAATGTCTTATGTGCTGACGTTTATGGAGCCGGCGCTGATGCTTGTACTGATGCTGATTCTTCCGCCGCTGCTGGGAGGGCAGATCATGATCTGGTGGAGCACAGTATTTGCAAGAGTGCTGTCCGCATGTCTCGCGCTGCTGATGAAGCAGCATGAAGATCAAAGAAATATGCCGCCTCAGATGTTTTGAGGCGGCATATTTCGATGAAAAGGTATTTATCGAAAAGATGTCTGGTTTTTGAAAAACTGCGGAAGATATTCTTTGTGTGCCTCCAGAAGTTCATCCACAACGATATTTGCGAGTTCATCACTCGGACAGAGCGGATTGAAGTTCAGGGCAGCAACAGCAAGGTTCCGGTCACCTTTTACGGCGGCTTCAATCGTCATGCGTTCGAACGCTTTAATCATATGCACATAACCGCTGATGGAAACTTTCAGTTCCCCGGTTGCAAGCGGTTTTGGTCCGTCCGCTGTGATACGGCATGCAACTTCAACTGCGGAATCAGCCGGGAGATCCAGGATTGCTCCGTTGTTTCTGACGTTGACATACTGGATATCTCCGGTGTCATGGTAGAGTGTACGATACGTGATATGGTAGGACAACTGGTTGCGATTGCCAAAATGTACCACAATCCCAAAGAAAAGATTATTGAAATGACACTATAACTACAAATGGAAGAAGAAAAATTTCAGATGCCGGTCAGGCGGAGAAATTTTTCTTCTTTTTTTAATCCTTTTTCTCTTCTGATTCGTTATACAATATGTAAGACGTTTTATAAAAATGAGGCTATAACCATGACAGACAGAGAACGAATACGGCGTATTCAATCCGGGGAACCGGAGCAGATGAACGAGTTGATTGAAACATATTATCAGGAAATATTTCAATATTGTTATTCCAGAACAGGACGGGAAAGCGCGGCATATGACTGCGCGCAGGAAACGTTTCTACGTGTCATCCGGTACCTGAACCGCTATGTGGAGCAGAAGAAATTCCGGGCGTATTTATTTGGAATCGCAAGGAGTGTCTGCATTGATTTTTTCCGGAAAAAGGCGGAGGCTGAATTAGGATATGAGGACGGTTACGAAGAACGGCTCCGGGAGGAAGACTTTGCCGACCAGGTATCAGAGCAGGTGATGCTGCAAAAGGCAATGCAGTGTCTGAAGCCGGAACAGAGAGAAGTGCTGGATCTTTCGTATTTCCATGGGCTGAAAGCAAGAGAGATTGCCTATGTAACGGGAGAAAAGACAGCAACCGTGAAGAGCAGGATCCGCCAGGGACTGAAAAATCTGAAAACTATTCTGGAAGAGGAGGGATACAGATGGAACGGATAAAAGAAGTAGAGAGGCTTCTGCGACAACAGAAAAAACCGGAGCCGGAAAGGGAAGCACTTGAAGCGTGCAAGATGCAGATGGCAGAAGAGTTAAGGCAGAATGTAATTCTGCCGTCCCGTCCGATTCTTGTGAGACTTTGTGAGACGGCCGCATATTGTTCCAGGTGGACATGGGGAGCGTTGCTCTTTTTCTGTGCGGCGGCGGTCTTTCTGATGTTTGAGGTACCATATGAGAATGCCCTTGTGGTATGCTCCCTTCTGACTCCGCTTCTGGGAGCGCTTCTTGTGCCGGAACTGGCAAGGAGCTTTTCGGAAGGAATGTGGGAGATGGAGCAGGTATGTTTTTACAACCTGGGCGAGATCATGGCGTTTAAAATGGTAATTCTCGGAGGGGTATCCGGAATACTGATTGCATTCGGTGCAGCGGCAACCCGGATGGAAACCGGAAGCTTTCTGGACTTTGAACTGTGGATCTGTCTTCCGTTTCTGGCAGTCAGCTCTCTGAGCTTTTTTCTGCTTCGGAAAATCAGGAACAGACAGGCAGAGTACGGGATTATTGGAATCGACATTATGGCAGCAGGGATCATTGTCTGTATGTGGAGCGCGAAAGAAGATATTTACCGTCTGATGGAAAAACAGCAGACAGGGATGATATTACTTTTGATTCTGGCGGCTCTTTTTGGGAGTCTGATTATAAATGGAATGAAATTTTTCCGGTCAGTACAAAACGGTGAACTGTTGTGGGAAGAAAAGATTGGTTAGAAGGGAGAAGGCATGGAACTGAAATTACAGCATGTGACAAAACGATATGGGACAAAAACAGCAGTGGATGACATAAACATGACGCTGCGGGAGGGGATCTATGGTCTCCTTGGAGCAAACGGAGCGGGCAAGACTTCTTTGATGCGTCTGATCTGCCTGATTCAGAACCGGAGCGGCGGGGAGATTACCCTTGACGGAAAAGAAATCATGGAACTGAAAGAAAAATACCGGAGCTTTCTTGGCTATCTCCCGCAGAATTTCGGCTATTATCCGGAATTTACCGCACAGAAGTTTTTGCTTTATATGTCTGCTCTGAAAGGACTGAACAAACATGCGGCAAAGCGGAGAATAGAAGAACTGCTGGACGTGACGGGCCTTGAGGGAGATCGAAATAAAAAGATCAAAACCTTTTCCGGCGGTATGAAGAGAAGGCTTGGAATTGCCCAGGCAATGCTGAACAATCCGAAAATCCTGATTCTTGATGAGCCAACAGCAGGGCTGGATCCAAAGGAACGGGTGCATTTCCGAAATCTGATCAGCTCTTTTTCAAAGGATAAGATTGTTCTTTTGTCTACTCATATTGTGTCGGATATCGAATATATTGCGGATGAGATACTGGTGATGAGAGAAGGAAAACTGATCCGAAACGGAGAGCCGGGAAGATTGCTTGCGGATCTGCGAGGGAAAGTCTGGGAGTGCCTTGTGCCGTTTGAAGAGGCAGCAGAGATGGAACGGCGCTTTACGGTAGGGAATCTGAAAAATGAGGAGAATGGCTGTCTCCTTCGGATTGTGTCGGAGACGTGCCCGGTTAATGGCGCGAAAGAAGTGACGCCGTCACTGGAAGATATTTACCTTTATGATTTTCAGAGGGAGGAAGAAAAATGATTTCGATTGTGAGTCTGGAAATACAGAAAATACTGAAGCGTAAGTTTATTTTGATTCTGCTTGCTATTTACAGTGCTATCCTGCTTTTTATGGCGTATGCAGGACATCCGGACCGTTATACACCGATTCTGACGTCGGAGGGGAAGGTGCTGGAAGGAACGGAAGCTGTGCAGTATGAAAAGAAACTTGCGGAAAAATACGACACGCTTTCTGATGCGGATGTGCAGGAAATTCTGGCGGAGAATGCAAGAATTCTCGCAGAATACACGGATGAAAATCAGATGATAGGCGATGACTACTATCGGTACGCAAACGGATTTTACGGCGCTGTGGCGTCTGTTTTTACCGATGAAAATGGAAACTACAATCACCTTCCGGCGGATCAGGTCTATCCGGGCCAGGACGGGCTGATGCAGGGCGGTTTTACAAATGGAATGGATATGCTGCTGAGCTTTCTGGCAAGCTTTCTTCTACTGGCCCCGCTCCTTTTGATTGTTATGATTTCTCCGGTGTTTGCGGAAGAATATACATCGGGAATGGATTCGCTTATTTTGTCCTCGCGTTTTGGGAAAACACGGTGCGCAAGAGCGAAGATCCTGGCGTCTTTTCTCTGCTCCGCCGGGATCTTTGCAGTGACAAGTCTGTATTTGACGCTGCTTACGATTGGCTATTTTGGAACGGACGGACTTTTTGTGGACGCGCATCTTTGTGCAACCGGAATGATCGGAAATGCACCGTTTGATCTGCCTTACTGGAAAGCAGTTCTGATTCTTGCGGTTATGGGATTTGCAGGCCTTCTGATGATCACCGGATTTGCGCTTGCGGCATCGGCGCTTGGAACGTCTTCTTTTGTCAGCGTTCTTGTCACTCTCGCGTTTTTTGCGCTTCCAATGTTTTTGTGGGGCGTATGGGATATTCCGTGGCTTAACCACATTCTGGAAATGTGTCCGGTTAATCTTCTGTCTCCGGCCAAGATTTTCAATCTCCCGGCCTATGAGATCGGAACAACGAAGATACAGGTTTATCAGATGGGAATAATTGCTGCTGTCTGCTTTACGCCGGTCTGTGCAGTCTGTTCCTATTTCGGATTTCAAAAACATCAGGTGCGCTCCTAGGAGACACCTGATGTTTTTTGTTTTAACAGGAAACGTCGTTCCCTGTAAAAAATGTTAAGACTGAAAACGGACATCAATCATACAGATTTCGCTTTTGGTAGCAACCCGCATGTTCGGACCAAAGACTCCCACACCGGAAGTTACAATATTATGCATGGAGCCTTTTTGAAGGTAACCACAGGAATTTTCCCATACAAGGTTTGTGATCAGATTGACCGGAAAGATCTGGCCGTCATGAGTATGGCCGCACAGATCCAGATCAACACCGGCATCCGAAAGCTCAGACAGTTCCCGCGGTTCATGATCGATGACGATAACCGGCTTATTCGTATTCAGATCCCGTGTAATCTCTTCCGGGGTTTTCCGGCTGGTTATACCGCGCCCGGGACGTTCATAATCCGGTCTGCCATAAAGATAAAAGGCATCATCAATCAGAACACTCTCATCTCGAAGCAGGGTGATCCCGGCTTTTTCAAGAAAAACATCCATTTGAGGATCGCTCATTTTTTTACCATCCTGAGGAAAGGTAAATCCGGCCAGAATCGGCTCCTGAATATCGTGGTTTCCGTAGCAGGCATAGGTGCCGTAAGTACTCTGAAGTCCGGAAAGGATTTCAGCCAGTTTTTCCGGCTTGTCAAGCGCTTCATATTCGTTGTCAAAAATATCCCCTGCAATGACAACCAGATCCGGATTCTGGGCATTGATTTTGTCAACCATCTGACGCATCTGGGAAGTGCCGACACTGTATCCGAGATGCAGATCTGCCACAAGGGCGATCTTAAGAGAATCCAGATTCCCGGCCTTCTTATCAATCGTCACCTCATATGGAGTGATCCGGATGAAACGTGCATTGAACATTCCATAAATGCTGATCGCGGCAATCAGAAAAAAGCAGATCGTTCCGGCAAGTGCAGGGCGGAGACGGTGAAATGTTTTCTTTCGTACTTTTCTGACAATGAGACGTATCAGGTCGGCTGCGATGACAATCAGAGCCGTATAGAGCATGATGCCCATCCAGTAGTAACCGAGCCCTTTTAGAATTCTCTGAGCTGTTCCGGCAGGAACAAGGAATCCGATCCCCGGAGAAAACGCGACAAAGAAGTAGCAGATCCCAAGTACGATCCGCACCGCGCGTTTTTCAAAAAATGGATGGATATCGGTAAGCCATGTAAAGATCCGGTGCAGAAGGTACAAATTGACTGCAAGGTAGAGGGGGCTTAAATAAACTGCAAGCATAAAAACTTCTCCATTCTTTTGTAAAATCCCTTTTCATAATCGCGAAACATGTGGCTAAAGGCGCACAAGTGTCGGGCGGTGTCCGGTATGCTTCAGAAAAACATTCAGAATATCGGCTGTCCGGATTTTGAGTGTCGAGGTGTTGATACACGGGTGACATCCGATATATTCGTCTTTGAGAAGATCCTCATCGATCAAAAGATTGACTTCCCGATCCGGATCATTCATCAGTCCAAGGACACTTGCAGATCCCGGTGTCAGGTCCAGATACTCCTCCATGAATTCCGGCTCCGCGAAGGAAAGACGGGAGATTCCAAGCTGTCCGGAAAGATCCTTTGTTACAAATTTCTTATCTCCCGGCATCATGAGAAGATAGAAAGTCGTCTTCTGACGGTTTCGCAGGAACAGATTTTTACAGATCTTCACACCAAGCTCCGCCTCAACTGCCTCACAGTCTTCGATCGTATTGGCAGTATCGTGGTCAACTCCTTCGAAGGAAATGTGGAGCTGCTCCAGCAGATCATAGACACGCTGCTCCTTTTCAAGCCGTCCGGTGTAGTCCGGCCGTTCGGTAAAATGGGTTGTATGTACAGTAATACTCATTGTAAAACCTCCTGAAAATGATTTCTTATAGTATAAAAAGAATTGAAAAAAAAGACAAGAAGGTTCAAAAAGAATTAAGAGAATACATAGAAAACTGTGTTCATACTTGCGGGGGCAGGTCCAAGACCTTATAATAAAGAAAGCATCGAATAGGAGATCAAAGAAATGAGAAAATTGTTGAAGTATCTGAATGATTACAAAAAGGAGAGTGTCATCGGTCCGTTGTTTAAGCTTCTGGAGGCCTGCTTTGAGCTGGTGGTGCCGCTCATTATGGCGAACATGATAGACATTGGAATCCGAAATCAGGACACAGGATACATCCTGCGGATGGGGAGCATTTTGATTCTGTTTGCGGTACTTGGACTGGCATGTTCGCTGACAGCCCAGTATTTTGCAGCAAAGGCATCCGTCGGATTCGGAACGGCCCTGCGACATGATATGTTCCGGCATATCCAGAGCCTTTCCTATGCGGAAATTGACCGGGCAGGGAGCGCGACTCTGGTAACAAGGATCACGAGTGATATCAACCAGGTGCAGTCCGGGGTCAATCTGGTTCTGCGGCTCTTCCTTCGTTCCCCGTTTATCGTTGTCGGTGCGCTGATTATGGCGTTTACCATCAGTGTGAAGCTTGCGTTGATTTTTGTAGTTGCGGTGCCGCTTCTGGCGCTGGTGATCTACGGGATCATGGTGGTATCGATTCCGCTTTACCGGAAGGTACAGAAACTGCTTGACCGGATTTTACTTTCTACAAGAGAAAATCTGGAAGGAATCCGCGTCATCCGGGCTTTTGGCATGCAGGGAAGAGAACGGGATGAATTCAAGGCGGAGAATGCAAAATTTCTGGCAGCACAGATGCTGGTCGGAAAAATTTCGGCTCTTTTAAATCCGGCAACCTACATTATCGTCAACGTGGCGACCATAGCCATTGTCTGGTTTGGAGGCCGGGAAACATACGCGGGTGGCATTACACAGGGAGAGGTCATCGCCCTTGTAAACTACATGACACAGATTCTCACTGCGCTGGTGGCGTTGTCCAATCTGATTGTCAGCTTTACAAAAGCGCTTGCCTGTGCCAACCGTATCAATGAAGTATTTGCACTGGAACCGTCCATTCAGGATGGAGACGGAGTTAAGAAAGTGACAGATAAAGAGGGGGCAGAGCAGGAGCAGACAAGGGAAGCGGCAGCATTCCATCAGGTGTCGTTTGCCTATCCGGAGAGTAAGGTTTATGCGGTCACCGGTCTGGATTTCTCTGTGAAAAAGGGAGAGATGATCGGGGTAATCGGAGGAACCGGTTCCGGAAAGTCTACGCTTGTACAGATGATTCCGCGCTTTTATGACGTGGCGGAAGGAAGTGTGACCGTAGACGGAGAGGATGTCCGTAATTATAAGATTGAAGAACTAAGAAAGAAGATCGGTATGGTTCCGCAAAGAGCAGTTCTTTTCCGCGGAACGATCCGTGACAATATGAAAGTTGGAAATGAAGATGCAGATGATGAGCAGATCATGGAAGCGATCCGCACTGCCCAGGCACTGGAGGTTGTGGAAGGAAAGCCGGACGGTCTGGACACACTGATTAATGAGGGAGGAAAAAATCTTTCCGGCGGACAGAAACAGAGACTGACGATTGCCCGTGCTCTTGTACGAAAGCCGCAGATCCTGATCCTGGATGACAGTGCATCTGCACTGGATTTTGCAACGGATGCCAGGCTTCGGAAAGCTGTCAAAGGCCTGAAAGATATGACGGTCTTTGTTGTATCACAAAGAGCGGCATCTGTCATGCAGGCGGACCGGATCATTGTCATGGATGATGGAAAGATTGCCGGAATCGGCACACATGATGAACTGATGAAATCATGCGAGGTTTACAGAGAAATCTGTCTCTCTCAGCTTTCAGAAAAGGAGGTGGGCCAGCATGCATAAGCAGGACAGTACATGGAAAAAGGTACTTTTTTATATCAGACCATATTCGTTTTATGTGATTTTATCGCTCCTTTTCGCAGTCTTGACAGGAGTGCTGACCCTGTATGCACCGATTCTGGTTGGTGATGCTATTGATTTTATTATAGGAAAAGATCAGGTACTGTTTGACCGGATTCTTGATATTCTGAAAAAACTTGCCGTTATCATTGCGATTACAGGTGTGGGACAGTGGCTGATGAATCTGTGCAATAATCAGATTACCTACCGGGTAGTAAGAGACGTACGGCTAAAAGCATTTAAAAAACTGGAAAGACTGCCCCTTTCTTATGTGGACAGCCATGCAAATGGAGATACCATCAGCAGGATTATCACAGACGTGGAGCAGTTTTCGGACGGACTTTTGATGGGATTTACCCAGTTTTTCTCCGGAGTAGTAACAATTGTTACGACATTGATTTTCATGCTGACCATTGATGTGAAAATTACTCTGGTTGTCGTGCTGCTCACACCATTGTCCTTCTTTGTTGCGGGATTCATTGCAAAACGGACATACCAGATGTTTAAAAAACAGTCGGAAGCAAGGGCGGATATGACATCGCTCGTTAACGAGATGGTAGGAAATCAGAAAGTAGTACAGGCATTCGGATACGGAAGCACCGCTTCCGAACGGTTTGACGAAATCAATGGAAAACTGAAAACCTACAGCCTGAAAGCGATTTTCTTTTCGTCCATTACGAACCCGAGTACTCGGTTTGTCAATAACCTTGTCTATATGGGGGTTGGAATCACGGGGGCGTTAAGCGCGATGTCCGGGATCATCAGCGTCGGACAGCTTTCCTGCTTTCTGACCTATGCGAATCAGTATACAAAACCGTTTAATGAGATTTCCGGTGTCGTGACGGAACTCCAAAATGCACTTGCCTGCGCAAAAAGGGTGTTTGATTTTATCGAAGAAGAACCGGAGCCGAAAGATGATAAGGACGCCGTGGTACTGATAGATGCAAAAGGAAACCTGGATCTGGAACACGTAAGCTTTTCTTATAAGAAAGAAGTACCGCTTCTGAAAGATCTGAATCTGAACGTAAAGCCGGGGCAGAAGATTGCGATTGTCGGTCCGACAGGATGCGGAAAGACGACTCTCATCAATCTTCTCATGCGTTTCTATGATGTAGATGCAGGGGTTATCCGTATGGAAGGTGAGGATATCCGGCATATTACAAGGGATAGCCTGAGAGAAAATTATGGAATGGTACTTCAGGAGACCTGGCTGAAATCCGCGACGATTGCAGAAAATATTGCCTACGGAAATCCGGATGCAACGAGAGAAGAGATCATTCATGCGGCGAAAGAAGCGCATGCCCACGGATTTATCACAAGAATGCCGGATGGATACGATACGGTAATCTCTGAAGAAGGCGGCAATCTTTCACAGGGACAGAAACAGCTTTTATGTATTGCCAGAGTCATGCTCAGACTGCCTCCGGTACTGATTCTTGATGAGGCCACCTCTTCCATCGATACACGGACTGAGATCCGGGTGCAGCAGGCTTTTGAGAAGCTTATGGATGGACGAACCAGTTTCATCGTGGCACATCGCTTATCCACGATCCGCACGGCGGACCGGATCCTCGTCATGAAAGACGGAAATATCATTGAGCAGGGAACACACGAAGAACTGCTGGCGAAAAATGGATTTTATAAGCAGCTGTACGAAAGTCAGTTTGCATAAAATATGTGAAAACAAATCAATTACTCCCGGTTGACAGAAGATCAGAATCTCTGTAAACCGGGAGTATCATTTCATAGACCGCAAAATCATAATCAGCGGTCAAACACATTTCTGAACAAAATCAGGGCTGATCAGCCGGAGAATCCAGAAAATGAATGAAAATACTTGACAAAAAATTATCGGGGGAGGGTAAAATTGTCATAAGATTTTACTTGACAGAAGGCAAAAGAGATGCAATTATGATAAAGAGTCAAGAAAATTCATGACACTGAATGACAGATGGAGGAAAAGGCTATGAATGAGAGTGTTCAAATTGAGATTCATGACCTGACAAAGATTTACAAGCTGAATAAAAAGCAGATGCAGGAATCTCACACAAAGAATCCGAAAAAGACAGCGGTGGATCACCTGACGTTGACTGCAAAATCAGGGGAGATCTATGGGCTGCTCGGCCCGAACGGAGCGGGGAAAACGACGACGCTGCGGTGTATTGCGACGATCATCAAACCGTCTTCGGGAGAGATTTATGTAAATGGAAACGAGGTGCAGAAGAACTCGGAGGCAGTCAGAAAGAGTATTGGGTTCCTGACAAGTGATATTAAGCTGGATCCGCAGTTCTCGGTAGATTATCTGTTTGATTTCTTCGGAGAACTCAGAGGGATTGCACCGGATCAGATTAAAACGAGAAAAGAAGAGTTATTTACATATTTTGGAATTAATGACTTTGCGCATAAAAAGATCAAAGAACTTTCCACAGGTATGAAGCAGAAAGCGGCCATTGCAGTCAGCCTGATTCATGATCCGGAAGTGGTGATTTTTGACGAGCCGACGAACGGACTTGATATTATTACAGCGAGAAGTGTAACCGACTATCTGAGAAAACTGAAAGAAGAAGGAAAGCTTGTCATTATTTCTACCCATATCATGTCCGAAGCAGAAAAGCTCTGCGACCGGATCGGGATTATTATTGACGGGAAAAAGAGAGCAGAGGGAACGCTTGCCGAAATTCTGGAGGAGACAGGTACTCACGATCTGGAAGATGCTTTCTTCGAATACTTTAAAAGTGTAAAGGGGGAAGCGTAAGATGAAAACGATATACAAAAAAGAACTTGCACGTATTTTCAAAGATAAAAAAATGATCTTTTCGGTCTTTCTGCTTCCTGTCCTGATCATGGTAGGAATTATGGCACTTGTGGGAAATCTTGCAACACGTCAGGCAGAGGATATCCAGAGCCATAAGTCGATTGTATACATGATCAATAAGCCGGACAGTTTCAGCGCATTTCTGGAAGCTGCTGATCTGAATATGGAGGTCAATACCATAAAAACAGACAGTGAAAGAGAAAATGTTATGGATCTTCTGCGGAACGGAGATGCGGATCTCCTGATTGAATTCCCGGAGAATTTTGATTCCATAATTCAGGAATATCAGACAGGAGATGAAGTGCCGCAGATCAAGACGTATTACAATCCGTCCGAGGATTATTCTGCCAGTGCTTATGAACTGATTTCCAATCAGACGCTGGAAGCATACCGTCAGACCTTGCTGTCCCAGAGAGTGGCAGATATGAACGGGCTTCAGATCTTTACTGTCAACAGCGACAATAAAGATATGATTGTTCAGGATGATCAGAAAGCAAGCGGCAAAGCACTCGGTATGATGCTCCCGTATTTCATCACAATTCTGCTCTTTGCAGGGGCGATGGGAATCGGAACTGACATGATTGCCGGAGAAAAGGAGAGAGGAACGATGGCGAGTCTTCTCGTGACTCCGGTCAAGAGAAAATCCATTGTACTCGGAAAAGTATTTGCACTGATGACGATTTCCGGAGTCTCTTCGGTTATCTACATTGTCGTGATGGGTGCGACATTCCCGAAGATTCTGGGCGGAGACAGCGGGCTGGACATTGAGATTACACCGGAACAGATTGCCATGATCGGTGTACTTCTGGTGGCAATTTCGTTCCTTTACTCGGCGATTGTCATTCTGATCTCTGTGTTTGCGAGAGATCTGAAGGAGGCAAGCACCTACATTACTCCGGCATACATGGTAGTGCTGGTAATTGGAATGATGACCATGTTCACGACAAGCGAGGCCGGAATGAAAGATTATCTGATACCATTTTATAATACTGCGCTCGCTTTAAAAGGGATTCTGACATCGGAAGTGACGATGGCACAGTACGGTGTGACTCTTGTTATGACATTAGTGCTTGGCGGCATTTTGACGGCAGTGATCGCAAAAGCATTTGAAAGTGAAAAAGTAATGAATCTGTAATAGATTTTGATATGTAGCAAAAGAAGAATGGACGCATATGCTGGTGATAAGACCGGTGTATGCGTCTTTTTTGTCCGAAAAGGCGATAGACGTTCTGCGCCGCAGGATTCCGGGTAACGGGAGGGAAATAAAATGAGGCTTTGTGATCTGAGAGAAAAAGAGGTCATCAACACAGTGAACTGCAGACGCCTTGGCTGTGTGGCAGATCTGGTGGTGGATATGAAAAAAGGCTGTGTCCAGGCGATTGTTGTACCGGGTCCTGGAAGACTGGGAGGCCTGTTTGGATATGACAGTGAATATGTGATTCCATTTGAATGTATCTGCAAAGTGGGGCCGGATATCATTCTGGTGGATATTTGCGAGGAAAAATTCTTGTGTGAGTGCAGATAAAACGGAGAATATGTTGACCGCCTAAAATGGTAATGGTATACTGATACCAGATTTTGGAGAAAGGATGGTACATGAGATGAAATGTCCATACTGCGGCAATCCGGATACAAGAGTGATTGATTCCCGCCCTGCTGAGGATGGATCTTCAATACGCAGGCGACGCTCCTGCGATTCCTGTGGAAAGCGGTTTACGACCTACGAGAAAGTAGAGACAATCCCTCTGATTGTCATTAAAAAGGACAATAACAGAGAGCAGTACGACCGGGAAAAGATCGAAAAGGGCATTCTTCAGGCGTGCTATAAAAGACCGGTTCCGGCTGAAGTGATTGAAAAGACGGTTGAGCAGATCGAGAATGAGATTTTCAATCGCGAGGAAAAAGAGATTCCGAGCAAGGTGATCGGTGAGATTGTTATGAGAAGACTCAAAGATCTGGATGAGGTTGCCTATGTGCGCTTCGCATCTGTTTATCGTGAATTTAAGGACGTCAATACGTTCATGGAAGAATTGAAAAGTATACTGGATAAAAAATAGGAGGATCCGAAAGGATTCTCCTGTTTGCGTTATGGGAAGAGTGTGAGCAGCAACATCCAATGACATAAATTACGGAAAATACTTGACGAAAAAAGAAAACACCCTTATAATAACTAATGTTATATAACGTATGATATTAAAAAGGAGGGAGGAACTTTTCATGCCGCCGAAAAAGAGAATTACAAAGGAACTGATTTTGCAGAAGGCATTTGAGATCATTCACGAGGAAGGTATTGAAAGCCTGAATGCCAGATATCTCGCGAAACAGCTGAACTGCTCTACAATGCCGATTTTTCAGTCTTTTCAGGATATGAATGAACTGAAAGCGGAGGTAAAGCTCAGAATCGACGAGTACTATACTGAGTTTATCAATCAATATATTGATAAGGCAGACTATCTGTTTACGATCAGCTTTGCCTATATCAATTTTGCCAGAAAAGAGCGGAATTTCTTTGGAGCTCTCTTCGTAAATCCGCTTCTTGGGTCTCGTACAGTCCAGGAGGTCATTGATTCTCCGTGGAACCGAGAGACAATCGAGTGTACGGCCGAACAGTTTAAAATTTCCATTCAAGAAAGTGAAGGCTTGTACCGGGATGTCCGTTTTTATGCCCATGGAATTGCGACGCAGCTTTATGGAGGGAACATGAGACTTTCTGAGGAGGAAATTCAGACACTTCTCAGAAATGTGATGGAGAAGTTCTTGAAAGGAGAGGCAAGGATATGAGAACGTATAAACTGACGATCTCCTATGACGGTACCCGTTACCAGGGATGGCAGCGGCAGCCGGGAGCAGAGAATACGATCCAGAATGTGATAGAAGATGCCATTTGCAAATTGACCGGATATGAAGTGAAAATCCAGGGATCCGGGAGAACGGATGCCGGAGTCCACGCCAGAGGACAGGTGGCAAGCCTGAGGCTTTCAGGGAAAGTGGAGGAAAGAGAATTCTTAAGAAAACTCAATGCAGGTCTTCCGGAGGACATTCGGATCCGCAGAATGGAACTGGTCCCGAATACCTTTCACGGACGCCGGAGCGCCAAAGGGAAATGTTACGAGTATCATGTAGACTTGCGGGAAAAGCAGCAGGTATTTTCCAGAAGGTATACGTGTCATTATCCGGAAAAACTGGATATCGAGGAAATGGAACAGGCCGCGGGATATCTGCTCGGAAGACATGATTTTTCCAGCTTTACCGACCGGAAAGATGAGAAAGGATGCACGAGAAGGATCGATGAGATACGGATAGAAAAAAGTGGAGATTCCCTTTGCATGTCCTTTCGGGGAAACGGATTTATGTACCATATGGTGCGGATTCTAAGCGGGACTCTTCTGGAAGTGGGAAGCGGAAAGAAGAGTGCCAGGGACATACCGGAGATTCTGAAAGCGAAAAGCCGGGCCTGCGCCGGATTTCTGGCTCCGGCACAGGGACTGTTTTTAAAAGAAGTTTATTATCAGGAAGAAAAGAGATAATGGGAAGGAGGATCATGCCGCACGGCAGGATCCTCCTGTGTTTTTACAGTTCTTTTTTCAAATAGACCATATCCACGAGCTGAATTCCGCATTCGAAAATAGGATGATCGTAGTTGTCGGTAAAGAAGTTTTTCACCCGGTGGGATTCGGTGAAGCCGCATTTTTTATAAAACGGGACAGTCAGCGGGCTGTCTCCGGTTCCGACATACATGGTATGATACTTTCCGGAATAAAGTCCGCAGACATAATCGATCATCTTCCTGCCATATCCAGATCCCTGACAATGTTCGTAAACCGCGATATTTTTCAGCTCGCAGGTGCCGTCATCACTGCATGTCACGACACAGACGCCTTTGAGATCTTCATCATAAAGCGCATACATGTCGCCGGCTTCCAGATAACGGTCAATCATGCTTTCCTGCTCATCGGCAAGCAGAAGCAGGTCCAGGAACTGCTTTTTGTTTTCTGTGATTTTTTTGATTCTCATGATAACTTTCCTTTCCTGACAGAAGTAGTTATAGTTTACCACATGGATTCATGGTATACTAGTCTGGTAATGATGAATTTAAAATGAAAATCAGATAAGATACAGGAGGAAAGTTACATGAAGTTTATATCATGGAATGTAAATGGAATCCGCGCATGTGTGCAGAAAGGATTTCTGGATTTCTTTCAGGAGGCGGATGCAGATATTTTCTGTATTCAGGAGACAAAGATGCAGGAGGGACAGTTGGATCTGGAGCTTCCGGGATATCATCAGTACTGGAACTATGCGGTACGGAAAGGATACTCCGGAACTGCTATTTTTACGAAACGGGAGCCGATTTCGGTACAGTACGGCATCGGCATCGAAGAGCACGATCAGGAAGGGCGTGTGATTACTCTGGAGTTTGAGGACTTTTATTTTGTCACGGTTTATACACCGAATTCCCAGAGTGAACTTGCAAGACTGGATTACCGGATGCAATGGGAGACGGATTTTCTTGCATATTTGAAGCGCCTGGAAGAGAAAAAACCGGTTGTTTTCTGCGGAGACCTGAACGTCGCAGCCGAAGAGATTGACCTTAAGAACCCGAAGACCAACCGGAAAAACGCCGGATTTACCGATGAAGAGCGGGACAAATTCCGGACGCTGAAAGCTGCTGGCTTTATCGATACTTTCCGGTATTTTTATCCGGATCAGGAAGGAATTTATTCCTGGTGGTCCTACCGGTTCAGCGCAAGAAAGAAGAACGCAGGGTGGCGTATTGACTACTTCGTAGTGTCAGAAGCGTTGAAAGACCGTCTGGAAGATGCGAAGATTCTGACGGAGGTCATGGGAAGCGATCACTGTCCGGTGGAACTGGATATGAAAGGATAGGAAGAAGAGATGTTTGATCTACAGCGATTTTTAGAAGGACTGGATCTGCTCTATGCATCCGGGAAAGGCCGTGAAGCAGAAGGGTACCTGAAACGGGGACTGAAAGAGGCGGCATCCTGCGGGGATGACGGAGCGATCCTTGCAATTTTGAATGAACTGATGGGATATTACCGGGCGGCAGGAAGGTATGAGGAATGTCTGCTCTGCACCAGACAGGCCATGGAGCTTGCGGACGAGCTGGGGCTTGACGGCACGATGCAGTATGGCACGATGCTGTTAAATGCTGCGACGGGATACCGTGCCGCAGGGAAATATCAGGAGGCGGAAACGCTCTACGGACAGGCATACGAAATTTACCGGAGGTATATTACAGGGCCGGACTACCATATGGCATCGCTTCATAATAATCTGAGTCTTCTGTACAGTGAAACGGGACGTCTGAAAGAGGCGAAACGGGAGCTGGAGCGGGCAATGGAGATTGTCAGAAAGCTGGATGATGCAGACGTAGAAGTGGCAATTACCCATACGAACCTGGGAAATCTCTGTTTCCAGATGAACGAGACGGCCGAAGGAAAAGCGCATATGGAACAGGCGGTCCGGATTTTTGAAAAGATGCCGGACGGGAAGGATTCTCACTATGCGTCAGCGCTGTCCGGACTTGGCGAAGCGTATTTCCATGAAGGAAATCTGGAGGCATCTCAGGCATGCTATCAGAAAGCCCTGGATGAAATTTTCCGGTTCTACGGTGAAAATGAGTACTATCAGGTGACAAAACGGAATCTGGAAATTGTCTCGGATCTGCTGAGAAGACGGCAGGCGGCCGAGAAGAGCCAGATGAAAGGTCTGGAACTTGCAAAAGCTTATTATGAGGAATATGGAAAAACGATGATCGAAGAGCAGTTCCCGGAGTATGCCGGACGGATTGCGGCCGGGCTTGTAGGAGAAGGCTCGGAATGTCTGGGGTACGACGACGCCTGGTCCACGGATCACGATTTTGGACCGGGATTCTGTCTGTGGCTGACGAAAAAAGATTATCGGAAAATCGGGCAGAAGCTGCAGGAAGCCTATGATGCGCTGCCAAAAGAATTTATGGGCTATGCGTCAAGAAATACGACGGAGCAGGGGAAGCGGCGTGTCGGCGTCTTTGAGATCGGGACCTTTTTCCGGAATCTGACCGGATATAAAAAAGCACCGAAGGAAGACAAAGACTGGCTTCCCATTTCTCAGGAATCTCTGCGGACCGCAGTAAGCGGCGAGATCTTTGATGATCCGCTCGGGAAATTTACGAAGAGAAGAGCGGCGTTTTCCATGGAGCCGGAAAGTGTCCGGCTGAAAAGGCTCTATGTTTCCCTCGGGAAAATGGCTCAGGCGGGGCAGTATAATTTCCCGCGGGCCAAAAAGAGAAATGCTCTTGGAGCCATGTATTTTTCCCTGTCAGAGTTTCTTTCTGCGTCGGTGGAGACCGCATATCTTCTGAACAAAACCTACATGCCGTTTTACAAATGGAAAATGAAAGGCATGGAAGAATTCCAACGGATTCCGGAGATCCGGGTGCTTCTGGAAGAACTGATGGAAAAAGAGACGACAGATAAAGATATAGAAGAGAAAATCGAACAGATCTGCCGGATTGTGGCAGGCGAGCTGAAAGAGCAGGGAATTTCCGGCAGGGAAGATGATTTCCTGGAAGCCCACAAGGCATCCGTGCTGGAAAAGTTGATGGAAATAGAAAAGGACAAGGGACATGATGGACAAAAACCAGTTGATTAAAGAGATTGTGGAAATGGAATGGCAGCAGTTCCAGAATGTTCACAATGAGGGCGGCAGGGCCTCCTGCCAGGATGACAAAGAGACCTTTGAGATTATGAGAAACAGCCAGTTCCTTGTGTGGAATGAGGAAGTATTGAAGAGTTATCTTGCGGATCTTCAGGATGCATGGGCGGACGGCTGGAATCTGCTGACGGAAAAGTACGCCAGAATGATGGAAAGTACAGCGCCAAAAGAATATGAAGCTTTCCGGGATATTCTTCCAAAGCGGAGTGAAGAACGGATTTGTCTGCAGGAAGAAGTGATCCGGCAGGAAATTGCGTGGGCGGAGGACTTCGCCCGGAGATATCCGAAGCTTGGCAGTACCGGAAGAAAGATCCATACCTCGGAAGACACACCATGGGATACTTCCCAGGAGACTTATTTAAGAGGTGAAATCGGCACCTTTTCGGACCGGACCATCAAACTGTATGCACGGATGATTCGGGAGATGGCCGAAAAAGGGGAAAACCTGACGGAGAAGAATCTCGGATTCATGGTCCGTTTCTATGGATACCAGTCTCTGGAAGAAGCGGAGCAAATGCAAAAATAACAAATAGAACCATAAAGACAGAAGAAAAGGAGACAGAGCAGATGTTGATGAAACGGGAAGATATGGCGGCAGTAGCGGTAGACTATCAGGAACGGCTCATGCCGGTTATGTATGAAAAAGAGGAACTGCTGGCACATTCAGTGATTCTCCTGAATGGACTAAGAGAACTTGGAATTCCGATTTATATCACGCAGCAGTATACAAGAGGACTTGGAATGACAGTGCCGGAGATTACAGAAGCGGCAGGAACCGGTGACTATCTGGAAAAGATCAGCTACAGTGCGGCTGAGGAAGTCATTCCGAAACTTGGAGAGAAGCGCACGGTAATTATCTGTGGAATCGAATCACACATCTGCGTGCTGCAGACGGTGATCGATCTGAAGGCAAAAGGATATACGCCGGTTCTGGTGACGGACTGCATTTCCAGCAGAAAGCCGCGGGATATGGAGATGGCTCTGGAGCGGGCAAAGATGGAAGGTGCCGTTCTGACCACCTACGAAGCGCTGCTGTTTGAGATTCTTGGAAAAGCAGGAACGCCGGAGGCAAAAAAAATACAAAAACTGATTAAATAAAAAACGATGCTTTTGGCAGACTGAAAAACTCCCCGCAGAAATGCATGGTACATAGTAGTACGGTGATTTCTGTGAGGAGTTTTTTGTTAGAAGTTCTTTTCCGATGCCTTTCCTGTAGAATTTCTCACCATCAGCTTTGCGTGAAGCAGCAGCGTTCCGATGGAAACATCGTTCATCAGGCTGTCCAGTGCATAGTAGCCGCATTTTCCGCCGATGATCTTTATCGGTGCGCTGACGATTCTGCCGTTGATCTTTATGATCTGTATGGCATTTACGAACTACAGTAAAATCGACAATCATCTGATGCTGTTTGACTGGGTGGGACTTGACAACTTCAAAGCGCTGTTTGATTCCAGCAGTATCCTGGGAAGCACGTTCTGGTCTGTACTTGGATGGACACTTGTGTGGGCGTTCTTCGCAACATTCAGCAACTATATTTTCGGTATGATTCTTTCTATTGTAATCAACCGGAAAGATACAAAGGCAAAGGGATTCTGGAGATTCTGCTTCGTACTCTCCTGTGCGGTTCCGATGTTCGTTTCTCTTCTGATTATGAGAACGATGCTTCAGCCGGAAGGCGCGGTCAATGTCCTGCTTCGTAATCTGGGACTGATTGCGCAGGATGCAAGCCTCCCGTTCTTTACGGATCCAACGTGGGCAAGAGTAACGGTTATTGTAATCAATATCTGGGTTGGTGTACCATATACACTGCTTCAGCTGACCGGAGTCCTTCAGAATATTCCGGGTGAGCTTTACGAGGCCGCCAGAGTGGACGGCGCCAATGCAGTGCAGATCTTCTTTAAGATCACACTTCCGTACATGCTGTATGTGACGACACCATACCTGATTACAACATTTACAGGAAACGTCAACAACTTCAACGTTATCTACCTGTTGTCGGGAGGAGATCCGGTTACCAATCTGGAATCCACGGCAGGAAGCACTGACCTGCTTGTAACATGGCTGTACAAACTGACCGTAGACAAACAGTACTACAACATCGGTGCGGTTATCGGTATCCTGACATTTATCATTCTGGCGATTGCGGCGCTCCTTACTTACCGCAACAGTAAATCATATAAAGAAGAAGGGGGATTCTAGATCATGGCTGCGAAAACAAAAGTACGCTCAGCTAAAAAGAGACGTTTTATCAATAATACGATCGTTCATGTCGTACTTGCCATACTGGCGTTTATCTGGGTATTCCCGATTATCTGGGTAATACTGACGAGCTTCCGGGCGGAAAAAGGATCCTATGTTTCCACCTTCTTCCCGCAAAGCTTCACACTTGACAACTATGTGAAACTGTTTACGGATACATCAATCCTGAACTTTCCGCAGATGTTCATGAACACGTTGTTCATCGCAGTATGTTCCTGTATCTTATCTACCTTTTATGTTCTGGCAGTTTCCTACTGTCTGTCCAGACTGAAATTTAAACTGCGGAAACCATACATGAACATGGCGATGATTCTTGGTCTGTTTCCTGGATTCATGTCAATGATTGCGGTGTACTTCATCCTGAAGGCAATTGGCCTTACAGAAGGCAATCTGATCAAACTGGCTTTGATCCTGTGTTATTCAGGAGGAGCGGGCTTAAGCTTCCAGATCGCAAAAGGATTCTTTGATACGGTTCCGATTGCGGTGGACGAGGCGGCGCTTCTCGATGGATGTACAAGGTGGCAGATTTTTACGAAGATTACACTGCCGCTTAGTAAACCGATCGTTATTTACACGGTACTGACATCTTTCATGTCACCATGGCTGGATTTCATTTTCGCAAAGGTAATCTGCCGTGCAAACTCCGACCAGTATACAGTTGCGATCGGACTTTGGAATATGCTTCAGAAAGAATATATTGACAGCTGGTACACAAGTTTCGCTGCAGGAGCGGTGTTGATTTCAATTCCGATCGCGATCCTCTTCCTGTTCATGCAGAGATACTATGTGGACGGTATGTCCGGTGCTGTAAAGGGCTAAAACAATCAGATTTGAATGAGGGACAGACAGATGAGAAAGACAGCAAAAGAATGGAAAACATTTTATTCAGATCCGGAATTTGAACAGAACTATACCTATGAAGGGCATGACCTCGGGGCAGCCTGCACGGAGGATGGAACTTCCATCCTCCTGTGGAGCCCGGTGGCCGAGTCTGTAACAGTCCGCTTCTATCATGATGGAGAATCAGAAGATTCATACCGGACGGAAGCGATGGTAAAAGAGGGCAAAGGTGTCTGGGCATACCGGACAAAAGAAGTGCTTCACAAAGTATACTATGATTTTGAACTTTCCATAGAGGGAAAGATGATATGCTCGGCGGATCCTTATGCGAAAGCCTGCGGGATCAACGGAAAGAGGAGCATGATTGTAGATTTAAAAAGAACAGATCCAAAAGGATGGGAGGAAGATGTTTCCCCCGCTTATCAGCAGGAACAGATTATTTATGAGCTGCATATCGGGGAATATTCCTGGGATCCGTCCGGAGGATTCCCGGCAGCCTTCCGGGGGAAGTATAAGGCATTTACCTGTGAGAATACGACACTAGACCACGACGGCGTGCATCCCACGGGCTTTTCTTATATGAAGAAACTCGGTATCACCCACGTGCAGCTGATGCCGGTCTACGATTATGGATCTGTGGATGAAAGCAAGACAGAAGGGGAGTTCAACTGGGGATACGATCCGGTGAACTATAACGTTCCGGAAGGCTCCTACTCGACGGACCCAAGAAACGGAGAGGTCCGGATCAAGGAATTCAAGGAGATGATCCAGTTTCTGCATAAAAACGGGTTCCGGGTCATCATGGATGTGGTTTATAATCATACCTATTCCCTTGATGCCTGGTTCCAGAAAACGGTGCCGTGGTACTATTACCGTGTCCATGAAAACGGGGAGACCGCAAACGGTTCTGCCTGTGGGAACGATGTGGCGAGCGAGCGGAGCATGTGCGCAAACTACATTCTGGACTCCGTTCTTTACTGGGCTGAAGAATACCACATCGACGGCTTCCGGTTTGACCTGATGGGGCTTCTGGATACGGGGCTGATGAACCGGATTGAGAAGGAACTTGCGCTCCGGTATGGTAAAGGGGAAAAGATGGTATTCGGAGAACCGTGGTCTGCAGATGAAACTCCGATGGAAAAACAGGCGGTTCCGGCACTGAAATGCCATGTGGACCAGCTGGATCCGCATGTAGGCTTCTTCTGTGATGATACACGGGATGCGGTAAAAGGTCATACATTCGAAGGGGAGGAGCCGGGATTTGTCAATGGGGGAGAAGGCCTGGAGGAGGAAATTCTTGCTTCCGTTCGCGCCTGGTGCGGGCCAAAGTCGAAGGTGAAAGCACCTTCCCAGGTCATCACCTATGTATCTGCCCATGACAACTGGACATTGTGGGATAAACTCTCCCTGACAATCCCGGATGAGAAAGAACGGATGCAGGCCAACCGCATGGCAGCGGCCATCTACATGACCTGCCAGGGAAATCTGTTCTTCCTTTCCGGAGAGGAATTTGCCCGCACGAAGGACGGACTGGAAAATTCCTACAATGCGCCGATTGAGATCAACCGGCTGGACTGGAAACGGGCTTATGAACAGTATGAACTAACAGAGTATTACAGCGGGCTGATTCATCTGAGAAAACAGCTTCCGGGACTTTGCGACAAGTCTGAGAACGCATGGAAAAGGATTCAGAACCGGTGGAAAACAGACGGAGCAGTTGGGTTTACGGTGGATAATCGAAACGAAAGAGCACCGTCAAGATGGGAAACGTTATGTATTATTTATAATAGTAGAAATGAAAAATTTGCGGTTGAGCTTCCGGAAGGAAAATGGGAAGTCCTTCTGGATGGATACAGCAGCAATCTGTGGAGAGATCCATTTGTTACAGAAGGAACGGTAAAGGTGGACAGCCACAGTGTATTAGTACTAGGACAAACAGGAAAGTGAAGACAGACTTATGAAATGGATATACGGAAAACAGGATTTTAAAACACTTTCAAGAGGACAGGAAAACTGTTATCTTCTGACAAACGGACTGGGAGGTTTTTCCTCTCTGACGATGACCGGTTCGGTTACGAGAAATGACCATGCGCTATTGATGGCATGTACGAAGGCACCGAATCATCGATACAATCTGATCCATCGTCTGAAAGAAGAGATCCGGATCGGAGAAGAGAAACAGATTCTCTCGACGCAGGAGTTTGCGGACGGGACAAAAGAAGAAGGATACCAGCATCTGTCCGCATTCTCCTTTGAGGATACTCCGGTCTGGCGCTGGGAGACAAAAGGCGTCCGGATCCGGAAAGAACTCGGGATGGCCCAGTTGGAAAATACGGTGGCAGTTGTCTATGAGATGAAAAATCAAAGCCTGTTTGATGCAGAGCTTGTCGTTACACCTTTTTTACAGTTTGTAAGAAAGGGAGAGGATCTGACGGAGGAGCAGGTGTTTGAACGAAAAGGGAATACCGTTTCTTCAGACGGATTGACTCTCTATTTCGAGACGGACGGGGAAATCCTCCCGGAGGAGCAGACAGAGACGTATTATTACAGCTATGATGCCTGCGACGGCAGAAGGGAGAGCGGAACGGCAAAAGCGGTGCTGAAGATCCGGATGCAGGTTCCGGCAGGAGAAAGAAGGACACTTTCTATCGTCTGCTCGATGGAACAAGGCAGAAACGATGCGCAGGCAGTGATTGCGGAGACAAAGAAGTACAGAAAAGCGCTGGAGGAAAAAGCCGGATTTGCGGATCCGATGGCAAAGGTTCTTGTAAAGAGTGCGGCACAGTTTGTGGCAGACCGGGAATCTACAGGAGGAAAAACGATTCTTGCAGGCTTCCCGTTCTTTGAGGACTGGGGCCGGGATACGATGATTGCTCTTCCGGGTGTTTGCATTTCAACCGGGCAGTATGAGACGGCAAAAGAGATCCTGAGGACCTTTGCAGCAAACGAGCGTGACGGTCTGATGCCGAATCTGTTCCCGGAAGGAAAGAATGAGCCGAGGTACAATACAGTGGATGCAGCTCTTTTGTTTATCAACTGTGTGTATCTGTATTATCAGGCATCGGGGGATATGGACTTTGTCAAGGAAGTCTGGCCTGTGATGGAACGGATCATCACAAAATACCGGGAGGGAACGAGACACGGCATCCGGATGGAAGAAGACGGCCTGATCCGGGCAGGAGAAGGCCTGGACCAGGTGACCTGGATGGATGTCCGGGTGGGAGAAATCCTTCCGACGCCAAGACATGGCAAACCGGTGGAGATCAATGCCTACTGGTATAATGCACTTCGGATTATGGAAATATTTGCATCTGAACTTGGATTGGAATATACTGGGTATGGGGTGCTTGCGGACAGGACACGCACTTCTTTCCGGGAACAGTTCTGGAATGAAGAGAGAGGATGCCTGAAAGATCTCGTATCCGGAACAAAGGCGGACATGCAGATCCGGTGCAACCAGATCTGGGCCGTATCCATGCCGTTTACCATGCTGGAAAAAGATCAGGAACGGCAGGTGGTGCGCACTGTCTATGAAAAACTGTACACCCCTTACGGACTGCGCACGCTGGAAGAAGGGGACGAAGAGTTCCACCCGTTTTACGGGGGAGAGATGATAGAACGTGACCTGGCATATCATCAGGGAACGGTCTGGACCTTCCCGCTTGGCGCTTATTATCTGGCATATCTGAAGGTATGCGGATACAGCGAAGAGGCGAAAGAAGAAGTCAAAGAACAGCTGGAAGTCATGGAAAGCGCCATGAGGGAGGGCTGTATCGGACAGCTTCCGGAGATTTACGACGGAGGAAATCCATCCTCGTCAAAGGGATGCTTCGCCCAGGCGTGGAGCGTAGGAGAAATTCTGCGTGTATATGAAGCAGTCAAATAAGAACACACATCGAAAGGAGAACAAAGATGGAACAGTTATTACAGGAGATGTTACAGAAAAACTATGGAAAAAGCATCAGCGATGCGTCCAATGAAGAAATTTATACAGCGCTTTTATGCATTACAAAAGAGAAAATGGCAGGAATAAAGAGGAATGAAGGAAATAAAAAACTCTATTATATTTCCGCGGAATTCCTGATTGGAAAACTGTTATCCAACAACCTGATTAACCTTGGCCTGTTTGATGAGACAAGAGAGGTACTGAAAAATCACGGCAAAGATATTACAGAAATCGAGGAGGCCGAGCTGGAGCCGTCCCTTGGAAACGGAGGACTTGGACGTCTGGCAGCATGTTTCCTGGATTCCATCGCGACACTGGGACTGCCGGGAGACGGCGTGGGCTTAAACTACCACGACGGATTGTTCCGTCAGACCTTTGTTGACAACAAGCAGAGAGAAGAGAAAAACCCGTGGATCACAGACAACAGCTGGCTGACAAAGACGGAACGCCATTTTGAAGTGCCGTTTAAAGATTTCACTCTGACTTCCACAATGTACGATATTGATGTGCCGGGTTATAAAAACGGCTGCAACAAGCTGCATCTGTTTGATCTGGATTCTGTGGACGAGTCCATCATCCATGACGGTATCCAGTTTGACAAAGAGGATATCAAGAAGAACCTGACACTCTTCCTCTATCCGGATGACAGTGACGAGGCAGGACAGCTGTTAAGAATCTATCAGCAGTATTTCATGGTCAGCAACGCGGCACAGCTGATCCTTGCAGAGGCGGAGGAGAAAGGATACAACCTCTATCAGCTGTATGATCATGTGGCAATCCAGATCAACGATACCCATCCGACGATGGTCATTCCGGAGCTGATCCGTCTCCTGATGCAGAGAGGATTTAACATGGATACCGCTGTGGATGTTGTAAGAAAAACCTGTGCGTACACGAACCACACAATTCTGGCAGAGGCACTGGAAAAATGGCCGATCCATTATCTGGAGAAGGTCGTTCCGCACCTGATGCCGATCATCCGGGATCTGGACGCACGTGTCAGAAGAGACTTCCACGATGAAAGAGTGTACATCATCGATAATCAGGACCGGGTACATATGGCGCACATTGACATTCACTTTGGCTACGCAGTCAATGGAGTAGCGGCTCTTCATACCGAGATTCTGAAAGGATCCGAGTTAAAGCCGTTCTACGACATTTATCCGGAAAAATTCAACAATAAGACGAACGGAATCACGTTCCGCAGATGGCTTGTACACTGCAACCATGAGCTGTCCGATTATCTGGCAGACCTGATCGGACCGGAATTCATGGATGACGCTTCCAATCTGGAAAAGCTTCTCGCATACAAGGACGATGAGAAAGTGCTTGGTGATCTGAGAGCGATCAAGAAAAACGCAAAAACTGCCTTGAAGAATTATCTGATGCAGACACAGGGAGTGGAAATCGATGAGAATTCCATCTTTGATATCCAGATCAAACGTCTCCATGAGTACAAGAGACAGCAGATGAACGCACTGTATGCAATTTACAAATACAAAGAAATCAAGAAAGGCAATCTGCCAAAACGCCCGATTACAATGATCTTCGGTGCAAAGGCAGCGCCGGCTTATACGATTGCAAAGGATATCATCCATCTGATCCTCTGCCTGCAGAAACTGATCGAAAACGATCCGGCGGTACGTCCGTACATGCGGATTGTCATGGTAGAAAACTACAATGTTACCAAGGCGGAAAAACTGATCCCGGCATGTGACATTTCCGAGCAGATTTCCCTTGCTTCCAAGGAAGCATCCGGAACCGGAAACATGAAATTCATGCTTAACGGTGCCGTGACACTGGGAACGGAAGATGGAGCAAACGTGGAGATCCACGAGCTGGTAGGAGATGAGAACATCTACATCTTCGGCGCAAAATCAGAAGAAGTCATCAAACTTTACGATACAGCAGGATACAACTCCGGCGAGATTTATGACAACGATCCGATGATCGAGGAGCTGGTAGACTTTATCATCAGCAAAGACCTGATCCGCATCGGTGATCCGGTGAGTCTTGCAAGACTGTACAAAGAGATTGTATCCAAAGACTGGTTCATGACCCTTCTGGATGTGAAAGATTACATTCAGACAAAAGAGCAGATGCTCGAAGATTATGAGGATGAGAAGACATGGGCAAAGAAAGCGCTTGTCAACATTGCGAAAGCCGGATTCTTCTCTTCTGACCGGACTATCCGGGAATACAATGAGGACATCTGGCATCTGTAGGCCGGATGTGGTATGAAAGGGGATCAATCATGAGAGAAACAGGAATATTGATGCCGGTATCCGCACTCCCGTCCCGTACGGGAGTGGGGGAACTGGGTGCATACGCATATGAGTTTGTCGATGCCCTGAAGGAAAACGGTGTGAAGATCTGGCAGATTCTTCCGCTCAATCCGGTGGGATACGGGAACTCTCCGTATCAGCCGTATTCCTCCTGCGCAGGAGACGAGCTTTACATCAGTCTGGACCTGCTTTATGAGGGGGGGCTGTTGAAAGAGAAGGCGCCTTCCTTCCGGGAAAACGCAAAAACCGTTGACTATGATGCAGTCCGGGCATTCAAAGAGCCGTATCTGAAAGAAGCGTTCGCCAATTTTCAGGAGACGGAAGAGTACCGGGAATTTACAAGACAGACGTGGGTGTACGAATACGCGGTATTCCGTGCCCTGAAAAAGGCAAACGGCAATGCCTGCTGGAATGAATGGAAAGCAGAAGACAAAGCCTGGCCGGAAGTGCCTGCACCGCTCGCAAAGGAGCAGGAAGACGAGGCGGCCTACCAGATGTTCCTTCAGTATGAATTTTTCACTCAGTGGATGGCAGTGAAAAAGCATGCCAACGAAAACGGCATCCAGATCATGGGAGATGTGCCGTTCTATGTGGGTGTGGACTCGGTAGATGTCTGGGGCGGAAAGGATAACTTCCTTCTGGACACAGACGGACGGCCGATCTTCATCGCCGGAGTACCGCCTGATTATTTCAGCGCTACCGGACAGCGGTGGGGCAACCCGATCTATAACTGGGACTATATGAAGGAGCATGGATATCAGTTCTGGACCGACCGGATCGGATACAACCAGAAGCTGTTTGACATCATCCGGATTGACCATTTCCGGGCGTTTGACACTTTCTGGAAGATTCCGGCAGAGTGTCCGACAGCCATTGAAGGAGAATGGATCGAAGCTCCGGGATACGAAGTCATCGACACACTGAAAGCAAAGATTGACGGACTCAATCTGGTGGCTGAAGACCTTGGGGAACTCCGCCCGGAAGTACTGGAATTAAAAGACCATTATCATTTGAAAGGGATGAAAATCCTTGTCTTTTCCATCGAAACAGGTGGAAAATATGCCTACGACAGTTTCCACGATGTGGAAAACATGATCATTTATACCGGAACCCACGACAACGATACGCTGATGCAGTGGTATGAGGGATTAAGCGTGGCAGCAAAAAGAAAGGTACGCCGCTTCCTCAAACGTCAGGGCATCAAACAGGGCTCCGTGAAAGGCCGGCTCCTTACCTATACATTCCGGAGCAGGGCAGAGTACGCGATCATTCCAATGGCGGACATTCTGGGCCTTGGAGAAGAAGGGCATATCAATACGCCGGGAACAGTCGGCTCTCCGAACTGGGAATGGAGAATTACGGATTTTACACAGGCAAAGAAGGAACTGAAACACTACCGGAAAACAATGACAGAAAGGGCCTGATGACAGATGGATTTTACAGGAGTTTACCATAGAACAACCGAGCAGATGAGCTACTCGTTAAATGAATCGGAACTGATTGTCAATCTGAAGACAGGATATGATGTGAAGCGGGTGTTCCTCTATTATGGAGATCCCTTTGAAGCGGGAATTCTTGGAGGAAACGAAAAGTGGACCGGAGTCCGGGAAGAGATTGTCTACAAAAAACGGCTGAAACATCAGATCTGGTGGACTACGACTCTCGTACCGAAATACAAGCGCTGCAAGTATTATTTTGAACTGCACACAGATGATGAGGTCTGGTATTATTTTGAAGACGGATTTCTGACAAAAGAGCAGATGGAGATGGACGGCCGGATGCTTCAGTGCTTTACGGTTCCATGGATGAATCCGGCTGATGTGAACCGGACGCCGGACTGGGTAAATGATACGATCTGGTATCAGATTTTCCCGGACCGTTTCTGCAACGGGACGCCGGGAGACGACCGGGAGGGAATTCTTCCGTGGAAAAATGAGGGAGAAGTCAAAAACGAAGAGCGTTACGGCGGAAACCTGGAAGGAATCCGTCAGAAACTTCCTTATCTGAAAGAACTTGGCATTACCGGAATTTATCTGAATCCGATTATGGAGGCAGACTCCAACCATAAATACGATACAAAAGATTATACAAAAATTGATCCACAGTTCGGAGACTCCGAGACGATGAAACGTCTGGTGGCAGAGGCGCACGAACATGGAATCCGTGTGATGGTGGACGCGGTCTTCAATCATTGTGGAAAAGACTTCGCACCATGGCTGGATGTGAAGAAAAACGGAAGAGATTCCGCCTACGCAGACTGGTTCATGGTCAACGACTGGACGATACTGAACAAAGAAGCAAGTACGAGAGACGGGCGGTATTACTCCTTCGCTTTTGCGGATAAGATGCCGAAACTCAATACAAACAGCGAGGCCGTGATCAGCTATTTCCAGGACGTTTGCGAAGGCTGGATCCGGGACTATGATATCGACGGCATCCGTTTTGATGTGGGAAATGAAGTGTCCCACCGGTTTCTGAAACGGATCCGGGATCATGTGAAAGCCATCAAACCGGACATCTATCTTCTGGGAGAGATCTGGCACGACGCCAGCCAGTGGCTGATGGGGGACGAATACGACTCCGTCATGAACTATCCGCTCATGAGCGGTATCCACGATTTCTTTATTGATCCGACGATGAAAAAGGAAGATTTCGAGTACATGATCAACCACTGCTACACGATGTACATGCAGCAGTCCAACAATGTACTGTTCAATCTTCTGGATTCCCACGATACGGAGCGTCTTATGAACCGCTTCCACGATCTGGACCTGTTCTACCAGCAGCTGGCGATTCTCTTTACCATGCCGGGAAGTCCGTGCATCTATTACGGCACGGAAATCGCCATGGAAGGAAGTTTCGATCCGGACTGCCGCAGATGTATGCCGTGGGATCTGATTCAGACCGAAGAAAACCAGCAGAAAATTCATGAGATCCAGAAGCTGATTCATCTTAGGAAGACGGAACCGGCGCTGCGAAGTTTGTATTTCCACTTCCCGGAAGCATATGACGAGCCGCGTCTGGTACAGTATATTAAACTTGATCAGGAGCAGAATAAGATCGAAATCCTTCTGAACTGCACGGAAGAACCGGTGACAGTGAAAGGAGAAGGAGAGATCCTGTTCCAGAGACAATATCAGGATGGACGCCTGGAACCGAAAGGAGTACTGATTCGGAGAATCGGGCGGTAAGAAAATGTCAGTAGCCGGACAATATTTTACTGTAATATCAGGGGAGGTAGTGACTCATATGAGCCATTACCTCCCTGAATTTATGTCAAAGGTTAATAAAGGTTAGAAAAAATTTATCCTTATATTCCTTGATTCAGCAGATTGTTCGTGTTATCCTTTACTCATCGGAAAAGCTCTCTGCTTTTTCATTTTCAAGGCGTTCGCCGTTTTATCCAAGTATTTGACAAGGGAATTATGAGGGCAGCTTTCTGTCTGGAAAATATGTTTTCTTTGGGACGTCTCTTTTCTGGTACCCGGAAATATGGTAGACTACAAGAAACAGAAACAGTTTTCTTATGTCAGAGGCATTGCCGTCACAGAAAGGAGACTGTTTATGGAACGAAACAAAATGGAAAATCGAACTACCGCTGCAATTTCAGAAGAAGAATTTATTATGAAGCCTTACATCGACTGGTGTTTCAAAGAACTGATGCGGAATCCGAATACAAGGAGAGGCTTCATCGCTGAATTGTTGGAGTTTTCACCTGAGCAGATCGGGAATACTATTATTCTGGAAAATGAACTTCCCAAACGGTCGGAGGAGGAAAAGAAGGGAGTGCTGGATGTTCATGTTCTTCTGGAAAACGGCACTCAGCTTGATATTGAGATGCAGGTTGTATATATGGAATACTGGGACGACAGGAGTCTGTTTTATCTGTGCAAGATGTTTTCCAGCCAGCTTTGCAAAGGTGAGGAATATGATCGGCTTCAGAAATGTGTACATGTCAGTGTTTTGAATTTCACCTACTATAAGAAGGATGATATCTGCTACCGTAAGGCACAGGTTTATGATAAAGCGACCGGAGAACTGTACAGCGATAAGCTGGAACTTCAGATTCTGGAGCTTTCCAAGATTCCAGAGGAGTATCACCATCCAGATGGCATCATTGCATGGATGAAATTCTTCCGCGGCGGTAAAAAGGAGGATTTAAAAGAGATGGCAAAGGGAAATACCTATCTGGAAGAAGCCTATGAAGATCTGATGGAAATGAGCCAGGATGAAGAGAAACGCCGAGCATATGAGGCAAGGGAACGTGCACTTCGCGATCAGCTGTCTCTGCAAAGACAGGCTGAACGGGCTTTTCAGCGGATGACAAATGCACAGGAAAAGCTGGAAGAAATTCAGGGGAAACTGGATGAGACGCAGGGGAAACTGGATGAGACGCAGGGGAAGCTGGATGAGACGCAGGGGAAGCTGGATGAGACACAGGGGAAGCTGGATGAGACACAGGGAAAGCTGGATGTAGCTCAGGATAATCTGACTGATATGCAGGAGCGTTTTTCGGAAAGTCAAAAGCAGCTTGAGAAAGCCAGGGCCGAAAAAGATGCCGCACATGATCAGGGGAGGAAAGATGCCGTGATAGAGTTATATCAGAAAGGTTTTCTGAATCTGGAGCAGGCGGCATCCGAATATGGGATATCGATCGAAGATTTTCGAAAACTACTGGTTTAACAGATGAATGATCATCTCGGCAATGTTTTATCGTAAAGAAAGGATGGTATTCGTCGGATGAGCTACAAAATTCTTCTGGTGGATGATGACCAGGATCTGGTAGAGATGCTGTGCCGGTATTTCCGGCTGAAGGGATATGAAATGCTGACAGCGGTCAATGGGCTGGACGCGGTAAAGAAGTCTGGAGAAGGCCCGGATCTCATGCTTCTGGATATCAATATGCCGGGAATGGACGGCCTGGAGGTGTGCCGGAGAATCCGGGATCAGGTGTCCTGTCCGATTTTATTTCTGACCGCACGGGTCGAAGAGCAGGATCGTGTGAACGGGCTGATGATGGGCGGAGATGATTATATTGTAAAACCGTTCAGCCTGAAGGAACTGGAGGCGAGAGTGCTGGCTCATCTGCGGCGGGAGGAACGGCATCAGCAGAAAACGCAGTACCGATTTGGAAACGGAATGATGGTGGACTATACAGCAAAGACAGCCTCCTTTGACGGGCAGGTGCTGGATCTGACGAAGACGGAATTTGGAATCCTGGAGTTTTTGTCCATGCATCCGGGGCAGGTGTTTGACAAAGAGCGGATTTATGAACATGTCTGCGGCTATGACGGACAGGGAGACAGCCGGGGCATCACAGAGCTGGTACGGAGAATCCGCGGGAAAATAGGGCAATATACAAAGGAAGATCCGATTGAAACAGTATGGGGAGTGGGGTATCGATGGAAAAAATAAGAAATCTTTCCCTGAGGAAAAGTATTATTGTCTACATGCTGACAGGAATTGTCATTGGTTTTATTCTTGGGGCAGTCATCGTCCTGGAAGCAGAACGGGCCCAGGAACAGATCTGGTGGAAATATGTGGATCAGGATCGGTTTATCGAAGAAATGCAGAACCGGAATCCAGATGCCTTCGATGTGACGATTCCGCGGGTCAGCAATGAGGATATGAGCCGGACGGATGCAAGGCTTTCCGAACTGTGCGACTTTTTGACTACATACGGGATCCTTGTTCTATGTGCGGCAGGGATTGTTGTGTCCACCTTTTTGTTTTACCGGAATAAGATTCGAAGGCCCCTTCTGGAGCTGAATCTGGCTGCAAAGAAGATTGCGGACAATGACCTGGATTTTGAGATCGGATATCAGAGTAAGGACGAACTGGGCGTACTCTGCAGGGAGTTTGACCACATGAAAGAGGAACTGGCTCAGAACAACCAGAAGATGTGGCGGATGGTGGAAGATGAGCAGGTAATGCGCTCTGCCATTGCACACGATCTGCGGACGCCTCTGACTGTGCTCAAAGGGTATCAGGAAATGATGATGGAGTTTATCCCGGAAGAAAAGCTGGACCGGGAAGCGCTTCTGGATATGCTGAAAGAAAGCATGGGACAGGTGGAACGGCTGGAGCGGTTTCTGGACCGGATGCGGGCCTTCTCCGCATTGGAACGTGAGCCGATTTCCTGCATGGACACGACGGCTACTGAGATTGCAGAACAGATCGAAAAGACCGGAGAGATGCTGGCAGCAGCTTCCGGAAAGCAGTTTGAAATCTTTGCGGGAGGAGAGGGAGAAAAACTTACGCTGGATCGGGACCTGATTCTGGAAGTAGCGGAAAACCTGATTACCAACGCACTGCGTTATGCAGCGTCAAAGGTATCGGTGGTCGTCTGCCGGGAAGCCGACCAGCTGGTACTGGAAGTAAAAGATGATGGAACAGGATTTACCATCAGTGAAGAAGAAGCAAAACAGGCCTTCACTTCGGCCAATCCAAGGGATGATCTGAAACATTTCGGACTTGGAATGTATATCAGCGAAGTGTTCTGTAAGAAACACGGAGGACACCTCGAAGTGGAAAACCAGAGAGACGGGGCGTGTGTACGGGCGTATTTCCGTTTCGTACACGGATGAAAAATGATATTCCTGCTGTAAAAAAATGCAGCAGGAATTTTTTGTCTTTTTTCCATTGTCTTTTCATTGTGAATCTCCTGATACGATAGAAATATCAAAAAAGAAAGAGGGGATGAACATGAAAGCAGTAATGAAACGGGAAGTAAAAAACTACCTGAAGAATCCGTTATTCTGGGTCGGGATCGTGGTTGTGATTTTCGGTTTGTTTCAGATTCTGTCTCCATATCTGGAAGTGAAATATTTCCGCACGGAGCAGGAAGTGAAATCGGCAAAGCCGGAGAACATTGCGGATGCAGATATCATGAACGGATATGTCAAATCCACGAAGGAAGAACAGTTGGAACTTGCCAAGAAAAAGATGATCAGTATGGTTGTAAAGGAGAACGGTGAGGAGGAACAAGTAGTTCGGAACACACTGGATCAGATCTGTTCTTCTGGAAAGAGTATCAATGAAATGTCCGATGCCATCGGAGAGATTTACGGGTATCCGGGCGGTTATAGTCTGAGATATTATTACGAGGACTATGAATATCATCAGGGTACCGTAGATGAAATCAACGCTGAATTGAAAGCAAAACTGTCGGAATACAGTTATTCCTGGTACTTCGGAAGAAAATTTGCAGATTTCGGCGGACTGTATCTTACTTTTTTCAGCGCGGTTTTGCTGGCGTTTCTCTTTATCCGGGATACGAGAAGAGACACTTACGAACTGCTGCACACAAAGCCGGTTTCGGCAGGGAGCTATATCTTTGGAAAAGCGGCAGGAGGATTTCTTTCAGTGGGAATTGTCTGGCTGATCCTTGTGATTGTGTTCTTCTTTGTCAGTTTTGCGGCAGGGATCCGCAATGATCTGCCGGTATCGCTGATCGAATTTCTGATTCCGGCGGTCTGCTATATGCTGCCGAATCTTCTGATGATTGCGAGCGTGTATGTGATCATCGCGCTGATTTTTAAAAATCCGCTTCCGGGAGTACCGCTTTTGTTTCTGTATCTGTTTTATTCCAATATGGGAAGTATCGGGCCGGACGGTGAATTTGGATACTACGGAAGGCCTCTTGCCATTCTGGTGCGGTTTCCGGGCGGATTTCTGGACACGGCGCCGCCGCTGATGGCCATGTGGAACCAGATCTTTCTGCTTGCTGCCTCGGCAGCCTTTCTCTTTGGGGCAGCGGTCATCTGGAAAAGGAGGAGAGTGTATTGAAAAAGGAATGGAAAATCTGTATTGCACCCTATAAACTGGCGTACTCCATCCTGTTTCTGCTTCTGTTTGCGCTGGTACGGGGCGTCACGCTGACTTCAGAGATCGGTCCTGCGCTGATGCCGGGAGTGGCCGTTCTGGCATCCGTATTCTGCGCGGAGACCAGTGTGATGGACCGAAACGGGCAGCGGTGGGAAATCATCTGTCTGAAACCGAAAAAGAACCGGATCCGCATGATTTACCGGAGATGGATTATTCAGGCAGTGTATTTGTATGTGACCGCTCTTGCAGCATATTTTACTTTTTACTGGCAGAAGCCTTACCGCATGATAGAGCGTACCTTTGCTTCCGAGTACGGCGGTTACGCAGCGGCACTTGCGGGAACTGTTTTATTCTGGAGTCTGATCTCGGTTGTCATTTCCAATCTGGCAAAGAGCCAGTGGGCGGGGATTGGAGTATCGGTTCTTCTATGGATTACGACCAATTCCACAACAGGGGAGAGACTGTTTGGGCGGTACAACCTGTTTGCCTATTCCTTCTGTGATTCCATGGGAGCCAAATGGAACGAATGGGCATATGGCACACTGATTCAAATTCTGTTGTCCATTGTATTTCTGGTATTGATTTCGATTATAGAAAAGAGGGTGTCAAAATGAGTGTAAACATAAAAAACGTGACAGTAACATTTAAAAATCAGGTTCGGGCGGTAGACCATGTCAATCTGGAAATCCCCCACGGTGTTTATGGGCTGCTCGGGGAAAACGGCGCCGGAAAGACGACGCTGATGCGGGTACTGACGACGGTTCTGACTCCGTCCGATGGTGAGGTGTATCTGGACGGAATCCGGTACGGGACTGGAAAGGACGAAGTCATCAGGCAGAAAATCGGGTATCTGCCGCAGGAGCTCAACCTCTATCCGGGGCTTTCCGTGCAGGACTGCCTGGAATATCTGGGAGAACTTTCCGGTATCCCGAAGGAGGAATGTAAAAAGCGTATCCGCTATTATCTGGAAAAGACAGGGCTTACGAATCACCGGAAAAAGAAAATGCGTCAGCTTTCCGGAGGAATGAAGCGAAGAGTCGGACTCATTCAGGCACTTCTGAATGAACCGGAATTTCTGATTGTGGACGAACCGACAACGGGGCTTGATCCGGAAGAGCGGGTGCGTATCCGTAACCTTCTGGTGGATTTTTCGGAGGGGCGGACCGTTTTGTTTTCCACTCATGTGGTGGAGGACATCGCGGCTACGTGCAGCCGGCTTGCGGTGATGCGGAAAGGTTCATTCCTCTATACAGGTACGGTACAGGCGCTCCTTTCCCGGGCAAAAGGAAAGATCTGGACAGCAAATGTAGCAGACGACACAGAAGCAAAAAGACTGGAAAAGCAGTACCGTACGACTTCCAAGCAGTACACGGAAGAAGGAATGACGGTGAAAATTATCAGCGATGTGAAACCGGATATTGACTGTACACAGCCGAAGATCACACTGGAAGATGCATATCTGTATTTGATGATGGAAAAGAAGAAGCAATGATCCGGCTTGTGAAATTGCGGAGAAACAGGTATACTGTAGGTAGAAGGAAGAGGATGACCGGAAGGGGGAAGGCGTATGAAAAGACGAATGAAGCGATTACTGGCACTTGGCATAGGAATCCTGATGATTGGAGTGAGCGCCTGTGGCTCCAGGACACCTGCAGATACCGGCGAAGAGCCAAAGACAGAGCAGACTGATCAGGGATCATCCACAAAGGAACAGGAAGAACCGGACGAGACGGATAACGGGGAAACGGAAGAGCAGGAGAAAGAACCGGAGACGGAAGATCCTGAGAATTCAGAGACGGAAAATAACAAGGTGGATCCGGGACAGCCGGAAAACACAGGAACACAGCCGGCTGATCAGAATACGGAAGTAGATGAGGAAGCATTTGGCGAGATGATCCAGTCCCTTTCCCAGTACGAGGAAGGAACAGCAGGAGCAAGTTTAAAGAGGCTGAAAGCAGCTTTCGGTGTGTTGAATTTCTCAGAGCAGTATGAGAGCAGCCAGAAAGAATCATTTACTCAGAAGCTTCAGGCTTATTTGACAGAGAGCGAAGCGATGAGTGCGGAAGATATGAAGCTGAAACTGGAAGGAGTGGATCCGACAGTACAGCAGGTCTTTACAGAGGGAATTGCCTCCATGCAGGATCAGCTCTCGGATGCGGGAAATCCGAACCGTTATGATACCTATACACAGGAAAAGTATCAGAATGTGGTCAAAGCTATGGAAGAAGTGCTGAATGAAAAATAATAATCGGTGACGAAAAAATCCCGGAGAACGATGTGAAATCACATGTGTCTCCGGGATTTTATTTTTTACTATATATTTTACTCCTGTTATACGGTGTGGAATCCGCGTCCGATAATCTCGCTGGTGTTGGAGATCAGGATAAATGCGCCCGGCTCGGTTTCCTTGATGAAGTTACGGAGCCGCACTGCCTGCGGGCGGTTCAATGCTGTCAGAACAATGTATTTCTTCTGTCCGGAGAAGACACCCTGAGCGGAGTAGACAGTAGCCCCCCGGTGCAGATCCCGGATAATGAAGTTACAGATCGGCTCGGGACTGTCGCAGACAACATTGAAACATTTGGAAAGATTGAAATTTTCGATAAAGTTGTCTGTAATGAGTGACCGAAGAACAAGTCCGAGAATCGAAAACAGACCTGTCTCCATGCCAAATACAAATACGCCTGCCACAGCGATTGCCACATCGGAGATCATCAGGACACGTCCGATGTCGTAACCGGTATATTTTTTCAGTATCATCGCCACGATGTCGGTTCCGCCGCTGGATGCGCCCATATTAAAGAGAACTGCCGATCCGAAAGCGGGAACAGCGATGGCAAAAATCAGTTCCAGGACAGGCTGGTTGGTAAGTGGTCCGTCCATCGGGTAAACACGCTCCAGGATAGACAGGAGAAAGGAAAGAAGCATGCTGCAGTAAAATGTTTTTGCTCCAAAGCTTTTTCCCATGATCAGGAATCCCAGAACCAGAAGGACAATGTTGCAGACAAAGTTAAAATCACTGCTGCTGATGGTTCCGGTCTTGGCGACAAGGACCGCAAGACCTGTAATACCGCCGAATGCAAAATTATTTGCAAATTTGAAAAAATAAATACCGCATGCCATGATGGCAGTGGCGGCCGTCATGACCACAAAATCCCGGATTTTGGATTTGGGTTTGATTTTGGATGATGGTTTTGGGATAGAATACTTCATATCCACATGATGTTGACCGTTCATTTTTTCTTCCTCGTTTTCTTTCGTTTTATGAAGAATTTATCTCCAAAATTGTAACCCTCCGGAAAGAAAAAGTCAACGATCCTGAAAGGAAAAGTAAAGGAAATAATATGTAAAGCTTTCTGACGGGTATGCCGGATTTTTTTTTGGGAGATACTATGCCTGGAAGGAGGAAAAAACAATGCATCACTGCAACGCAATTCGAGATATATACGCAAGAGAAATCCTCGATTCCAGGGGAAACCCGACGATTGAGACACAGGTACTTCTGGCGGACGGCACGATTGGAACGGCAAGTGTCCCGTCGGGAGCTTCCACCGGGAGATATGAGGCGAAAGAACTTCGGGATAAGGAAAAGCAGGACCGCTACTGCGGCCGTGGCGTGGAGAGGGCTGTGAATCATGTCAATGACCGGATCGCAAGAGAAGTCATTGGAGTCAATGCGCTGGAACAGACTGAACTTGACCATCTGCTGATCCGGCTTGACGGAACGGAAGATAAGAGCAATCTTGGTGCCAATGCCATCCTGAGTGTGTCCATGGCAGCAGCAAGAGCGGCGGCGATGAGTCTGCATCTGCCGCTTTACCGCTATCTTGGCGGTGTGCATACCAGACGGATGCCGGTGCCGATGATGAATGTTCTGAACGGCGGAAGACACGCGGACAATATCATTGACTTTCAGGAATTTATGATCATGCCGGCAGGGGCCTGCTGCTTCCGGGAAGGACTTCGGATGTGCACAGAAGTCTATCATATGATTAAGGCGCTTCTGAAGGGAAGAGGATATCATACCGGAGTGGGCGATGAAGGAGGCTTTGCCCCGGACCTTCCGGATACCGGGAGTGTCTGTGACATTCTGATGGAGGCCATTGAGACGGCAGGATACCGGGCAGGAAAAGACATTGTACTCTGTCTGGATGCGGCAGCCTCGGAAATTTATGACAGAGATTTCGGGAAATATGTGTTTGTGGGAGAAAGCAAAGGAAAAGAGAAAAAGGTAGTTCGCACCGCGGAAGAACTCATTGACTACTATGCAGAACTAATCGAAAAATATCCGATTGTATCTATTGAGGACGGTCTGGAAGAAGAGGATTTTCCGGGATGGGAACTGATGAATACAAGACTCGGGCTTCAGACACAGCTGGTAGGTGATGACCTCTTCGTGACCAGTACAAAAAGGCTGAAACGAGGGATTGACTGCCGGGCAGCAAATGCGGTTCTGGTAAAGATCAATCAGATCGGTACACTCACAGAAGCCTTTGATACCATCCGGATGGCCCGGGAGCACGGGTATCGATCCATTGTTTCCCATCGCTCCGGTGAGACGGCGGATACAACGATTGCTGACATTGCGGTGGCTTTTGGAACCGGGCAGATCAAGACCGGGGCTCCATGCCGATCAGAACGGGTGGAAAAATACAACCGCCTATTGAAAATAGAAGAAGAACTTGGAGATACTGCCATCTACAAGAATCCATTTTCCTGATCAGGAAGATCTCGAAAAGAAAATAAGGGGCTGAAAAGAAGCGAAAAACTGCTTGCGCAAACCGGAAGGATATGGTAGTATTATATATGGTTTATGCGCAGGAGGTGTAGAAGTTGGAAATTTTGAAAATCGTGATCACAATTTTATTTGTAATAGACTGTATTGCTCTTTCAGCAGTTGTATTAATGCAGGAAGGAAAATCAGCCGGTCTGGGAACGATTGCCGGTATGGCGGATACCTACTGGGGACAGAACAGAGGACGTTCCATTGAGGGAACTCTCGTGAAAGTCACAAAGATCCTTGCCGCACTGTTTCTTATCCTTGCTGCAGTATTGAATTTAAAAGTATTTGCTTAATGAAAGAAGATGCAGAACACTCTATTTCAAAAAATAGAGTGTTCTTTTTTTACCATATCAGATAGAATAGAAGGGAGTATGTGAGGTACAGATAATGGAAAGACAATATGAGAAAAGAAAGAAAATGGTATACCAGTTCATCTGTGACGATTTCTATGTCCCGATGAAGATGAAAGAAATGGCCTCCGTCCTTCAGGTGAAAAAGGAAGAGAGGCAGGAGTTAAAAGAAATTCTGGATGCTCTGGAATCCGAAGGAAAGATCCATAAGACCCAGAAAGGAAACTATGTAAAAGGTCAGGGGAACAGGCTGACCGGAATCTATCAGGCCCATGCCAGAGGATTTGGTTTCGTATCCATCGAGGGATCGGATGACGATGTTTTTATCCCGGAAGAGGAATCCGGCGGTGCCCTGCAGGGAGACGAAGTGGAAATCCAGATCACAAGAGGTGCAGGACCAAAGACAGGACAGCGGCAGGAAGGGAAAGTCATCAAGATCCTGAAACGCGGGATGTCCCGGATCGTCGGCTATTATCAGAAAAATAAATCATTCGGATTTGTTCTTCCGGATAATCAGAAGTTTTTACAGGATGTGTTTGTGCCTGAGGAAAAATCAAAAGGAGCGGTGACCGGACACAAGGTCGTTGTAAAGCTCACTTCCTACGGCGGAGACGGGAAAAAGCCGGAAGGTGAAGTCGTGGAGATTCTCGGACATGTCAACGATCCGGGAACCGATGTGCTGAGTATCGCCATGTCCTACGAACTTCCGATTGAATTTCCGGAGAAGGTAATGAACCAGGCGGAGCGTGTGGCAAAGCCTGTCAGCGAAGCAGACCGCTTTGGAAGAAGAGATCTGAGGGATGTCCGGATGGTGACGATCGACGGCGAGGACGCCAAGGATCTGGACGACGCGGTTTCCCTGGAAGTACGGGACGGAAGTTTTTATCTGGGCGTTCACATCGCGGATGTGACCAATTATGTGCAGGAAAACAGTGCCCTGGACCGGGAAGCAAAAAAACGCGGGACAAGCGTTTATCTGGCGGATCGTGTGATTCCAATGCTTCCGCACACCCTTTCCAACGGAATCTGTTCCCTAAACGCGGGAGAGGACCGGCTGGCGCTGAGCTGCCTGATGAAGATTGATGAAAACGGTACGATCGTGGACCATGAGATCTGCGAGAGCGTGATACGGGTTGACCGCCGTATGACATATACAGCGGTGAAACAGATTCTGGAAGACGAAGATGAAGAACAGTGCCGGAAATATGAGGAATTTGTCCCGATGTTTCGGGAGATGGCGAGGCTTTCCTCCATTTTGAGAGAAAAGCGCCACAGACGGGGGGCGGTGGACTTTGATTTCCCGGAAACGAAGGTGATTCTGGATGAGCAGGGACGCCCGGTCGAGTTGAAAGCGTATGAGAGAAATACGGCGACAAAGCTGATCGAAGATTTCATGCTTGCGGCCAACGAGACAGTGGCGGAAGATTTCTTCTGGAGAGAGATTCCGTTTGTCTACCGGATTCATGAAGCGCCGGATGAGGAGAAGATTCGCAAACTTGCGATTTTCCTCCACAATTTCGGCTATACGATGCATATCGGCAATCATGAAGTGCATCCAAAAGAGATCCAGAAGCTCCTTGCCAAAGTAGAAGGGAAGCCGGAGGAGCCGATGATTGCAAGACTGGCACTTAGGTCCATGAAGCAGGCAAAATATACGCCGGAAAATGAAGGACATTTTGGACTTGCGGCATCCTGCTATACTCATTTCACTTCCCCGATCCGGCGTTATCCGGACCTTCAGATCCACAGGATCATCAAGGAGACGCTTCGCGGCCGGATGGATGAAGAGCGGATCCGGCATTATCAGTCGATTCTCGAGGAAGTGACAAAGCACGCAAGCGAGACCGAACGCCGGGCAGAAGAGGCTGAGCGGGAAACGGTCAAACTGAAAAAAGTACAGTATATGAAAAATTTCATCGGTGAAGAGTACGAAGGTGTGATCTCCGGTATCACCAAGTGGGGCATGTACGTGGAACTTCCGAATACCATCGAGGGACTGGTCCATGTAGTGAATATGACGGATGATCATTATGAGTATATCGAAGACCGCTACGAGATGCAGGGCATCAACACCGGAAAGACTTACCGGCTTGGACAGAAAGTATGCGTCCGTGTCATGGCGGCAAACGAGCTTCAAAGGACAATCGACTTTGAGCTTGGAAAGGAAGGGGACTAGGAGATGGCAAAGACAGGTGTAAAACTGATCGCCAACAACAAAAAAGCATATCATGATTATTTTATTCTTGAGACTTATGAGGCCGGGATTTCCCTTGCAGGAACCGAGGTGAAATCGATGCGGATGGGAAAGTGCAGTATCAAAGAATCCTTCATCCGCATCGAAAACGGGGAGGTCTTTGTGTACGGAATGCATATCAGCCCGTATGAGAAAGGAAATATTTTCAACAAAGATCCGCTCCGGGTACGCAAACTCCTGCTGCACAGGCAGGAAATCAACAAACTGCTTGGAAAAATGAAAGAAAAAGGAATGACACTTGTGCCTTTGAAAGTGTATTTAAAGGGCAGTCTTGTCAAAGTGGAAATCGGGCTGGCAAAAGGAAAGAAGCTTTATGACAAGCGTGCGGATATTGCCAAAAAAGATCAGGCAAGAGAAGCGCAAAGAGATTTCAAAATTCGCAATTTTGGGTAGATTCAAAGTGAAAAGGAAGGTATAATAGAAATGGTACCAGTAACAAAAAAAGATCTCAGAAATCTTGTTTCCCAGACAACGATCGAGACATATGAAGAGCTTACACCGCAGCTGATCCAGCTGATTGATATGACGAAGAAAAATCCTGATCTGACAGACGCGCAGAAGTCGGACGAGATTTCACTTCATATGCTTGGATATGTGAAATCCTGTACGAATGAAATTATCATCGAGGTACTTGCAGAGATTCTGGGACTGGAAGATGAAGAATAAATAAAATATAAAATGGGGAGGACCGGCGCATGGTATACGAGACAATTCCTGTAACAATCAAGGGCGAGGAAACAAACGCGAGGTTATATACATATTTCTGGAGCAATTCAAAAGAGCTTTATGATGGCCGCAAAAGACCCTGTGTTCTGATCTGTCCGGGAGGCGGCTATGCCATGACATCGGACAGAGAGGCAGAAGGTCTGGCGGTACGGTTCATGGAGATGGGATATCATGCGGCAGTGCTCCGGTATTCAACTGTTCCGGATGATGTATTTCCGGATGCATTCATTCAGGCGGCTGCATGCATGAAGATGCTTAGAGAACGCGCAGAAGAATGGTTCATTGATCCGGACAGGATTCTGATTCAGGGATCCTCGGCAGGAGGACATCTTGCAGCCATGGTTTCCACCTACTGGCACATTCCGGAGCTTGCCAACATTCTCGATACCACATCGGAGATGATCCGTCCGAACGGACAGATTTTAAGCTATCCGGTGATCACAGCCGGCACATTCCGGAACGAAGGCTCCTTTAAGAACCTTCTGGGTGCCCAGGCGGAGGAAAGTCTGGAAGAAGCATGTTCTCTGGAACTGAATGTTTCAGAGTACACACCGAAGACGTTTATCTGGCATACATATGAGGATCAGTCCGTTCCGGTTCAGAATTCCCTCCTCTATGTAAATGCGCTCGTAAAGGCCGGTGTTCCGGTAGAGTTCCATCTCTTCCCGAAAGGAGAGCACGGACTTGGAACAGCGACTGAGTTAAGCCTTTCCAGTGACGGAAGAGGCGTGGAAGCTCAGTGCGGCCAGTGGATGGATCTTGCAAAAGCATGGATCGACCACAACATTTAGAAAAAGAGCTGAAAGAAAGACTGCGGGCGGGCCTTGACAAGGTCAGGTCGCCTGCGTATAATAATAGAACAACTGTCTGCAAAACCAGGGCTTGTACTGGTTTCGACGGGGGTTTTAAAGTTGGAGAAGCCATCCGCGGGACGGGACCGCGCAGTAAACCGTAACTTAAAAATAAACGCAGACAATAATAAATTAGCGTACGCTGCCTAATTTCGGCAGCAGTCGGCTCCGGACTTCCCGCGGTCCGGATCACCGGCTTCGACACTTGCGGGGCACTTCGTCTCCAAAGCTTTGAGGAGATGGAAGATTTTATGAAGCTACCGAAGATTGCAGCCTGTCATTAGGCGGCAGTCCGGGGGAATCTTAAAATAATGACTGTGATGGGAGATGCTCCGATGGAGAGGCTTTCGGACGCGGGTTCGATTCCCGCCAGGTCCATAAGAAAAGTGCCGTGTTTACGGCACTTTTTCTATTTCATGTTGCATTTCGTGTTGCATAGATTTGTATATGCGCATCCTTGTTTGGATGGATACTGATATAATTCGGATTCTGTATTATGAATGGGATTTGTCTGAAGCATAACTCATTATAATTGACAATATAAAGGGTGGAAATTATTATATACATAAGAGGTTAGCAAAAGAGTTTCATTAGATTCGTTTGGAAATTTCACTTACAGTTTGAGAGAAGGTCGAATGCATGGCAATATACAAGAAAATTTTAGGACTATTCCCCCTGATGTTAGTCTTAACAATGATTTGGGGATGTGGGAATCATACGGACAAATCCAGTGAATCTTTTGATATAACAAAATTCCCACGAGATGAGCAGGGCTATCCTAAAAGCAATATTGTAATTATCAATGGAAAAGAATTTTCTTTAAAAGATTTATCGGAATCCTATGTAGAAGACACCCTTGATTGTGTAATCGAACTTCCTGATGCTAAAACAGGGGATCGTATTGAAGTAATTCTTCCTCAATATCTTCCGGTTAATTTATGGAGTATTGAAGAAAAGGAGACCATTGATTTAACAAATTACAATAAGAAGGAATTGTCTGTTCGACAGGATGTAGAGGGAAAATCAGCCTTTGTTCAAAAATTTACCTTTACTATGAATGATACAAGTATTTTGTTTAAGTGGTCTAATGTGCAAGAATGTGGCAAATCATTTAGTGAAAAAGAGAAGGATTATTTATTAAAAATAAATCTGACTTAACTCTAATTATATATCTAAAAGGATTAATCCCGCCAACCGGTAATCGGTCGGCGGGATTTTACAGCCCTTTTTATAGTTCGTGCTGAATAGCTTCATTTTTCTTATAAAATACAGGAAGAGATCAGTCTTCCGATTTCTCTTATATCTCCTCCGGCAGAAAACTCAAATGTGACATTGCCAAGGCCGCTGAAGTAGAGGGTCAATTCGGAATCCATATCAAAGGTTCCGGCTGTTTCGATAGAAAATGCCTGAACTTTGGAATACGGAAGGGAAGTAAAATCCTTTTTGGATCCGGTAATGCCTTGTACATTGCAGGCGATCAGTCGTTTGTTTGTGAATACCACATAGTCCCGCAGAGCACTGTAGTACCCGACGATTTCTTCACCATAAATCAAAAGATCCAGGATTTCTTTCGGAAGATGCTTTTCTTTTGCTTTACTGAGTTTGAATACTTTTTTGTTCTGAAAATCAATCATAGTCTGTCCTCCGTTTTTCTTTTATCATAGCATATGGAAGATGTCTGTTCAATTATGAGCAGAGGTATCTTTCGTATTGACAACATAGTAAAACGATGTAAAAATTTATATATAAATCAAGCAAAAAAGAAGCTGAAAATCTGAAACGAGGTGAGGAACATGCACTTTGAAAGAAAAGAAACCATGTTTACAGGAACAACAAGCCGGGAACCGGAAGCATATGAGAAACTTCATGGGGAAATTGCGCGCCGGGCAGCAGAAGAGGGGATTGTCCTTCTGAAAAATGAGGAGCATCTGCTTCCGCTCAAAAAGGGAAGTAAACTTGCGCTGTTTGGTTCTGGTGCGTCCAGAACAGTCAAAGGAGGCACCGGTTCCGGAGATGTAAACGAGAGAAGAAGTATCAGCATCTATGAAGGTTTGAAAGATGCCGGATTTGAAATTATGACGGAGAAATGGCTCCATGAATATGAAGAAGAATATAAGGGAAAACGGTTGGAATGGAAAGAAGCGATTCTTGAAAAAACAAAAAGCGGAATAGATTTTTTCACCGCATATTCCACTTCTCCATTTCATGTTCCGGCAGGACCGGAAATTTATACTGTCGATGCGGATGCGGCAGTTTTCGTCCTTGCCCGGAATGCAGGGGAAGGGGCGGACAGACGGGCAGAAAAAGGAGATTATTTTCTGAGTGATGAAGAGTATACTCTTCTTTCGGATGTCTGTGACAGGTATGAGAAGGTCATTCTGCTTCTGAATTCCGGAGGAGTTGTGGATTTGTCATTCATTGAAAAGCTTCCGCAGATTCAGGCAGTACTGGCGGTATCACAGCCGGGCCAGGAGGGCGGCACTGCCGTGGCAGATGTTATCAGCGGGATTGTTTCTCCAAGTGGAAAATTGACTGATACATGGGCATTTTCTTATGATGACTATCCGAATGCCGCAACATTTTCGCATAACAACGGAAATATTGAGGAGGAGAAGTACGAGGAAGGCATCTATGTGGGATACCGTTATTTTGATACCTTCGAGATTCCGGTGCGTTATGGATTCGGGTATGGAATGTCCTATGCGTCTTTCTCCATAAATACGGCACGTATCGAAACATCAGAAAATGGGGAGGTACGAGTCACAGTCAAAGTGAAAAATAACAGCCGGGAGTTTTCCGGAAAAGAAGTGGTTCAGCTTTATGTATCCCTTCCAGTCGGAAAGATTGAAAAAGAGTTCCGTAGATTGTGCGCGTTTGCCAAGACCAGGATACTGGCTCCGGGAGAAGAGGAGACGGTTGAGATGACTTTTGATGCCGGAACACTGACTTCCTTTGATGAAAGCCGGGCAGCATGGATTCTGGAATCGGGATGCTACGGAATCTATGTGGGAAATTCCCTTATGGAAAGCACACTGGAAGGTATCCTTGATGTAAAGCAGGAGAAAGTGCTGGCAGAAACAGAGCATATCTGTCCACTAAGAGAAACTCTGGAGGAGCTGTCTGTTCCGGCTGAAAAAATCCGGAAGCGGTATGAAGCGCTGATAAACAATATGGAGAATGTGCCGCACTTTTCCTATGATCTGGACGGACTTGATACTATCCGGTATTGTTACGATTATAAAGAGCCGGGGGATGAAGCGGCGGAAATCACCAGTGGGCTGTCCGAGGATCAGCTGATCCTGCTTGCTGTGGGAGATCCAGGAAGCGGACAGGGAAGCAATCTTGGAGCAGCCGGGATTTCGGTGCCTGGATCTGCAGGTGAGACCAGCTCCTGTGCGGCCGGACAGGGAGTAAAAGCGATTGTTCTGGCTGACGGACCGGCAGGCCTGCGCCTGAGTCAGAATTATGTGGTGTCCGATGGAAAAGTGCAGACGATTCCGTTTGAAGCGGCGATTGAAAGAGGATTTTTTTACGATGGGCCGGAACAGGAAGGAGATATTTATTATCAATATTGTACGGCGTTCCCTGTCGGAACACTTCTGGCTCAGACGTGGAATGAAGAATTGATCCGGGAAGTTGGCAATGCAGTGGGCGAGGAGATGGAACGTTTTGAAGTGACGCTCTGGCTTGCGCCGGGAATGAATATCCACCGGAATCCTCTGTGCGGACGGAACTTTGAGTATTATTCGGAAGATCCGTTCCTCAGCGGAAAAATTGCCGCAGCCATGACAAAAGGAGTGCAGAAGCACCCTGGATGCGGAACGACTGTGAAGCATTTTGCCTGCAATAATCAGGAGGATAACCGGAGCGGATCCGACAGTATTCTTTCGGAACGAACCCTTCGGGAAATCTATCTGCGCGGCTTTGAAATTGTTATTCGGGAAACGCAGCCGCTTGCAATCATGACAAGCTATAATCTGATCAATGGTATCCATGCGGCAAACAGTTATGATCTCTGTACGAAAGCAGCCCGCTGTGAATATGGATTTCAGGGATTGATCATGACGGACTGGACAACGACGCAGCTGAGTGAGGACTGTACGGCTGCGGGATGCATTAAGGCAGGAAATGATCTGGTAATGCCGGGAGAACCGGAGGATCAGGAAAGTATCCGGCAGGCGTTGGCTGATGGAACGATATCACAGAAGGAACTCCGGGACTGCGTCACAAGGATTGTGCGGACGACATTAAAATAATATAAAATCTGTTGTACTTACAACATATTTTGCTTTCTGACTCCTGTATACTGGCCATGGAACGAAACAGTAAGGAGGACAGAAAATGGAAAAGCAGATGTTTTGTTATCAGTGTGAACAGACGGCAGGGTGCAGCGGATGTACCGGGAAAGCGGGAGTCTGTGGGAAGACAGCAAGGACAGCAGGCCTTCAGGATGAACTGACCGGGGCGCTGATCGGACTTGCAAGGACGTGTGCGTCCAATCCGAAGACAGAAAATACGGACCGGTTGATTCTGGAAGGTCTGTTTGCTACTGTCACAAATGTCAATTTTGATGATGAAGCCATTGAAAGGCTGATTGATAAAGTAAGAGCAGAAAAAGAGCAGATTGCGCCGGGCTGCGCAGTATGCGAAGCAAAGTGCGGGAACACCGATGAATATGATATGAAACGGATCTGGGAAGCACAGGAGGATATCCGGTCATTGAAATCTCTGATCTTATTTGGAATCCGGGGAATGGCGGCGTATGCTTATCATGCCATGGTACTGGGCTATGTGGATGAGGAAGTCAACACCTTTTTCTACAAGGCATTATCTATACTTGCAGAGGACTGGGGAATGGAAGAACTTCTTCCGGTGGTTATGGAGACCGGAGCAGTGAACCTGAAATGCATGGAACTGCTCGACCGTGCCAACACGGAAACATTTGGAAATCCGGAGCCGTCAGAAGTATCCTGGAAAGTGGAAAAAGGACCGTTCATCGTTGTGACCGGTCATGATCTCTATGATTTGAAACTTCTATTGGAACAGACGAAAGATCTGGGAATCCAGGTTTACACCCACGGTGAGATGCTGCCGGCTCATGCATATCCGATGCTTCGGAAATATCCGCATCTGAAAGGAAACTTTGGAACCGCATGGCAGAATCAACAGAAGGAGTTTGCAGACATTCCGGCACCGGTTCTTTATACGACAAACTGTCTGATGCCGGTAAAGGACAGTTATGCGGACCGGGTATTTACAACGGAAGTAGTAGGATATCCGGGCATGGTCCACATTGGTGAGGACAAAGATTTTACCCCGGTGATCCAAAAAGCACTGGAACTTGGTGGATATGAAAAAGATATGGAATTTACAGGAAGCAACGGCGGCAGCACCACAATGACCGGATTCGGCCATCAGGCAGTTCTGAGTGTGGCGGGTCAGATCATCGCAGGTGTGAAAAGCGGAGCGATCCGGCATTTCTTCCTGGTAGGAGGATGCGATGGAGCCCGCCCTGGAAGAAGCTATTATACAGAGTTTGTAAAACAGGCACCAAAGGATACGGTGATTTTGACTCTGGCCTGCGGAAAATACCGGTTTAACGATCTGGATCTGGGAACAATCGGAGGAATCCCGCGGATGCTCGACATGGGACAGTGCAATGATGCCTACAGTGCCATCAAGGTTGCACTGGCACTGGCAGATGCATTCGGATGTGGTGTTAATGAACTGCCGCTGTCTATGATTCTGTCCTGGTATGAACAGAAAGCGGTCTGCATTTTGCTGACGCTTCTTCACCTCGGCATCAAAAATATCCGGCTTGGCCCGACACTGCCGGCATTTCTTTCAAAAGGTGTGGCGGAGTATCTGATAAAAGAATATGGAATTGCTCCGGTTACAACGCCGGAAGAGGATTTAAAGACAATCTTAGGATAAGAAGCTAAGAAGAAGGATGTTTCCACAATCAGGAGACATCCTTTTTTCTATGCGCAGGAAGAAACCAGAAGTGGTAAGCAGTTTGTCTGCGGTTCAAAAGACGGACTTCAGTATTGGGGCCGTAGTATTTGAGTTTGGAATTCGGCTGAATTAAGAAAAGCCTAAAATTGAGCCGTACAATTTAAACTGAAATACCGGTTAGATATAGAAAAGTGCAAAATGGAACCGTAGTATTTGATCTAAAATGAGCCCTATAAAGAGGACACGGGTAAAATCCTTTTTGTACGTATTTTGAGATTTAATCCTATATTGTGGACACAGATTTGACTGCTGTTATTATGTTGATAGCTTTGAAAACCCAACTGTG